>JAFTPH010000040.1 GCA_017463365.1 Bacilli bacterium
ATAGCTATACAGTTTATTTCAGAAAAACTATTTACTGTGTATTCACTAAATTTTAAGCTTTCTTCATTTGTTAATACTATTAAGATTTCATTATCAGTAAATTCATCATCAATAGTAGCATCACAGTATATCTTTTCTTCTGTTTCACCTTCTGCTTTGGTAATGTTATTATAGAATGTACATATTGTTAATACACTAAATAATAATAACATCATAACTAATTTTTTAAATTTCATATTATTTTCCTCCTGTCAATTTTTGTGTGTCTTTTTTAAACAAAAAACTCTTCTATGATAGAAGAGTTTGTTTTTCATATATCATACTCTCCACACATTTATATTTTATCATTTTGTATAAATATGTGTCAAGTATTTTAATTTTGGTGTTTTAAAATTTTATGGTCTTTTTTTACCATTTTTATGTATATTTTATTTAAAACAACCAATATTTTGGAGCTTTTTGGTGTTTTTTTGTTAAAAACTCCTCAAAATGACTTTTTTTTAACGTAAGTACTTTTCTGCAAGTTCCGCAAGTAAAACCGTATCTTCTTTTGCTTGTTCGATTAAAGCATCAATAACAGTGCTACTGGCATTATTTGAAACAGCTGTCATAATTGCTTCTAAATGCTCAGCTTCTTTTTCAAAATCAACATTTTCTAAATCTTCTTCAGTAATATCAAGTTCTTCTGCTTTAATGATTTCATCGATTACTGTTTTAACCACTTCATTGTTAGTTAAATCAATAGATGCATATGTATCACAAATATCTTTAATTTCTTCTTTACTTAAATTAGTGAAATCTGTTTCTTCACTAACTACTTTGCTTAATTCTAAAGCAATAACAATATCATCTACAGATGCCTTTAAAACAGCTGGATCAGTTAATTTGTGAGTTTTAATAAATTCTGCATACGCTTCACTTGTTAACACTTCTTTTATGTAATCATTAACAAGACTTCCAACAATAAAACTTGCCATATAGGTTGGAACATCATCAGTACCAGTAGCTGATACGATTAAATCTTTAATGTTTTCTTTCGTGATATTTTTTAAATCAATCGTTTCAACTTTCTTTGTTAAAGTATCAAGTGCATTTACTTCTTGTTCCCAAGAAACAACTTTTGAGATATCTAAATCTTTAGCATCTTGTTTAATATGCATTGACAAGAACATTTCATTTATCAATCTATAACCGATACTATTAAAAATTTTAGATGCGAAAATATTTTCGAAAACAATTCCTAATTCTTTAGTATATGTTCCCATATCATCTAACATTGTTCCAAGACTTTCCGCATATTTAACAATCTCAAAAATACAATCTAACTCTTTAATCCATTCTTCTCCAACTGGAAGATTATTTCGATCAATTGATACAATCATACCACTTGCTTGTAATTCTTTCTCTAAAATATCAACAAAGAATGTAAAATCAATTAACTGAGATTTAGTTAAAGTTTTAATTAAATTTCTAACATCTTGATTATATGTATCATCTTGAAGATAAACTCCTAAATTTCCAAATTCAAAATTAGGAATTTTTTCTTCTAATGTAGCTACTTCTTTAATTATTAATCCTAAAGTTACTTTTTCTTGTTCCCAATCAACATTTTCAAAGTTTAAAGTTATTCCTGCTTTCTCAAACTCTTCTAGTAAACCACTTACTTCAAGCAACATTTTTACAACTTCTGATTCATGACCTTTAACTTGGGATAAATTTAAAGTATCATTGATTAAGTTTTCAACCGCATCAGGATGTTCTAAAGCATTAGCTTCTCCCTCTAAAACTCCAAGTTCATTTACATCTTCAACAATTTTACCAAAATTATATAAATCGCTTGATAAATCTTCTTTTTCTATTTCTGTCAAATTAATAATTCCTAAGAACTTACCTAAATCACCAGATGATTCTTTAACACCATTAATTACATCTTGTAATAAATATAAAATAAACTTTAAATATGGTGATTCAGATAATTTATCTCCTAAAGTTTGTAAGTTTTCCGCTAGTTTTTCATCTTTTAAAATTGTCATTGGATCTTCTGTATCAAATGATGAGTTTTCCACAAATTCTATAACAGCGTCAATCGTTGATGATAATTCTTCATTTGTTACATCAAATGTAAGTTGTTCAAGGGTTTCGACACTTATTAATCCTTCTAAAGCATCAGTTTCTTTTAAGTATTCAATAGTAGCTGGATAAATAACTTCCAAACTATCTGTTTCAGTTAAGAATGTAACAAATTCTTCTTGGTTTTCTTTAATTAAATCAAGTATACTAGTATTCTCATTGGCGGTTGCTAAAACAGAAATAACAGGCCCTGCGTGTTTAATATCACTGAAGATGTTTAAATATCCATCTTCTGTTTTTACTTTTGTGACTGCACCCAAAGCGTTTGATGCTGTATCTTGACCAAATAGTTTATACATATAACTTGGCACACTAGCATTTAATTTTTCAACTGCACTTACTAGTTCTGGTTCTTCATTTAAAACTTCTTGATAGTCACTTGCGATATTAATTAATCCAAATACCGGTAACAACAATAAAAATGCAGCAACAAAGAAATGCGCAAATGCAACACCCATTCCACCTAAACGAGTAAATAATTTCTTTTCCGGTTCTTTCTTTTTAAAGATTAGTCTTAAAACTAAACTACAAATAGGTGTAATAACCAATAATGTAATTAACATCCCACCTAGTAGAATTACTAGTTTTCCAGCTGTTTTAGCAAGGCCTAAACATAAGGTATAAGTTGCTGAATCAGGACTTATTACCTTTCCTTCATATAGTTCATCTTGAACTATATCAATAATAAAGTCGGTTAATGAACCATTTAAAAAACCAATATTCGTATTAGCCAAGGCATTAGATACTGGATTTAAGAAAATAAAAATTAATATTAATCCAATAAATAGCCCGACTAAAGAATATAATTTTCTCCAGAGCCCTTTTATAAATCCTAAAACTAAAGCAACAATGAGCAAGACAATGAATGCAATGTTAACAACTAAAGCTACTATTTCCATACAAAACACCTCTTATATATATTATAGCAAACAATTAGATTAATTGCACATGAATACCTATTTTTTTTAGTTTCTCAACTGGATTTACATAACCCCTAAACAAATAATCAATATTATATATATATGTACTACCATCAGCAATTGCTCCCGCAACAATTAAAGCAAATGCACATCTTAAATCAGTTGCTTTAACTTTGGCTGCTATTAATGTACTTTTTTTAATTATAATTTGATTATTTTCCATCTTTATATCCGCATGCATTTTCTTTAATTCATTCACTAAAGATATGCGGTTTGGGAATATTGGATCTTCAATAATTGAAGTTCTATCGGCTTTTGTTAAAACAACACTAATTATTTGTTGCAAATCAGTTGGAAAAAAAGGATAAGGCCCAATTAAAATATTGGTTCTTTTTATATTTTTACTACCTTCTACAATAAGAGCGTCTTTTAATTTAGTAATCTTTGTCCCTATTCTTCTCGCAGCAATAATTACTGTTTCTAATTCTTTTACATTAACATTATGAAGGGTTATTTTACTATTAGGAATGGCTGATGCCAAAAACAAATAACTGCCAGCTTCAATCCTATCATTAATAATTCGGTAGTCAACTCCTTTTAATTTCGTTTCCTTATTAATATATAACTGATTATTTTTTAGTTCTATTTTTACTCCCATTTGTTTAAGCATGTCAATTACACATAAAACCTCAGGCTCGAGTGATGGATTAGTAATAATAGTTTCTTCTTTGATGGATGAGGCAATGAGTATTATATTAATGGTTGCCCCTAACGATACTTGGGGAAAAGTAATTTTTTTAGCTACTCTTTTAACCTCTTTAATTTCAAGATCGTGATCATTACTAATTATTTTATAACCCATCTCTTCAAAACCTTTTAAATGGTAATCGATTGGTCTATCACAAAAAGAACATCCTCCTGGATATTTGGTTTTAATTTTCTTTTTTCTTGAAAGAATCGACCCCATAAGATAATACGAACCCCTAAGTTTTTCAACAAGATCACTAGTTATCTTGGTTTTAAGACGTCTTGCTTTAATAATTAATACATCATCTTTCCTTTTTATATATACTCCAAGCCCTTTTATAATCCTAATTAAATTATTTACATCATCAATATCTGGTATATTTCTTAAAATAACTTTCTTTTTTGTTAGTAGTGCGGCACATATGCATGGCATAGCCGCATTTTTTGATCCACTTATATATACATCACCAAAAACTCTATTTGATTTCGATACTTTCATGATCATTTATATCACCAATTCATTTTATGATTTTAAAATTATCAATATCACTTTATTTTACTATTTTGCTTTTTTATGATATTATTTTAATGGTTAATTTTTGAAGAAAGGGGAATCGCTTTATGAGAGTACGTATTGAAAAAGACTTGATTGGAGAAAAAGAATTACCACTAGATGCCTATTACGGAATTCACACTTTACGTGGAAAAGAAAACTTTGGAATTACTAAAAAAGGTCTTAATCGTCAAATGATTAAAGGTCTTGCTGTTGTGAAAAAAGCTGCAGCAAAAGCTAATGCTGATAGTAAAATTTTAACAGATAAACAAGCAAAAGCTATTATTCTTACTTGTGATGAAATATTAAATGGTCGTCTTCACGGTCAATTCCTCACTGACCTAATTCAAGGTGGTGGGGGTATATCAATGAATATGAATGCCAACGAAGTTATCGCTAATCGTGCCAACGAAATGCTTGGTGGAGGACGTGGTACATATGAATATATTCACCCATTAGATCATGTAAACTTTGGTCAATCATCAAATGATGTAATTCAAACATCAGGGAAAATAGCGGCTGTGAGAATGACAAAAAAATTACTAGTTGAACTTAAAAAATTGCAAAATGCATTTTTAGATAAGAAGGAAGCATATCAAAATGTTTTAAGAATTGGCAGAACTCACCTTAAAGAAGCGGTTCCAATGACTTGTTGCCAACAATTCCAAGCATATGCTTATACTGTTTCTAAAAACTATAAAAGAATTGAACAAGCTTTACAAGGAATGTATGAACTAAATATGGGAGCTAACCTTATTGGTACAGGGTTAAGCACTGATACTAAATATGCTAAAAAAGTTGTATTTTATATTAATAAATATACTAGTGAAGAATTTAAAATATCTAAGAACTTAATTGAAACAACTTACAATTTAGATTCATTTCTATCAATGAGTGGGGCTATTCGTTCTTTAGCAGTTGATTTATCAAAAATTGCTAGCGACTTTAGACTTTTAGATATGTTGAAAGAAATTAGTTTACCAGTAATTCAGTTATCTTCTACTTTAAATATTCAAAAAAACAACCCTGTTATTCCAGAGGTTGTTAACCAAGTTGCATATTTTGTTTATGGAACAGATACAACTATTGCTTACGCCGTTGAAGCAGCTCAACTTGAGTATAATCCATTCCAACCAATTATTCTTTACTCTTTATTTGAAGCTTTAACTTTAATTAGAAGATGTGTAAGAACATTTAGAGAAAGTTGTGTAGAAGGATTAACGGTTAATAAAGAAATTTGTTTTGATAATTTAATGAAGAGTAATAGTATTATTGCGGCATTCATACCTCATATTGGATATGAAAAAGCTTGTGAAGTTGTATCTATTGCTCAGAATGAAGAACGTGCAATTCCTGAGGTAATTGTTACATTAAAATTATTAGATAAAGAAAAAGTAGATAATATTGTTCATAATGAAAATTTAACTACTCCCGGTATAAAAGGTTAAAAGCAGGCTAAGCCTGCTTTTTTCTTTTTACTATTAATCTAACTCCTATAATAAATACCGTTACCACAATATATCCTATTCCCATAACAATATAACCAATTGCGGGACTTTCTTTAAATAATACCATTAAAAAATATAAACTAACAAAACCAATTATTCCCATAACTGATAAAATATAACCTAATACCTTTTTCATTATTCCTCCACTAAACTAGCATATTTAACCGTTTCTTTAATGTCAAATTTACTGTTAACGCCTTTAATATATATGTCACCAACTGGTTTAGTAGTATTGTTATAATATTCTAAGTTACTATTATTAAATTCTAAATTAATTTTATCACTATATACGTCTAAGAAAATACTTTGTGTTTTAGTTGCTGTTATATCAATATTCTTGATTGTAACACCATCTAAATCTAAATTACATCCCGTTAAATTAACTTTTAGATTATCAAAAATAGAGTTATACACCGCAAGTGTTGATGCTTCAACTGTTCCATTTACATCACCAACAAGTTCATCTAAGGTAATATTACTTAAAGATTTAACAATATTTATATCTCCTACTATTTTACTAATATTTATATACCCAGTATTTAAATCAAAAGTAAATAATTTTGCTTCTAAATCTTCCATCGTAAATTGAGATGAATTAGTTGATGTTAAATTAAAGTATTCAGAATCTATTTCACTCATTGTTAAAATAGAAGCAACTGCAGTATAATCGTACATTTTAATTTCTGTTTGATTTACAACCACTGTTCCGCTAATATTTTTAAGTTTTAAATTATCGAATTTATTGTTTTTAATTGCGATTTCACCTGAACCATTAGTAATATTCGCATTTTGATAATAATCTTCGCTACTAGCAAAACGACCTTGATTAAGTTCAAATAATACTTCTTTGTATTCACAATTATTACTATTTGTTTGGGCATCATCTGTAGTATATGTAAAACTATTTATATTCGCATCTTTTAAAGTAAGGTTTCCACTTGATAACGTAACATTTAATTTATCAAGATTTACTTTATTAACCGTAACTTGTCCATTATTTAACTTTAAATCAACACTCTTAGTTAAATCACTTGGTATTTCAATAATAACAACAATTGTTGGTTCATTAAGAAGTCCTAAGAAATCGTAACTTTGTTTTTGATCAAAAGAAATTGTTAAAACGTTATTTTCAACAGTTGTTTTAAATGAACGTTCAAACTCCGAATGTTTAATAATCTTAAACTCGCTACCCTCTTGAATTGTTACTTTAGCAACTAAGTTATCTAAAACAACAGTCTCAACACTACTATCAACAAGCACTTCTTCTTTATTATCTAACGAAACGTTATCGCTAAATGAACGATTTAGATATCCATCACTAACTACACTTGTTGCACCAAAAACAACCATTATAAGTCCTAACACTAAAAGAACTTTACCAAGAAAGCTCTTCTTTTTGGTAATTTTATCAAAGAAGCCAGTTATTGAAAAGTCTTGAAGCGTTTCCGCTTTAATAATTGGTTCTTTAAAAATATCTAAAAACTTACCTAATAAGAATGAAGCAATAAACCATCCTAAATCAAATAGATATACAATAACAACTATCATGGCTATAAAATAACTAATTACAAAACCACTCATGATAATTTTATCTTGTGCATTAAATTTAGGAATTATACTTAACATATTAATAGAAATGATACCTAAATATCCAATAATACCAATAAATGTTAAAATAACAATTACAGCCAAAATTAACGATGTAAAACCATTAACTAATTCTTTGCGACGGTATTCCTTTTGTCGTTTTGTTAAATAATTAACTTTCTTACTATCATATATTCCTTTAGCAACCTCAGCTGGAGTTGGCAAATCTTTTAAAATTTTTTCGATTTTTTCTCCATAATCTAAAGCATTATTAATTTTTTCTTGATATACTTGAATAACTTTTCTTACATCTTTAGCTGGCAAATATTTTAATTCTTCTTCTAAAGCTTGTAAATATTCGATTGCTGTTGTCATAAAAACACCTCTTAAATTTATTATAACATATCTTACACTTTTTGACAATCAAAAGAAGTCTTTATTCATAAACTTTTCAAAAACAATAGAAAAAATGTTGTCTTTCGACAACATTGATATTTCATAGTATTCCTAACTGCCACAATATATATTTTTTATAAACAAATGGCAATATAATTCACTTAATTAAAATTTTTTAATATATCATGATGACCAATATCAACTAATATTATTAGTTCTTCATTTTCAAAATACCATATTATTCTAATATCCATATTAATGCTACTTTCATAAAGATCTTTTTGCCCTTTAATTTTTTTCGTTCTAAGTGATGGATGTAATACATTTTCTATAAATAATTTCATTTTCTTTTGAAACTGAACTTGCTCATTATTAGTAAGATTATTAAATGCTTTCTTAAATCTTTCGGTATATGCTAATTTATACATAACCTACTCCTTATTTTCATCTTTAAGACTCTTTAATAAATCATCTACATTGTCAAATGTATTATATTCAAATTTAGGATCCTCTCTTAATACTTGAATTTCTTCTGCTAATTTTAAGATATACTCTTTGGGGTACACTGCTACAGGCTCTAATTTAATGTTTCCATTTTCAATTGATACCTCAAATTTATCTCCTTCTTGTAAATTTAAATTTTTTACAATTTCCTTTGGTAAAGTGATTTATGACTTCTTTCTTAATTCAATAATCATAATGTCCTCACTGTTGGAAATTCCTACTTTCCTACTAATAGTGTATCATAATTAATTATAAATTTCAATATATTTAGCTATTTTATTTATTTAAATCCCCTTAATTTATTAAAAGATAAAATGTCTCTAGAAAATTTAAAAACTACTACAAATATGACACAAATTCTTGAATATAGGTAAACCTAATCTGTTTTAATATCTATAACGGACTATGTCTCTTTAAGTTTACTCACATCCATTCAATGTGATTAAACACCAAAAAACAAAAAAATGCCGATAAAGTATCGACATTAATATTTCATAGTATGGTAGGCCTTACTAGATTCGAACTAGTGAAATGACGGAGTCAAAGTCCGTTGCCTTACCGCTTGGCTAAAGGCCTATAAAAGAATGGTGGAGGGGGACGGATTCGAACCATCGAACTCGGAGAGAGTGGATTTACAGTCCACCGCGTTTAGCCACTTCGCTACCCCTCCATGAACTGGAATTTATAAACTATCATTCAGTTGCTATAATATTATACTACATCTTTTTGATTTTGTAAATCATTTTGATAATTTATTATTCCATTTTTTTATTTTTTTCCAAAAGGGCATTGAAAAATCTTTTAAAAGACCCTTTTATAGTTAAAAATATACCTTTAATTAATTTAATAATCATTCTTGGATAAAACAAAAACACTAATGTTTTGATAACAGGTTGTCTTAATTTAATATATATATCTTTAAATATACTTAATCCTTCAATGTATATTTTACGCATTAATATATATATTATTATACCAATTATTAGAAATAAAACAAAATGTATTGGTATATATCCTGATGCTAATTGATAAGAAAACTCATAACTAAATAAAAGCATACTTACCATATAGCTTAATAAAATAAATCTTTTTATCCACTTATTTATATTTTTAATAAAATAATACATTGTATCATAACTACTAATTAGAAATATACCATATCCAATTAAATATACTATGATTCTAAATTCTTCTTTTGTTTCATAGATCATTTAAATATTTTTCCTAAAATATTTTGTTTATTCTTTTTTGTACTTACTTCTTCAATATATTCTAAAGAATAAATTAGACCACTTATCCATAGATTACCTTTATCCATATCTAGTTCTCTCATTTCTAGATTTTCACCTCTGACAAGTAAATCACCTAAATTTGTAATAATATAAAACTCATTTGGATTTAAACTTTCTAGTTTTTTTATCCCTTTAATTTCTAGATTTTTACGGTTTTTTAAAGTTACTGTACTGTTATTTTGTTCGCTATTCATATATACCTCCTGTTTAAGTATATATATTTATTCTTTAAAATATGTATTTTTTTAATTATATTAGTAAAAGATACGACTTTTTTTGATCTTTGTGGTATAATAAGCAAGGAAAGAGGTGCTAATATGGATCAAGAATTACACTTAACTGAACAAGAGATTGTTCGTCGTAACAAAATGAAAGATTTACAAGAAAAAGGTATCGACCCTTTTGGAAGTAGATATGAAAGAACAGCAAATTCACAATCTATTAAAGATGAATATGCTGAAGCAACTAAAGAAGAATTAGAAGAAAAAAATGTGGTTGTTAAAATTGCCGGACGTATTATGACTAAACGTCGTCAAGGCAAAATTGGATTTATGCATATCCAAGATAGATATGGTAAAATTCAAATTTTCTTAAAACTTGATGCGTTAGGTGAAGAACAATACGAATTATTTAAAGTATCTGATATTGGAGATATCGTTGGTATTGAAGGTACAGTTATGAAAACTCAAACAGGTGAATTAAGTGTTCGTGCATCTGTTTACACTCACCTTACTAAAGCCTTAAAACCACTTCCTGAAAAATTCCATGGATTACAAGATAAAGAGGAAGCTCGTCGTAAACGTTATTTAGATTTAATTATGAATGATGAAGCAAGAAAAAATGCTTTTGCTCGTCCTAGAATTATTAGAGGAATTCAAAACTATCTAGATGGACGTGGATTCGTAGAAGTTGAAACTCCAGTTTTAAACCCAATCCTAGGTGGTGCAAGTGCTCGTCCATTCGTTACTCATCATAACGCTTTAGATATGGACTTCTATCTTCGTATCGCAACTGAACTTCACTTAAAGCGTTTAATCGTTGGGGGAATGGAAGCAGTTTATGAAATCGGTAGATTATTCCGTAACGAAGGAATGGATGCAACTCACAATCCAGAATTCACTACAGTTGAAGCATACCTTGCATATGGTGATTTATCTGATATGATGAATTTAGTTGAAGAATTAATTTCAGGACTAGCTAAAGATGTAATCGGTACTACTGAAATTACTTATTGTGGTAATGAAATTAGTTTAGCTGCTCCATTTAAACGTCTTCATATGATAGACGCAATCAAAGATATTACTGGAATTGACTTCTGGAATATTACTGATGATGAAGAAGCTATGAAGCTTGCTAAAGAACATAATATCGAAGTTCCAAAACACCAACAAACAGTTGGTCATATCATTAACTTATTCTTTGAAGAATATGTTGAAAAAACATTAATTCAACCAACTCTATTATATGGACACCCAATCGAAATTAGTCCACTTACTAAGAAAAATCCAGAAAATCCTAGATTTACTGACCGTTTTGAATTATTCATTAATGGTAAAGAATATGCTAATGCCTATACTGAGTTAAATGACCCTATCGACCAAAAAGAACGTTTCGTTAACCAATTAAAAGAACGTGATTTAGGTAACGACGAAGCTAACGATATGGATTACGACTTCTTAGAAGCTTTAGAATATGGTATGCCTCCAACAGGTGGTATTGGAATTGGTGTTGACCGTTTAGTTATGTTACTTACAGGAACTGACACTATTCGTGATGTATTACTATTCCCACATATGAGAAATAAACAATAAAAATTGGCCCTAAGCTTAATGCTTAGGACCTTTTCTTATTCTTTAAACCAATCATTATATATATTTTCTAGTGTTTCTTTATCAATTATACCTTGATTATATGCATCACTTAGAGTATATGATTTATTATCATTATATACAATGTATCTTGTATCTTCACAAAACTTAAAAGTAATCCCTGATATTTCTTTATAATACTGATTATTTTGTTCTGGAAGCGAAGCCCATATTTGTAAATATATTGAATCACCATATATATTCTTTACATCATCATAAATCATTAAATCATCTAAAGTCCATAATTCCCATGTAATATCTGGATGTTCTATACTAAGTACTTCATCAAAATATTGTTTTATGATATTTCTTTTTGCTTGTCTAGTCAAAACATCATCAGTAAAGGTAATTCCAATTGGGGAATAACCATAATAACTTACAAATATTTCTACCAAATCATCATAAGTTATAATACCCTTTTCATAGGCTTCTTCTTGTGTATAATGTTTACCATCATATATTACCCTAATACAACGCTGTGCATCAGCTTCATAAACAAAATAATCTAACATTTCTACTAAATAATGACCGCCTGCTTGTTGTTTAAAATTAGAATAATACGCAACATGTGCCCCATTATATTCACCAAGATATTTTAATACTTGATAGTTGGGAATAGCTTCTCTTAATTCTAAATATATTTCTTCAGTTAATCCTTCTTCTTTTAACTCATCTGTTATTTTGAAGAATTCTTTTTCATAATTTAACCAATATTTATCAAAATTTTCTTTAATAGTTTTTAAATTATCTTCATTAATAATTTTATTATCTATTGCCTCTTGTAAACTATAAAAATCATTATCAAAATATACATCTATTGGCCTTTTTATTCCGTATCTAGGATAATATATAAATTCATAACCTAATACTACTTCTGTATAATCACTACTACCTAATGCAACAGGGTAATTTAATACTACTACATAGGCTTCATTAAAACCTCCAAAAAAGCAGTCAATCTTTATTTGTTCTCTTTCTTTCTCATACTTTATAGAAGCAGCATCAATTATTTCATTTCTTTTTTCTTCTGATAAGGTATCAACATATATATCTTTTTTACATCCACTTAAGCATATACTTAATATTAATAATAATACTAATACTATAATTTTTTTCATAATATTATTATCCCCCTAAATCTTTTTAAATTAATCTTAATTCTTCAACAATCATTGAATAAATGATATATACTGGTTCAAACTTATCCCCTTTAGGAGCAATATTTAAAATACGTTCTTCCCAAGCATCTATCATTTCCATATCAAATGGTAATTTGTTAGCTAGAACATTATCTACTTCTTCTTCAACTTTTTTAATAAATTCTTCACGTTCTTCTGTTAACAATTCTTCAGCTTGTAAATGACAACGATAATCTTCTAAATAAATACTATAAACAATTAATGGAGCATAGTAATTAAATAAATCTATGTTAGAAGCAAAATAATCTTGATACATAATATTTAAATCACTTAAAACATTTGATAAATATCCATATCCTGCTTCAAATATTTCTTCTAAAACATCTTCTAATTTAGATCCTTTTTCATGTTCCGAATAAATATATTTTGTTACCTTTAGTACATCTTCTAATAATACATATACACCAGAATTTGTTTCTTCAAGTCTTTTTATTAATTCTTTCATATCTACCATATAGGCATTATAATCTTCATATATATTCATAAAGCACCTCACGTATATTTATTTTACCAAATTTTTAAATTTTATGCAATAAATATAGAAAGACATACAAATTTGAACATATCACTTTATTTTTTTAGCCTTTTATGTTATAATATATGACGAATTAATAGAGAGGAGTGTTATTATGGGAAGAGCGCATGAAGTGCGTGCAGCATCTATGGCTAAAACTGCCGCTGCCAAATCTAAATTAAATAACAAATATAGCCGTACTATTTATATGATCGCTAAAAAAGGTGGACCTGATCCAGATGCCAACTTAGAATTACGTGCGATGATTGAAAAAGCAAAACGTGAACAAGTTAATGCTGATACTATTAAAAGAGCAATTGAAAAAGCAAAAGGTGGAAGTACTGAAAGTTACGAACCAGTTCGTTATGAAGGTTTCGGACCTAATAACAGTATGTTAATCATTGAATGTTTAACTGATAATGAAAACCGTACTTTAACTGCTGTTAAAACGGCTTTAAATAAATGTGGAGCAAAACTTGGAGTTGCTGGATGCGTTAGACATATGTTTGATTACTATGCGGTATTCACATTCGAAGGATTAAGTGAAGATGAAGCATTTGAAGCAGTAGCTGATTTTGATATCGCTGATTTATTCGAAGAAGATGGATTCATTACTATCTATGCTAATAGCAATGATTATCAAGCAGTACGCGATGCTTTAACAGCTGCAAAACCTGATTTAACATTTGTGGAAGACGTTGTTACATATGTTCCTCAAACTACTGTAACTTTAACAGACCAAAAAGAAATTGATCAATTCAACCGTTTAAGAGCTATGTTAGATGATGTTGATGATGTTCAAGATTTATTCCACAATATTGTTGGATTAGAAGACGAAGAAGAATAGTAATATTGAAGTGTGAATTTTCACACTTTTTTATTTTTTAAAAAAGAAGGCTTAAGCCTTCTTTAGTCATTTATTTCAAATTGATGAAATTCATATATTTCTTTAATATCTTCTTCTGAAAGAATACCTTTATAATAAGCCGTTTTTAAATCATATATTTTTTCTTCATTAAATACTACTAATTTACAATGTGATCCTAATTCAAATTTTTTTCCTACTACTCTTACAATAGTTTCTTTTTCTGGATATTCTAATTCATTACATGCAACCCCTACGTAATAATCGTTATATTTATTATAGAAATTAAAACTTGGACTAGTAGTTTTATTAAAATGTTTTACAACATCAAGAAAGATTTCATTACTCTTATCTTTATTTTGAATATAATTAACAAAATCTAAATAACTTTCTTTATAATTTGTAGCATACCATTTCATATCTTCATAATGTTCATATATGTAATTACCTACTTTATTTTCTTCTGCTATTTTATTTCGTACTTCTATGAAGATATTTTTATTAATTATTCCCTCTAAATAAGCACTTAACAAATCAGTTGTTGATATTATATTTCCAATATTTGGATGTGTTGTTTTGTATTGTACTTTTATAACCGTATCATTACTCATTAAATATAATAAATCTAAATCTTTCTTAATATTTTTGTTTTCTTCTCTCCACCAACTAAAAGTATACCAAGAATAATCTTTTTCATTATACTCTTCATTTTTCACTCCAAATACTGATATTGTGCGTTCATTTTTTCCATCGACAATATATGTTCCATAGAATCCTGTCATATCAACTGGAGCATCTTCATAACTATCAACATAAACATATTCTTTTTCCTCACACATCATGCATTTGCCATCAATATAATCGTGAGGAAGGTTAACTAGTGAAACAGTTTTTAGAACTTTTTCACATTTTTTACATTCTAATATCTTTTCTCCATCGTCTTTACATGTTGCTTCTTTTGTTATTTTCCAGTTTCCTGGTTTATGTATGCATCTTTTCAAATTAGGATAAGGATCTATTAAAGGATAATCAACATCAATGTCTCTATCATTTTCAAGATATCTTTCTCTTATTGTATACAAATCTTCACTTGCTAGATAACCGAAATAATATGCACTTGCTAAAGATAAGCTTTTCCCATCAACAATATATAATACTTCACTGCCGAAACCAGAATAAGGGATAACATAGCCATCAATTTCTAGTTCGCCACCTTCCCATAAATAATCGGTTATATCAACAACAAAACCTTCTCCAAATTTACCTACAATATTCATATCTTTGGGGGTGTATTTTAAAACCTCAACTGCTTCTTTTCTTGCATCACTAATAGAATAAGTACCACAACTACAAAGCCCTATTCCTAACAACAAAATTATTGTGACAATAATCACTTTTTTATTCATATTTAATACACCTCCTTGTTTTCTTTAATATATAATATAACAATATTTTAGTAATTTTTATTGATAAATTTTTTATTTTTTTCTTAAATATTCTTATTCTTGTATTTTTTGGTTAATAATGGTATAATAATATACATATAAGAGGTATGATGATATGAATGATTATTTAGTAAAAGCATTAGCTTTTGATGATTGTGTAAGAATCTATGCTGTTTCATCAACAGAAGCATTAAACACAATTGGAAAAAGATTAAATTATTATCCTAGTGCCCTTGCTGCAGTAGGACGTGTAATGAATGTAACAGTGATGATGGGTTCAATGTTAAAACTTGAAGAAACAATTACTGTTAAAGTAGATGGTGATGGGCCAATCGGCTTAATTATGGCCGATAGTGATGCTCATGGAAATGTAAGAGCATACTGTGAAAACCCACATTGTCATTTTGAATATGTTGATAACAATAAATTAAACGTTAAAGCAACTGTTGGTCAAAGTGGATTTATTAGCGTTATTAAAGACTTAAAACTAAAAGAACCATTTATTGGTAGTATTCCAATTATTAATGGGGAACTTGGTGAAGATTTTGCTTACTACTTCTCTGTTAGTGAACAAGTGCCATCAGCAGTAGCCCTTGGTGTTTTAGTTAATGAAGAAAATGTTGCTGTTTCATCAGGAGGATTTATTGTTCAATTACTACCAAATACTCCCGATTTAGTTATCGATTTGCTTGAAGCAAGAATTAAAGAGCTTCCTCCAATCAGTCAAATGTTAGCTGATGGAATGACTCCAACTGACATCGTGAAGGAAATTGCGGGAGAATCTGTTAAAATCTTAGAAACAGTTCCTGTTACTTTTAAATGTAAATGTAGTAAAGAACGCTTTGAACGTGGACTTATTTCTTTAGGTCGTGAAGAACTTGATGATATTATTGAAAAAGATGGTCACGCTCATACTGTATGCCATTTCTGTGGTAATGAGTATGATTTTAGCAAAGAAGAATTAATTGATTTAGCAAAGAAATCTAAATAAAAGCAAATATTAGTTTAAACAAAATTTTTCGTGTTATAATATTTAAAAGTTAGGAGATGATTTTATGTACGCAAAGAACGCATGGAAAAAATATTCTGGTGAAGCTTTACAACAAGTAATGGCTTTTAATGAAGAATATAAACATTTTATTAGTGTTGGTAAAACTGAAAGAGCTTGTGTAAATGAAGCTGTTCGTTTAGCAGAAACTAAAGGATTTAAAAACTTAAAAGAATTTGATACTTTAAAAACTGGTGATAAAGTATACGTTACTAATAAAGGTAAAAACGTTGCTGTTATGGTTATTGGTAAAAACAAAGTTGAAGACGGTTTAAGAGTATTAGGTGCTCATATCGATTCACCAAGAATTGACGTTAAACAAAACCCTTTATATGAATCTAATAACTTCTGTTTAATGGATACTCACTATTATGGTGGTATTAAAAAATATCAATGGGTTACTATCCCTCTTGCAATATACGGAGTTGTATGTAAAAAAGATGGAAGTGTTATTGATGTAGTAATTGGTGATGACGAAAATGATCCAGTAGTTGGAATTAGTGATTTATTAATCCATTTATCTGGTGATCAAATGCAAAAAACAGCTGCTAAAGTTATTGAAGGTGAAGCTTTAGATGTAACTCTTGGTAGTATGCCTTTAGAAGGTGAAGAAAAGAATGCTGTTAAAGCTAATGTTTTAAAATTATTAAAAGAAAAATATGACTTTGATGAAGAAGATTTCTTAAGTGCTGAACTAGAAATCGTTCCTGCAGGAAAAGCTCGTGACTATGGACTAGATCGCAGCATGGTTGCTGGATATGGACACGATGATAGAGTTTGTGCATATACTTCATTAATGGCTGTTTTAGATACTCCTGCATGTGAGTATACAACTTGTGCTATTTTAGTTGATAAAGAGGAAGTTGGTTCAATTGGTGCAACAGGTGCTCAATCTAAATGGTTTGAAAATGTTGTTGCTGAACTAGTAAACTTAACTGATACATATAGTGAATTAAAGGTTCGTCATGCTTTAGAAAACACTAAGATGTTATCTAGTGACGTTTCAGTTGGTTTTGATCCTTTATTCCCAGGTGTTACAGAATCTAAAAACACTGCTTATTTAGGAAATGGTATTTGTTTCAACAAATATACTGGTTCTCGTGGTAAGAGTGGATGTAATGACGCAATGCCTGAATTTATGGCCGAAATTAGAAAAGTTATGGATGAAGAAAATGTTCACTTCCAAACTGCTGAAATTGGTAAAGTAGACCAAGGTGGTGGTGGTACTATCGCCTATATCTTAGGTAACTACAATATGAATGTTATTGATGCTGGTATCGCAGTTCTTAATATGCATGCACCAATGGAAATTGTATCTAAAGTAGACGTATATGAAGCTTACTTAGGATACAAAGCATTTATCAGTAAACTATAATAAAGCAAAACCTCATCTTTTAAGATGAGGTTTTTAAATTATGTTACAAAATACATTTATAATTTGAAAATTATGTTACAGATTATTTATTCTTCTTCTTTTTCTTTCTTTTTCTTCATGCTATTAGCATATACTGTCATTCCCGCTAAAGCAAGAGAACCAAATGCAGAAATATATAATAATGGTTGCCATACACTTGAACATGCTATTTTAACCATTTCTATCTGTAATTGATTTGCTTCATATGACAAAGTATATTTATAGACTAGATAATAACTAAATCCAATTAAGAAACCCGAAAATACAAACGATAATAATTCAGCTGATACAACCTTTAAATCTCTTTTTGTTAGAAGCCCACTAAATACTCCTTTTACAGCTACTGTAATTAAGCATAATATTGGAGCTACCACAATTACTAAAATTAATAACCAAGCTACAACCGTATGTAACATCTCAATCGAATTGAAAGTAGTATTTTTTAAAGCAAGAGAAATGTTAGTAAATATATATCCAATATAAGTGAAAAAATTATAACTTTCTTCTCCCACCTTTACAAATGGTAAAACTAAATACATTAACAAAATTAAACAAGCAAGTCCGCCAATTATAAATTTTAATAACTTTTTCATTTGTCCTCCTTATATTTTTTTCATTTCTTCTAATAAGCGATTAATAGGTAGTCCTATTACGTTATAATAATCTCCTTCAATATGATCAATATATTTCATCGCTTCTCCTTGAATAGCGTATGATCCAGCTTTATCATAAACATTTTCTTCTTCAATATATCTTTCAATATCAGCATCTGTCATTGGTTTAAAATAAACCTCTGTTTTTTCATAAAAGTTTAATGTTTTATTTCCTTTAATCAATGACACTCCTGTTAGCACTTGATGAACATCATTTTGGAGCAAATTAAGCATTCTTTTAGCATCATTATAGTCTTTTGGTTTCCCTAATACTTCATTATTAATAACAACAATTGTATCAGCTCCAATAACTAAAGCCTCATAAGTAAGTTTATCGCTCACATCTTTAGCTTTTTGATGAGCTAAATCCATTACTGCTTCTTCAATGCTTATATTGTGATTAAATATTTCATCTACTTTAGAGGGTATAATTTCATAATTAATATTTGCTTCTTTTATAATTTCTTGTCTTCTAGGAGAGTTTGATGCCAAAATAATTTTCATAATATTTCCTTTTTTATTTTTAACCTTTTTTTGTTTTTTTATACTTTAATTAATTATAAAATATATTTCTTTTCTTGTCAACTAAATTAGGGGTTAAAAGAACAGCCTTTTTAGGCTGTTCTTGTTTCTTCACTAATAAATTCATACATTAGTTCTGAATCAGCTTTTTTAGTTGATTCCTTTAAACTTGTTACTTTAACCACTAGTGATTTTTTACCAAAATTAATTGTAATTAAATCACCGATTTTTAACTCTTTGGAAGGCTTAGCTGGTTTATCGTTTACTAATATACGATCCGCTTCACTTGCTTCTTTCGCAAGAGTTCTACGTTTAATTAATCTAGATACTTTTAAATATTTATCTAATCTCATAATTATTCAAGTGGTTTATTATCTTCTTTTATTACAATTGGTTCTACATCAACCGGTGCAACTTCAATTGTTGGTTGTTGCATTTTGGCTTTTTTCTTTTCCCACCATGCAAGTTGACCATTATTTACAAGTTCATCGATATCTTCTCTTGTTAATGTTTCAATTTCAACTAAGTGCATCGCAATAAGGTCAAGTAATGAACGATGTTCTTTTAATAAAGCTTCACCTTGTTTGTAGCATTCATCAATTATTTTTCTTACTTCACGGTCAATTTCTAAAGCTACTTGGTCTGAGAAATTCTTTTCTTTCATGTAGTCACGACCTAAGAATACTGATCCAGTTTCACGTTCATATTGAACAGGTCCTAAACTACTCATACCATATTCAGCAACCATTGCACGAGCGATGGCTGTTGCTCTTTGGAAGTCATTGTGAGCTCCAGTTGACATTTGATTGAAAACAAGTTCTTCAGCAATACGTCCCGCAAGAAGTCCTGTAATTTCGGCTGTTAAGCTTTCTTTTGTCGCAAAGAAGTTTTCTTCTTCTGGAGTCATTAAGTTGTATCCACCAGCTTGACCACGAGGTACAATTGTAACTTTTTGAACTTTTTGTGCTTTCTTTAGTTTTAAACCTATAATTGCATGTCCTGCTTCATGGTATGCAACTAAAGCTTTTTCAGTTTCAGTATATTTACGAGATTTTTTAGCAGGTCCCATAATTACACGGTCAATTGCTTCGTCAATGTGGTAAATTTTAATTTCTTTGCAGTTTTCTCTTGCAGCAAGTAATGCAGCTTCATTTAGTAAGTTTTCTAAGTCGGCTCCACTAAATCCAGGAGTACGTTTTGCTACATCAGTAAAATTAACACGTTTTGAGAATTTTTTGTTTTTTCCATGAACTTTAAGGATTGCTTCTCTTCCAAGTAAATCAGGTTTACTGATTGTGATTTGACGGTCAAAACGACCAGGTCTAAGTAATGCTGGGTCTAAAATATCAGCACGGTTTGTTGCAGCCATAACAATGATACCAGAGTTACCACTAAATCCATCCATTTCAACTAATAATTGGTTTAATGTTTGTTCTCTTTCATCATGTCCTCCACCAAGACCAGCACCTCTTTGACGTCCTACTGCGTCAATTTCATCGATGAAAATGATACATGGTGCAGTTGCTTTAGCAGTTTTGAACATATCACGAACACGGCTAGCCCCAACCCCAACGAACATTTCTACGAAGTCAGAACCAGAAATAGTGTAGAATGGAACTCCTGCTTCTCCAGCAACAGCTCTTGCTAGTAATGTTTTACCAGTTCCTGGTGCACCTACTAATAATACCCCTTTAGGAATTCTAGCTCCCATCATAAAGTATTTTTGAGGATTTTTTAAGAAGTCAACAAGTTCAACCATTTCTTCTTTTTCTTCGTCAAGTCCAGCAACATCTTTAAATGTTGTTGTTGTTTTCTTTGTTAAACGTGCACGGTTTTTAGCGAAATCAAAGGCTTGATTATTACCTTTTGCACTATTTCTAAACATAATTACCATAAATACTACTAATAATATAATTGGTAAAATTGTAACAAGTAAAGATAAAAAGTTAAAATTAGAAACAACATCTGCCGATTTAATTACCGCAGAAATAGTTCCAGTATTTTTCATTGTTAATACTAGTTGTCTATCTTCAACCGGTAAAACAATGGTAAAACCTTTTACCTTATTTGCTTTCATATATTCATCAGTGTAAATACCTTTAATTGTAAATACTTCTTCGTTACCACTACCACTTACTCCAGACATGGTAATTTCTTTAACATTTTCAGTAGAAACGATTTCGAAGAATTCATCACGAGATAATTCTTCAACCCCATTTGTTCCACCAAGTACAAACATTGTTACTCCGACAATTACGAAAATCAAGATCAGAACAACAAATAAGTCAGTAAGGCCTCTTTTACGAGACATTGGATTTCTCATGTTTGCCATATTATTCTCCTTTACTTAATCATATATATTGGTTTATTGTTTCCATCACAAATTAATAATATTTTCATTCTCTCAACTTGTGATATTTTTTTATCTGTAAGATAATTACTTATTGTTTTTGTTCCCCCAGGAAGTTTTATTGTATCACCGTCTTTTCTTGTTCTTACAATAAACGGCAATTCTGGTATATTATACCACATTTCATCTTTTGATGGGTTTAAATAACATTTATTTTTATCGACAATAAGTACTTTATTATTAGGTAATTGATAAGTACCTGGTTTTGTTATTTTTAAGTAAAATTCACCAGGGATTTCTTTTTTTGGAATAAAATTAATTGTTCCATATTCCTTTATAAATACTAAATCGTTATTGATATCCGAAACTATTTTTGTTTTTGAGGCATTAATCTTTTTAAGAATCTCTTTTATACAAGATGTTGATAACTCATATGGTTTTAATAAGCTAAATAAAATTTCTGTTTGAATAAACTCGGTTTCATTATTAAAGTGGTCTAATTTAAAACTAATAATATTATTATCATATATTACATTACTAGTAATAAATTTTTTAATCTTTTCTTCCAAAATATTACTTGCTTCAAACAAAGTATCTGAATAATTTGATACTGCTTGATAAAGGGCGGGATTCTCTTTTAATAAAAGTGGTACAATATATTTTCTAATTCTATTTCTTGTATAATCATCTTCTTTATTAGATGCATCTTCAAAATATTTTAGATTGTTTTCTTTTGCGTAAGTCAAAATATCTTCTTTCGATAGATTAAGAAGTGGTCGATATATATTATATCCTTTTTCAGTGATCATTTTTGAGATTCCTGCATAACCTTTTAAACTTGAACCTTTTATAAATCTCATTAAAATTGTTTCTAAGTTGTCATCCGCATGATGAGCAGTTAATAAAACTTGAAGTTTTTCTTTCTGCATTAATTCATTAAAAAAGTCATAACGAGCATTTCTTGCCCATTCTTGAAAATTACCAGTGTGGTCTTTTGGTAATTTTATTGAATAGCAACTAATATTATTTTTTTCACAAAATGTTTTTATATACCTTTCTTCATCATTAGACTGAATTCTTTTTTGATGATTAACATGAGCTACTACAACTTTCTTAATTGTTTTAATTTTTAAAACTAAATCTAATAAAACAGTTGAGTCTACACCTGTTGATACTGCAACTAAAACACTTTTGTTATCTAAAATGCTCAGCATATCATTTATAACATTTAAATATTTAGTATTCATCTATCCTTACCTCTTTTATTATTATACCACATTTTACTGATTTTTCCAAGATATCTAACTGAAATTATGATGAATAATCAAATTATTCAAAAATATTAACTTTTTAGATACTTTTTTATTAATTTTTTGGTATTATATATAAGGTTGTAGAAAAATTAAAATCCGCTAGGAGGTAAAAATTATGAGAAAAACAAAAATTGTTTGTACTGTTGGACCATCTATTGACTCAGTAAATACATTAACTAGTATGATAAATAACGGTATGAACGTTGCTAGACTTAATTTTAGTCACGCAGTATACGATACTGCGGTAAAACAAATTGCTAAAATCCGTACAGCAGCAACAATGGCTAATAAACACGTTGCGATTATGCTTGATACAAAAGGTCCAGAAATTAGAACTGGTTCTTTCGTTGGCGGTGAAGCACATCTTAAAAAGGGTGAATACGTTAAAATTGTTCCCAATGAAATTGAAGGAACATCTAAAGAATTCTATATTACATATCCTGAACTTTATGACGATTTAAATATTGGAGATGCTATTTTAGTTGATGATGGTAATATTAAATTAACTGTTACTGAATTAAAAGAAAATATTATTACTTGTTTAATTGAAAATGATGGTATTGTCAAAAATAAAAAAGGAATTAATGTCCCAACAACTAAACTTTCAATGCCATTTATCTCCGAAAAAGATTATAACGACATTAAGTTTGGTTGTGAACATGGAATTGATTTAATTGCTTTATCATTTGTACGTAGAGCTGAAGATATTTTAGAGGTTAGAAAATTATTAGAAGAATTTGGTAAACCACAAGTTGAAATTATCGCTAAGATTGAAAACCAAGAAGGTCTTGATAATATTGATGAAATCTTAAAAATCACTGATGGTATTATGGTTGCTCGTGGAGATTTAGGGGTAGAAGTACCACCAGAAATGGTTCCTTTCCACCAAAAACAACTTGTTGCCAAAGCAAATGCTTTAGGTAAACCTGTTATTATCGCAACTCATATGTTAGAATCAATGATTAAAAACCCTCGTCCAACAAGAGCTGAAGCAAGTGACGTCGCTAATGCTATTTTAGATGGATGTGACGCAATTATGTTAAGTGGTGAATCAGCAGTTGGAGCATATCCTTTAGAAAGCGTTCAAATGATGGATCGTATCGCTAAATCTAGTGAAAAAATGATTAACTATCAAAAACGTTTAGGGGAAGAAATGATTTCTAATTTCCACACCCAAAATGATGCAATCGGAATTTGCGTTTGTGAATGTGCTGTTTCCTTAGATAACATTGTAGCAATTCTTGCTTTCACTGAAACCGGTGGTACTGCCAAACGTATTTGTCGTTTTAGACCATCAGTTCCATTAATTGCTTGTACCGATTCTGTTGAAACTTGTCGAAGATTAAGTTATTACTGTGGTGTAATTCCGGTTGCGACAAAATACGTAAATGACATTAGTATGTGTGATGAAATTGCCATTGAAGTTGCGAGAAACTTTGGTTTCAAGAAAGGTTCTAAAATCATTTTAACTGGTGGGTTTGGTCAAGAACACGGTATTACAAATACAATTCGTATTTTAGAAATTTAAAAATGAAAAATGAAATGTTATAAACATTTCATTTTTATTTTTTTCCTCTTAAATTATTTTTCTCTAAAATACTTGATTTAAAACTAGTTAAATAATTATTATCTAAATCTTTATCAATTAATGCTTGCTTAATTAAATCATCTAATAAACTAGTAAATGTTATTTTTTTACTTTCAAATAAATAGAAAGCTAAAGATCCAGGTATTGTATTTATTTCATTTACATATAGAGTTTTACTATCTAAATCATATAAATAGTCAACCCTAATTACCCCTTTTAACATTAACTTTTCATATATCTTTTTTGTTGTTTCTTCAATTTCTATTTTTAAATCTTTTTTAATATTTGCTGGTAATTCATGATTTTGATGATTTATTTTATTTGATGATTGATATTTATCAGTAAAATAATATATGTCACTTGTTAACTTGATTTCTTCAATATCTGATAATACCAGTTCATCTTTTCTTTTGTAACAAGCAATGCTTAATTCTTTAAAATTAGTTAAGCACTTTTCCACAATTACTTTTTTATCATATTTATAAGCTATTTTTAATGCTTCTAAATATTCTGTATCATTTTTTACTTTAGTTATACCTATACTAGATCCTAGTCTTGCGGGCTTAATAATTAATGGATATTCCATATTTACTACCTGGTAATCATTATTACAACGTACTTCATAGCTAATATTATTAATATTATAACTATTTAAGACTATTTTAGCTATTTCTTTATCTTGACATATGCTTGCTGACTCAGTATCTGCTGAAGTATATGGAATATCTAATATTTCTAAAAAACCACTAACATTTCCATCCTCCACGCCTTTACCATGCATAATAGGCAAAATTAAGTCAATTTTAAGCTTATTTTTAAACTTTTTACAATAGAACGATAAATAATTAGCCGAATTTATTCTAATTAAATTTGCGTATTCTTGTTTTTTAATTTTTAACTCATTTTTAAAAGTATTTATGTCTTTAAAACGATCCCCACTTACAAGCAATAAATCCTTTGTTAAGTATAGTGGGATTACTTGATATTTACTATCTAATGCCTTCATCACTTGTTGTGCTGAAATAATTGATATATCATGTTCAACACTTTTTCCCCCAAATAAAACCCCAATATTCACCTTTTACCTCCTCAAATAATTATCTGGCAAATCATTTTCAATTAAGATGGTTACCTCTTCTTTATTTTTTAACGCATCATGATATGCTTCTTTAAATGTTTTGCATACTTTATAATTTAAAAACTTTTGACTAATAAAGTACTCTTCAATATATCTTGATGCTTCATTATCTATTAAATAGATCATATCAAGACCTGTTATTAACTCTTTGGAAATCTCAATATTTAACTCTTTTAGCTTTTTTCCCAAATCAACAATTCCTGGCGTAATTACAACTTTTAAAGATGATGTTCCTTTTAATACTTCTAAAGCATTTTTAAATCCGACAATATTAGTACTAAAAGCATCATTTAAAATTTTAATATTACCGGTTTTAGTTAAACTAAGTCTGTTATCTACCGGATTTATTTTTGAAATATTGTTAGAAATTACATCTTTTGGAACACCTAAATATATTGCTGAAGCAATACTAAATAGTAAATTGTAAATGTTATGCCTTCCAATTAGACTAGTTTCAATATGCATAAAATAATCTTGTTTATAAAATACATCAAAAACTGTTTTATTTTCATTCATTTCAATATTATCTACATAATAATCAGCATCTTTATTAAAACCAACTCTTATAACTTTAACCGGATATTTAACCTTTTTTAAGTATATATTATCATTATTAATAATTAAAACTTCTAAGGCTTTTGATTTTAAAATTTCTAATTTGGTATTTAAAACATTCTCAATATTTCCAAAAGTTTCTAGATGTTGAGGTCCAATATCCGTAATTATTCCAATATTAAACTCAAAATGCTTAACTATTTTTTCAATGTCTTTTGCTTGACTTGCGCCCGCTTCAGCAATAAACACTTCTGTTAAAGGAGGCATTTTTTCATTAATGCATCTCGCAAGCCCCATTTGGGTATTATATGAAAGAGGACTCATATATGAAAAATAATGCTGTTTTATTAGATGATATATATAATTCTTAGTAGATGTTTTCCCATAACTACCAGTAATACCTAGTATTATTGGTTTAATTTTATTTAATTTCTTTTTAGCTTTATGAATATAATATTGATTAATTATCTTTTCTAATGGTATACATATAATGCTACAAGCAATAATAATAAATGGCAAAAACATAATTTCTAGTAAATATAATAAAGTATGATGCTTACAAAATAAATATGGCACTAAGCTAAAAAAGATAATAACAAATAATAAGCGTTTTATTTTACTTGTAAAAACTGGAGTAATTATTAATTGTTCTGTTAACATAAATGACCCTAAAATAAAGAAAAGGAATAAAACAAGAAAATACCATTCAGGATATATATAATATATGATCAAAAAGCATAAACTAATATACTCTAAATAACTACTTATTGTTTTAAAATAATGTTTTTTAAGATTCTTAAGATATTTTTTAAAATGATAATGGTTTTGTTGAAATAATCCTAAAAACACAAAAAATTTAGGAAATGAAATAATTAGTAAAAAGAAACATGCGATTATAAGCACTAATCATCACCTATTTGTAAATAACTTTTTAAGACTTTAATAAATTTATATTCTTCATCAATAAAAGGGAAATGTCCCGATTCATCAAAAGAAATGAGTGCTGAATTTTTAATTCTTTTTTTCATTATTAATGCATCTTGATATGGAGTTGTTTTATCAAGAACACCCCATAATATTAAAGTCTCACACTCTATTTTAGAAAGTTCTTTTAATTGATTGGTATTAACGATCAAACTTAGGGTTCTTTTCATAATATTGCTTGCTGCTTTAAAATCAGCACTACCACTTTTTTCCGTTAGTTCTTCTAACTTAGATATATTTTTAGTTATTACATACCACTTTTTTAAAAGCTTATATCTATATATTTTAAAACTTTTGATTATACTATGATGTTTAATTCCAGCACTATCAATTAAAATTAGTTTTTTAACTTTATTTTCATAAGCATACCTAATGCCAATTCTACCACCAAATGAATGACCAATTATTATTGGGTTTTCAATGTGATTTTTATTAATAAATTCTTTTAATACTTTTGTATAGTCATCTAATGTATAAGGTATTCTTGGTTCTTCGCTTTTTCCAAAACCTGGTAAATCTAATACGTATACTTGATATTTTGTTGAAAGAGCACTAGCAATAGATTTAAAAAGTTCTTTATTACATCCCCACCCATGCAATACTATAATATTTTCTCCTTTTCCTTCTAAGGAAAAACTTAAATCCATTTTTCTCACCTTCAAATAACTATATTCGCCAAATATTGAAATTATTATCCAAATTACAAAATTAACCATTTATAGTTATTTATTACCTATAAAAAACTATTTATGGCAATTTTTGACTAAATTGGTTTTTTTCTAGTTGAAATAGATATAATATTTATATATAGAGGTGATGCTATGAATCGTACATTCGGCGAAAAAATTCGCGATACAAGAATAGATATGGATTTATCACAAAAAGAAGTTGCAGCTATGATTCCGATGAATCAATCAAATTATTCAAAAATCGAACGAGGAATGCAGGAGCCTAATGTTTACCAGCTAAAAAGAATATCTGAAATTCTTCGCATTAGTGTTGATGAATTATTAGGTATCAATAAAAGTACGTTTGAAGAAGAAAAATTACGTAACTTTCAAAAAGAGTTTGATGAACTGTATCATAAATATTTTGGTTAAAAGAAAAACAAGCAGATAATCTGCTTGTTTTTTTATGCTCCTAAATAGGCTTTTTTGATATCTTCATTAACTAATAATTCGCTTGCTTTACCTTCCATAACAATTTTACCAGTTTCTAAAACGTATCCATAATCAGCTATACTTAAAGCCGCTTTAGCGTTTTGTTCAACTAATAAAATAGTAATACCAGAGGCATGTAAGCTTTTAATTATATCGAAGATTTCATTAACAAATATTGGTGATAAACCCATAGATGGTTCATCTAAAAGTAAAATTTTAGGCTTACTCATCATCGCTCTTGCCATCGCTAGCATTTGTTGTTCACCACCAGATAATGTACCAGCTTTTTGTTTTTTACGTTCTTCAAGTCTTGGGAATCTTTCGAATACTTCTTTTAAGTCTTCTTTAATTTTCAATACATTATGTCTTCTATATGATCCCATTTCTAGATTTTCTTGAACAGTAAGATTAGCAAATACTTGACGACCTTCAGGAACGTGAGCAACCCCATACATAATTGCGTTGTATGATGGAACTTTCAATAAATCAGCGGTTGCATATTTTTGATATTTTGTTTTTAAACGTTTGATTTGATTAATCGATAAACCTTTGATTTTTTTTGTTTCATCAGTTTCCGCTTTTTGTAAAAATTTAAATACTTTTTCACTTGTTCCGAATTCAGCAAGTAGTTTATCAGTTATATTTGAACCACAAAATCTATTTAAAGTTCTTTTATCAGTTAAGCTTGTTAAATCTAGGTTTGCAAAACTTCCTGAATCGCATTTAACTAACCCAGTTAATGCCTTTAAAAGTGTTGTTTTACCAGCCCCATTAGCTCCAATAAGTACAACCAGTTCTCCTTGATCAACCTTTAAATTAATGGATTTTAGAGCTCTGATATTACCATTATATGTAACAGATAAATTTTTAACTTCTAACATATAATCACTCTCCTAAATAAGCAGTAATTACTTCTTTGTTATTTTTAATTTCATCAGGAGTTCCTGTCGCAATTTCTTTACCAAAGCTAATTACTTTAATCCATTCACAAATCCCCATTACTAATTTCATATCATGTTCAATTAATAATACGGCTGTATTGAATTTTTCTCTTACTATTTTTATTGTTTCCATTAATTCTTCGGTTTCAATCGGATTCATTCCGGCAGCCGGTTCATCTAAACATAAAATTGATGGATGAGATGCAAGAGCTCTAGCAATTTCTAATTTTCTTTGTTTACCATAAGGTAGATTTTGAGCTTGTTCATTAACATATTCTGAAAGTCCTAAAACTTCTAAAATTTCCATTGCTTCAGCGGTTGCTTTATCTTCTTGTTCATAGTATTTTTTAGTTTTAAAAATTCCATCAAAAATACTATAATTCATATTTATATTTGATGATACTTTTACATTTTCTAAAACACTCATTCTTTTAAATAGTCTAATATTTTGGAATGTTCTAGATATCCCCATTTTTACACGGTTGTGAGCAGACATTTTTGTTACATCTACTCCTCTTAATTCAATTGTTCCACTTGTTGGAATATAAACTCCTGTTAACATATTGAAAACAGTTGTTTTACCAGCTCCATTAGGTCCAATTAAACCAACTAATTCTCCTTCTTTAATTTCAATACTGAAATCTTCTACCGCACGTAATCCCCCAAAGACAATTGAAATGTTATTGGCTTTTAAAGCAACTTTTGACATCTTATTCAACCTCCTTTGGAGTTTCTTTTTTATTTTTGATTAATTTATTTTTGAGTTTTTTAAAGAGACCATAGAACCAATCCCAGCTAAATTCTGCTGTTCCTAAAATACCACTTGATCTAAATAACATAATTACTACTAAAATAATACCATAAATAATTTTTGGATTACTAGCGAAAAATTCTGGAACCCAAGATCTTGTACAGAACCAAAGGTTATAGAAAACAATGATACCTGCGGAAATAATTGATCCTGTAAGTGAACCAAGTCCACCTAATACTACAATAATTAATAATTCGATTGATAAATCTTGACCAAATTCAATTGGTTTAAACGCATTAAAATGGGCATATAAAGCACCAGCTAACCCTGCTATTAAAGCTGAGAAAGTAAATGTTAAAACTTTACTTTTATTTACAGCTACCCCACATGCTTCTGCGGCAATATTGTCATCACGACAAGCTAGTGTAGCACGTCCAAATCTAGACTTCATAAAAGTTAAAATTAAGAAAATGCTTACTACCAACATTATTCCATAAATAAGTGGTGAACCACCTAAATTAATGTTAATATTAATACCTTGAGCTCCACCTAATGCAGGAATATTTTTAGTAATGTTTACAAATATTAAACTTACTCCTAGGGTTACGATTGCTAGATAATCACCTTTAAGACGTCCTAAAGCAATAATTCCAACAACAAATCCAAATAAACCAGTAATAACTGCGGCAATCAATACATCACTTGTAAGTATTAAATACCCTAATGGTTGAAGACCTCCACGTGTTGTATAAACAAATTCTTTGTAGAAATCTGCACCAATCATATTTTTCGTAAATGTAGCAATTAATACTGCGGCAGTATATCCAAGTAATAAGAATCCACCATGTCCTAAAGCAAATTCTCCTAAACATCCACATACTACGTTTAAAGCAAGAGCTGCAATACTAAAAATTAAAATTTTTGAAATAATTTTTGTCCATAATAAACTTTCACCGTTTTGAACAAATATGCATCCTGCAAGAAGAGCAACAATTGCTACAAGAGTACTAACTAAATTTCTTTTATTCATTCTCTTAAATAACATACTTTACACCTTCTCTCTTACGTCTTTACCAAGAAGACCGGCAGGTTTAAATAATAAGATAATTACAAATATACCATAAACAATTACATCTGACCATGCAGAAATACCAAATACTGCCGCAAATTCTTTTAGAATACCAATTAAGAATCCACCAAGTACAGATCCTGGTAAACTTCCAATTCCTCCAATAACCGCAGCAACGAATGGATAAAGTCCAATTGTTGATGAACCAAGTTCAAACGTAAAGAACGGAACTCTTAATAAATAAATTACAACACCGATTGCTGCAAGAGCAGAACCAATAACAAATGTTAAAGCAATAATAAAGTTATTATTAATACCCATTAATTTAGCAGCTTCTTCATTTTCGGATACAGCTCTCATCGCAATACCAACTTTTGTTTTCTTAACAAAGAAAGTAAGTAAAATTAATAATGCAGCCGTAACAACAATTGATATTATAAATGCGGTATCATTATCAAAGAAAGTTGGGAATTGTAATTGTTTATTATTAATAGCATTTAAAATCCCATTTAAAATATAACTTACCCCAATCGCTGTAATTAAAGCGGTAATTCTTGATGATCCTTTTTTTCTAAGAGGTCGATAGGCAAATCTTTCTGTCAAAATAGCAATGATTACACAGACGACGATTGCCCCAGCCAAACATAATAATAACATTCCAACTGAATACGCCCAACCTAACACATCATGGAATAACGCTGCTAGGAAAAAGGCTACAAATCCACCAATTGTGATAAACTCCGAATGCGCAAAGTTAATCATTTTAACAATCCCATATACCATCGAGTATCCAAGGGCCATTAAAGCAAATACACTACCCATTGCTAAGCCATTTTTTAGTCCTTCAAAAAATAGTTCCATAAGATCTCCTTTCTAGAATTTTTTATTCTTCTTATACATTCATACAAGGCAGCATATATCTATGCTGCCTTATAAAGTTTTATTATTTTGCTTCTACTTCTTTAGCGTCTTTGAAAGTAATAACAACTGCATCTTTTTGAGGGTTACCATTAGCATCAAATGAGAACTCACTTGCTGATGTAACTAATCCTGTGAATGTACCAGTTGCAAAAGCTTCAACAACTGCATCAAAGTCAACACTTCCTGCTTTTTCAATTGCTTGTTTTGCAATATAAACTGCATCGTATGCTAATGCTGCAAATGATACTGGAACTTCACCATTATATTTTGCTTTATATGCATCAACGAATTTTTTAACTGCTGTTGTTTCAGATCCACCAAAGTAGTGGTTAGTATAGAAACATTTTTCTAAGAATTCAACATTGTCGCCTTCTTTGATTTGTTGAACAACACCATCCCAACCATCTCCACCGTAGCATACACCGTTGTATCCTGCAGCATATCCAGTTTTTAAGATGTTATAAACATTTTCATAATAGTCAGGTAAATAAACACAATCATATCCACCAGCTACGATTGGAGCCCAGTAAGATGCGAAATCTTTAACTGTCTTATCATAACCTTGTGTTTCAACTGTAACGCCATTAGCAGCTGCAGTTTTAACGAATGCATCTTTTAATCCAACTGAATAATCTTCATCTGTGTTATATAAAACATATGCTTTTTTGATTCCTTTTTCAGCTGCATATTTAGCCATGTATTCACCTTGATATGAATCATAGAAACATGCACGGAAAATATTTTCTCTAGCTTCTCTTTCGTCGCCATTAGCACCAACTGTTAATTTATCAGCAGTACCAGTAGGAGTAATCACAGGAACACCTGTTTTAATAGCTTCAGCGATTAATCCTTCTGTTGCACCACTTGTAACGGCACCAACAACAACATCTACACCAGCTTCCATTAATGTCGCAAGACCAGCACCAGCTTTGTCAGCATCTGCTTCATCGTTAATAAAGTCAACTAATTCTAATTGTTTTTTAACACCATTAACATCAACTCCACCAGCTTTATTAATTTCTTCAATTGCTAGTTCAACACCTTTTTTAACAGCTTGCCCATAAATACTTGCACTTCCACTTAATGGCCCAGTTGATCCAAGTTTAATTGTATCAGATCCACCATCTCCACAAGCAGCAAGCCCTAAGAACATTGACACTACCAATACTAAACTCATTAAACGTAAAAATTTCTTCATATTATTCATCCTCCAAATCTTGATTCACACCCTATTCTTTAAGGGATTTAAGTAAAAAAGGAAATTTTTAAACTTTTTTACTAATTGCGAATTTTAATATGTACTAATTATATCACTTCATATATTTACCACGCAACACTTTTACCAATGAAAACGCTTATTTTTTATTTTTTTCAAAATTTATACATGTATAAATTTATGCAAATTCTACAAATAAAAAGACAATTACAGCTAGATATTAAAGTAATGTAAAGAATTCTGGGGAAAATGTAAGCTGTCAAATATTCTGGGGATTTATGACTAGAATTTTTGACAGCCCTATTTTTTATAGAATTACATAAAAAAGTCCTTCGTGTTATAATGTTATTGCCTGATAAAAAATAAATGTTAATGGTAATGGTTATACTAATTTCTTTAGATTTAAAAATAGAGTTATATATGTAGTTAACAAAGATGTACCAA
>JAFTPH010000011.1 GCA_017463365.1 Bacilli bacterium
ATGAGAGATTGTATCTATAATTTGATTCTTAATGTATTCATTACCATTAGCATTTGGATGTAACATTCTAAATGAATTTGTCATTGTGTATGATAAGAATTTTGGAAGTGGTACATCATATCCTGCAACTTTTGTTGTTTCTGCGAAGTTCTTTGAAATAATTGAATATTGGTCTACTAATAGTGTTGTTTCACTGATATCTACATATACACAGTTATCATAATCAGCAGCTACTCTAATCAAATAATTATCTATCAAATCAATTACTTCATCAAGCATTTCTCCAAGTTCCATTCTTTCTGACCCTTCTGCTTCATAGTAAACACCTTTTAATGGATTATATGTTCCAAGAATTACAATAAATGCATCCGGATTATATCCTTTAATTTCTGTCATAATTGCTTCTAAGTGATAAGTATATTCTAAAGTTGAGTAAATGAATAAATCCATTAGTTTTTCCATCATCACTCTATTTTCTTCTGGAATATTTGATTTTTGATAGAATTCATCACTATATTGTTCTTTTAATTGTAATACTAAATCACTTAGTTCATAAGCAAAGAACTTATCCCAATCCATTTCATACATTTCATTACCTTGTATGTATGCCATTAATTGGTCAACAACAAAGTTGCTATAGTTATTAGCTCCTACTTGTAAAGTAATAATATCTGCTTCTTCTACTGCTGGAATTACTTTTTCTCTTAATGCCTCAAGCCCTCCAGCATTTTCTACATATTCAGAAATTTTATCTGTATAATATGTATCTACAACTGCTTCTGGATTTAAGATATAATGAAGTTCATTAGCTCTTATACCATCAATCCCTAAGTTAGTATATTGTTCACTATTATTTACTCCTAACGCACTAGCAAGTAAAGCTGGATAACTTTGAGTAGCTGGTTTTGTTACTCCTTTTCCTGTTACAAGCGAATCTCCTAATGCTAGATATTTAGTTGTATCAGTTACATTAAAGTGTTCACCTTCATCAGTTGCGTTAAAACGATGAATAAACCAACTCATTAATTGGGCTAAGTATTCTGCATCATCACCATATTCACCAAAACGTTTTTCAAGAGCGGTAGATAAAGCCATTGGTCCAGTAATCTTTTCTTCTACAGCTTTAACAATCGCATCTTTAATTTGAACATGTCCATTTTCATTTGGATGTTGTAAGAATCCATTACCAATATCAGTTCTGAACCCCATACAAATCATCATATAAATAATTTCTTTTGTTACATTCGGATCTGTTTGCTTAGCAATTTCAACAATTTTATCAATTAATCCATCAGGATATACTTCATCTAATGAGAAGCTATATGTTGGATCAAGAAGTGATGAATACATTGCTCCATACAAATCATTAAATAATTCTGTAAGAGTTGTCATCCATCCAACAACCATATCTCCTGATAGAGATGCTAAATCGAAAGTTGTAACACTCATTAATTCTGAAAAGAATTCGCAAACTACGTCATATGCAACTGTAAGAATTTGATCGTACATCGCATATGTTTGTTCTAAGGCGCTACCATACCCTTCAATATCTTTTAATGTTCCATTTACTCCTTTTTCAACAAAAGCAAGTAAATCTAAATCAACTTTTCCGTCTTTATTCAAATCAAAACCAATCTCTTTATTAGCAAGTCCTTGCATGAAGGTTTGAATTGGTTCATTTCCATCTAAATATTTAGGATCAATAACAAAGTTTGAATTAGGATCACTCATCATAATTCCTGCAAAATATTGTTGAACCCGTGTTTCAATATAGTATGTTTCATCATAAATATCAAAACAGTCTTTCATATTTTTACTAATTGTTGCAGGATCTCCATTATAGTTAACTAAATCATCATAGAAGTATTCAACGTGTCCTGTTTCTCTTACGTCAGCATAATAATATTCTAAGCAGTGTTTAGATCCACCTGAGATATAAGCATTGGCAGCATCTACAACATCTCCAAAGAATTTACCGAATGGAAATATTAATGTATCGCTAATCTTTAATTCTAATTCAACCATAATATTTTGAATACTTACAACGACAATTGGTACATCAGGATTTAATTCTCTAATTTTTTCAATTACCGCATCAAAGTTTACACAACATCCAATTAAAGCATAAGCCATTGTATCAATTAAACTTAATAATGTTTCTTCTGTTGGTAATTCTCCACCCATATATGATTTTGCTAAATTAAGTAAGAAACTTCTACACGCTTCATATTTATCAGCAATTGCTGGATCAATATTATTAAAGTCGTTTCCAAAATATGGATCTTTAAAAATATTAGCCATATATGTACCAAAGTTATTTGCTCCAACGTCTAGAGTAATAAAGTCTGCTTTTTTTACCGTTTCACGATAAGTTTCTCTCATCAACTTAATAATTTGTTCATTAGTTGGTGTTCCAACAAATCCTTTTTTCTCCCATTCAAGTTTACCAGCATTAAGCATATAATTCATACTTTCATAATCATCATAGCCTGGTAACTCAAATAAATATATATCTGTATACGCATCACCTTTATAAGATTCATCTAAAAAGAATCTTAATTCTTCAACACGAGTTCCACTAACCCCCATTTGATGGCGTTCAACATTATATCCCGCTTCTTCAATCATATCCGCAAGTAAATCCGGATAACTTCCTTCTATTAATCTTTTATACCCATAGAAATTTGATTCACCTTTAAGCCATGGCGCTTCATGTCGCCAATCTTCACCATAATATCCACGTAGTCCAAACCCATTCACGTTTGATGCTCCAAATGAAACAAAATCTACAACATCGTCGCTAGCCTCTACATTTATAACTCCAAACATTGTAAATGAAATACAAATAAGAGTAACAAACGCAAATAAAGAGCGATAAAATAAAAATCTCGTTCTTCTCATGGTTACCTCCAAAATATAATTCTTTTAATTATACCATATATCCCTATCGTTTTCAATTATTTAAGTACCTTTTTTGATCATTTACCACAAATTGTCAAAGAAAAAGAGCTATAAATAGCTCTCTTTTTCACTAATTAAGAGGGTAACTAGTCTCTCCAAACATGATGTAATATAACAAATATGTTACATCGGCAGTATCTTCGTTACCGTCTCCATTATAGTCATGTGATTGATCTACTGGATATGTATCTCCAAAGATTACATGATATAAC
>JAFTPH010000041.1 GCA_017463365.1 Bacilli bacterium
TTATTCAAAATATAAATCGTATAAATCTTCTGTTGCTTGTTCTTTAGTTTCTTCATCATCAGGGTTTGCTGATAATGAATCAATAATATTTGTTAATTGTTCAAAGAATGATGAAATAAAATCAAATAAATCATTTAAGAAGTCTTCTAGTATTCCGGCAATATTCTTAACAGGTAATCTTTGAGTTTCTACACTTCCACATTCACAAGTACGAATCTTTTTACCAGGAGTATCATATGTTGATTCTAGAACTTCTTCCCATTCACCATATTTGTGTACAAGAGCTGGAATTTCTTCTCCACCATAAACATACTTTTCATTTTCAAGATCATAAATTCCTGTTTCGTGTCCCATTTCAGTACATGTAGGTTCTTTTTTTGCATGTTCTTCACAATACAAAACTTTTGAATTACTAAAGTTGCCATTTCCATAACCTAAAGAAATTTTTTCAAACTCATCTTGTACTCCAACAAAATAAACAGTATTTAAACCTGTGCAATTATAAAATGCATAATCACCCATACTTGTAACACTGTTTGGAATTATTACACTTGTTAAACCTGTGCAACTATCGAATACAGCTTCACCTATACTTGTAACACTATTTGGAATTATTATACTTGTTAAACCTGTGCAACCATAGAATGCATAATTACCTATACTTGTAACACTATTTGGAATTATTATACTTGTTAAACCTGTGCAACCATAGAATGCATAATTACCTATACTTGTAACACTATTTGGAATTGTTATACTTTCTAAACTTTTACAATTACAGAATGCATATTTCCCTATACTTGTAACACTATTTGGAATTATTATACTTGTTAAACCTGTGCAACCATTGAATGCAGAATTACCTATACTTGTAACACTATTTGGAATTATTACACTTGTTAAACCTGTGCAATCATAGAATGCATATTTCCCTATACTTGTTAATTGACTATTTTCTTCAAATACTACTGTTTGTAAATTTGTACAACTATGAAATGCAGATACTCCAATACTTGTGACAGTATTAGGAATTGTTATGTTTTTTAAACTTGTGCAATAACCAAATGCATACTCATAAATACTTGTGACACTATTGGGAATTGTTATACTTTCTAAACTTTTACAATTGTAGAATACATAATCATCAATATTTGTGACAGTATTAGGAATTATTATATTTTTTAAGTTTGAACAACTTCGAAATGCAGCTTCTCCAATACTTGTAACACCATTGGGAATTATTACACTTGTTAAACCTGTGCAATCATAGAATGCATATTTCCCTATACTTGTTAATTGACTATTTTCTTCAAATACTACTGTTTGTAAATTTGTGCAACCATCGAATGCAGAATTACCTATACTTGTAACGCTATTTGGAATTTCGATACTTTTTAAACTTGTGCAATCATAGAATGCATATTTCCCTATACTTGTAACACCATCACCAATATATATATCTATTATTTGTGTACAATACCCATTCCATGGTGCATTTCCAACTGAATAATCATACATTTCTCCTTCGCCAAATATTGTTAATTTTGTTTTATCTTCAGATAATTTCCAGGTTAGGTTTTCACCACATTTTATTTCTTCTGTTGCTGAAACATAATGATATTGTTTTGTAAATAAAATGCTTGCCGAAAAGCCAAATATAATTACTAAACATATTATTAATTTAATTATCCCTTTATTTTTCATAGTAACCTCCTTTTTATCACGCATTATATCACGTTACATTGCGTTATATACTAATTATACACTTTTATTATATAATATTCATCTAATTAAATAATTATTTTATCATATAAAAGAATTTATTGAACAATTTTTTAAAAAATAATAGGCCTTTTAATAAGACCTATTATGATTATATAAATTAATTTATCTATTAATTAATAATATACATGTTCCAAACAGTTGGTCTATTTTCTGGATTCCAGTTATTAGCCCATCCTGATGGTTGTTTTTTAGCTTCGCATGCAATTACTAAAATATCACAATCAACGAAAGCTTCTTCTCCAACTTTTGTGATATATTTAGATAATTCAATTCTTTGTAAGTTAACGCATCCCGCAAATGATCTTGCACCTAAACTTACAACATTATCAGGGATAATAATTTTTTCGAATTTTTCACATCCAGCGAATGCTTCATCACCAATTGTTGTTACACTCTTAGAAAGTTCAATTGTTTTTAAGTTTTTACAATCAGCGAATGCTCTATTTCCAATTACTGTAACAGTTTCAGGAATAGTAATTGTAGTAAGTAAAATGTTTCCAGCAAATGCACCTTCACCGATAATTTCAATTCCTTCTGGGATTAGTGCATCTTTATTAGATAAAACTAATACTTTTCCACCTTTTTCTACAATACATCCATCTTTAACTTCGTATTTAGGATTTTCTGGATCAATTGTGATGTTAGCAAGATTTGTAAATCCTTCAAATGCTCCAGTAATTTCTACAAGGTTTTTAGAAATTACTAGTTTGTTAACCATTACACATCCAGTGAATGCTCCTCTTTCAACAGTTGTTACTGTTGATGGAAGTTCAACCTTAGTAAGACTTGTGCATCCTGAGAAAGCTCCACTTCCAATTGTAACTACACCTTCAGGAAGTTTACTATTTTTGCATCCTAAGAATACTTTTTGTGATTCTTTAATAATTAATGTATTATCCACACTATAATATTTTTCATTTGCTTCTGATACTTTAATTAATAAAATGTTAGTACATCCAATGAATGCATCACTTGCGATATCAGTAACAGTGCTTGGAATACTAATGCTTGTTAACCCAACACGGTTTTTAAATGCTCCAGAGACAATACTTACAACACCTTCAGGAACGTTGGCTGTTGCTGCACCAACTAATAATTCGTTAGTTATATTATCAATTAAACAGTTGTTTTCTGTACGATAATATTCATTATTTTTATCAATCATAATTGTTTGTAGATATGAACATCCTTCAAATGCTCCAACTTCAATTGATGAAATAGTAGCTGGTAAGAAGATTGAATTTAAGTATGTCGCATTATCTAATGCTCCATCTAAAATACCTACTACATAGTTATTGTTATACATTGTTGGAATTACAATACTAATAGATGTAACTTCTCCAATATCAGATAAGTAGTATTCACCGTTAATTTCTTTGAATTTCATTCCATTAACTTTATCTTCTACTTCTTTACATCTAATACATACACCATCAACATAGTTATGTCCGAATGGATTAATTGTTTCAATTTCAATTACTTGTTTTTCACAAACAGAGCAATGTCCTGTACTTAAGTATCCAGCCTCAGTACATGTTGCGTCCACTTTTTTAACATCTAAAACCAAATGTTCTAAACGAGCAACTTTTTCTTCTTTAACTGCTTTACATACAGCACAAATTACTTTTTGTGAACCTTCAGCCTCACAAGTAGCTTTTTTAACTACAATTGGATTTCCCCAAGCATGTCCAGTTGCTTTAACAGTTGTTTGTTCAACTAATACTACATTACATGTTTCACAGTAACTACCTTCAGTTAAACCATCTGTATGACATGTTGCCGGAACAGCTTGTTTAGTTACAACTTTATGTTCTAAAGTAGGGATATTTTGTTCAACTGCTTTATTACAAGTAGAACATGTAAATACCATAGTTCCTGCCTCAGCACATGTTGCTGCTTTTGTTACTTTACCTTCATCAAAAGTATGAGCTGTTTTATTTAATGTAACTGTGTCTTTTTCACCACATTCACAATTACGTTCTAATAATCCAGTTTCTTCACATGTTGCTACTTTTGTTGTTTCCCACTTGCTCCAAGAATGAGTATGAACAGCTTCTTCTTCATTGTTACAAGATGCTAAACATAGTAACATCACTAAAACAAATAAAACTTTGAAAACTTTATTATTTAGTTTCATTTTGTTCATCTCCTTTCGGAATTAAATTTTTGAAAACAACTGCTGGTCTTACACCAATAGATGCATCATTTACTTTATTTTCACAAATTTCACCAGTAGGTGATACCGATAAAACAACACTTAATGATTTAGCAGATGGAGATCTTAACCACCATTCACCTTTCATAGTATAGTTATCAACTTTTGCACCTTTAGCGATAGCGTAATCACTAACTTTTGTTGCACCTGTACCTAAAACATTTTTATAGATTTCTTTATATTCTTCATATGATAATAAGTATAAGAATGTTGTAATATCATCACAAGCATAAGGGTTATCTAAATCTCCTGTTGAACCTGCACTATTATCTAAATCTTCTGTCATTTTGATAACATCAAGTGGTTCAACAAAGGCTGTCATTGCGAAATTTTTCTTAGCGAATTTAACATCCCCATTTAACCAACTAGATACATCTGAGAATGCATAGTTATTTGGTGTTGCAGCAGGATGATCTTCATTTGTTTTTTCGTTTTCGAAATATGCCATAACATCAATGATATTTTCAGTTAATACGATACCTTTTTCGCTATCAATTAAACGCCATAAGATTGGTTCAACTCTGAAATAGTAAGTAGCTCCATCAACTAATTTTTCACCATTATTAAAGTAAGCAGCTGATGTACCAGCTTTATAAACATATTTAGCATATTGGTTACCATTATATTCTAAATATCCATTATCATTTAAAACTGTTACTTTTCCAAGTTCAGCAATAACTTCTTCACTTGTTACAACTGATTGTGGATATTCACCTTGATAAACAAATTTAATTCCATTTACTTCTTTTGAATCAACCCATAAAGCTGTTAATGTAACATCTTCAGTAATTCCCCAAGGTTTTAATCCAGTACCTTCATCATCAGTAATTTTTTGTTCTCCTAAATACCATCCAGCGAAGAATTTGTATTCATTTGATACTGGAACTTCTAATGTGAATACTTCATTTAACTCTAAATTTAAAGTGTTTTTGTTAACTGTTCCAACGCCTGCATCAAGAGTAATTTCATATCCAACTAGTTCCCACTTAGCATAGATTGTTACATCACTTGTGATAACTAATTTAACATCTACTTTTGATGCTTCATCAAATGATGCTGTTGTATACCATCCAGCAAATACATAGTTAGTTTTACTTGGAGTAGGTAAAACAAGAACTGTATTTTCTACATATAAACCAGTTATATCATTTAACTCTCCACCATTTGCTTCAACGTTTAATGTATAAGATTTTGCTTCTTCTTCAAATGTACCACATTTTGTACATTTACCATTTTCAAATTTATGTCCTAATGCTTCAACATTTTCTGTTTTAATGTCTTTACATTGTGTACAAGTTATAAGTTTTACCCCATTTGTTGTACATCCTGCTTCAACAACAGTTGTTCCCGCATCATAGTTATGTGCTAATTTTTCTACTTTTTCTCTTTCGTATTTGTCACATCCAGTACAATCACGTCCCTTTAATCCTTCAGCTGAACATGTTGCAGGATTAAGAACTTCCCATTCTCCCCATGTATGTTCATGTGGTGTTTCTACTTCATCACCACAAGATGTTAGGAAAATTGCTCCAGAAGTAATTGTTAGTAAGGCTAATAAAAATTTTACTACTTTCATACTTGTATCCTCCTTTTTTCTTAAGCTTATTTTATCATAAATATTTTAAAATGTAAAGAGTTTATTATTTTACAAAAAACACCAATCAATAAATTGATGGGTGTTTTGTTTTTTTACCCGATAGAACCATTCATTTCAAGTTTAATTAATTGATTTAATTCAACCGCATATTCCATTGGTAATTCTTTGGCGAATGGCTCAATAAATCCCATAATAATCATTTCTGTTGCTTGAGCTTCAGTTAAACCTCTACTCATTAAATAGAATAATTGATCATCATTAACTTTTGAAACAGTTGCTTCATGTTCAATATATGATGAATTATTTTGAACCATATTTAGTGGAATAGTATCACTAGTTGAAATTTCATCTAAAATTAATGTGTCACATTCAACATGGCTTTTCGCATCAATTGCTTTTTTCGAATGGCGAACTGTTCCTCGATAATTTACTTTTCCCCCACCACGACAAATTGATTTAGAAATAATTTGACTTGTTGTGTTAGGAGCTAAATGAATCATTTTAGCACCAGTATCTTGATATTGTCCACTACTTGCAAAAGCAATAGAAACCGTTGTTCCTTTAGCATATGGTCCAGCTAAAATACAAGCTGGGTATTTCATATTAATCATTGAACCAATGTTACCATCAATCCATTCCATATGACCGCTTTCTTCAACATATGCTCTTTTTGTAACTAAGTTAACAATATTATTAGACCAGTTTTGAACAGTTGAATAACGACAATATCCACCTTTTTTGATATATATTTCAACAACTGCTGCGTGAAGTGAATCTTTTGAATACTTAGGAGCTGTACATCCTTCAACATAGTGAACACTTGCTCCTTCATCAACAATAATTAATGTTCTTTCAAATTGTCCCATTTGTTCAGTATTAATACGGAAATATGATTGTAATGGTTTTTCAATTTTTACTCCTTTAGGAATATAAATAAATGATCCACCACTCCATACAGCTGTATTTAACGCTGAAAACATGTTATCCGTAACAGGAACAACTTTGGCGAAATACTCTTTAAAGATTTCAGGATAACGTCTTAATGCAGTATCAGTATCACAGAATAAAACTCCTAAATCTTCTAATTCTTTAATAGTATTGTGATAAACAACTTCTGATTCAAATTGAGTAGATACTCCGGCTAAATACTTTTGTTCAGCCTCACGAATTCCAAGTTTATCAAAAGTATCTTTGATATTTGCTGGAACTTGATCCCAATTTGATTCAGTTTTTTCACTTGATTTAATATAATAAATATATTCATCAAAATTTAAATCTTTAATATATGGACCAAATGTTGGCCAGTTTTTCTTTTCGAATTCTTTGTAAGCTTTAACTCTAATTTCCTCCATCCATGCTGGTTCATTTTTCATTTTAGAGATTGTTCTTACAACTTCTTCACTAATTCCTCGTCCAGTATCAAATACATTTTTAACATCTGTTGTAAAACCATATTTGTAATCTGTACCAATATTCTTTAAATGATCATTATTCATGAATATCTTTAACCCCCTCTTCTCCAATTAATAAAGCACCAAGGGCTTTCCATGAAAGAGTTGCACATTTTACACGAGCAGGGAATTGACTTACCCCTACAAAGGCCATTGCTTCATCTAGTGATTCTTCATCACGAGGTTCTTCACCTTTAATTAATGAATAGAAGTCTTCAACTAAACCTTCTGCTTCTTCGATTGTTTTTCCTTTAATTACTTCACTCATTACTGAAGCACTAGAACAACAAATACTACAACCTGATCCATCATGTAATACTTCTTCAACTACATTACCGTTTGTTTTAATTTGGATTGTTACGTCATCTCCACAACTTGGATTTTTTAAACGAAGTCGGCGATATTCGCTCCCTTCTTTTAATCCTTTGTTGCGGGGATTTTTATAATGTTCTACAATAACTTGACGATATAAATCATTTATTGAGTTCATATATTCCACTCCTTAAAATATTCTGCTGCTTGTTTGACAGAATTAATAAATACCTCTACATCATGAGCATCATTGTATAAATAGAATGAAGCTCTTAGGGTACCAACACATCCAAGCCATGATGTTATTAATTGAGCACAGTGATGTCCAGCTCGTAATGCGACATTATTTTGATCAAAGATTGTCGCTGCATCATGTGGATGAATACCATTAATGTTAAATGAGATAACTCCTGTTTCACATGTTTTGTTATATACTGTAATTCCGTCAATTTCTTTTAATCCTGCCATCGCAAGATTCATTAATTTTTGTTCATGAGTATGAATATTATCCATTCCTATTTTTTCTAAGTAATAGATTGCTTCTTTAAAGGCAATTACTTCACTAATAAGCGGAGTTCCTGCTTCAAATTTGTAAGGAGCATCTTTAAATGTTGAATCATATTTTTCAACATAATCGTTCATATCTCCTCCAAATTCAATTGGATTCATACTATTTAGCAATTTATATTTCCCGTATAAAACTCCAAGTCCAGATGGACCTAACATTTTATGGGCTGAGAATGCTAGAAAATCAGCATTTAATTCTTTTACATCAATTTTTAAATGAGGTGCCGCTTGAGCAGCATCAACAATGACTGTCGCGTTTACAACATGTGCTAATTCAATTATTTCTTTAATTGGCGAAACATAACCCATAACATTTGATACATATGTTAAAGCGACAACTTTTGTTTTACTAGTTAAAACCTTTTTAAAGTTTTCTACGGTAATTCTACCTTCACTATCTAAAGGCACAAAAACAAGTTTAGCTTTTTTTATTTTCACAATTTCTTGCCACGGCATTACACTACTATGATGTTCAAGTTCACTAACAATGATTTCATCACCTTCATTAATGTTTGCCATACCATAGCTAGCTGCAACTAAATTTAAGGCAGATGTTGCTCCTTTTGTGAAAACAATCTCTTCTGCTTTAGCATTTAAGAATTTTGCTACAACCTCTCTTGTTTCTTCATATTCATCGGTTGCTTTATAACTTAAACCATATACTCCACGATGAACATTAACCCCATATTCTTCATAGTACTCTTTAATCTTATTAATAACACAAGCTGGTTTTAAGCTTGATGCGGCACTATCTAAATAAGTAAGGTTGGGGTTATTTATTAAGATGGGAAAGTCTTTTTTGATACTTTTCGTATCTAACATAAAATCACCTACTTTAATTTTTCAGAAAACTCTTTTAAAATTCCTTGTTTAATTTCTTCAATTTCATTATCATAACTAGATGAGATTTTATCAACTAATGGGTTAATAAATCCTAACACCACAATTTTTCTTGCTTCAGCTTCTGGTAAACCACGACTCATAAGATAGAATAATTCATCTTTATTGATATTTCCAACTGATGCTGAGTGTGATGCTTCTACATCATATTCATCAATATATAAATTTGGTTGTGCTTTAATCGTAGAATTAGCACTTAAATTTAAACCTTTAGCTTTTTGATGAGCAATTGATTTATGACAACCATTTTTAATTGTTGCGTTATTATCTAGTGTTAGAACAGCATTGTCTAAAGCAATCGCATATGTTTCAAGATCTGATTCTGTTGCTTTAAAGTTATGATAGATGTGAATTAAACTATCAATTTTAGCTTCATTATATCCTAAACATACATTTAAAACTTCTGCTTTTGCTGTTTCATCTTCTAATGTAATTTGTTCATTAATAGAAACATTCTTACCACTAATAACCATGTTATAGATTACTAAATGAGCTCCTTTTTTAAGATTAGCTTTTAAATCTACTGAAGCTATATTTCCATTATTGAATGTTAATAATTCTAATTTACTATTTTCTGCTAGTGATAAATCAAATTTATCAACAGAACAATCTAAACTTTGATAACAAACTGCTTTTTCACCATTTTCAAGGTTTTTTTGGAAAGCACCGTTTGTTTTAATTACTTGGATATTTTCCATACTACTTACCTATTGTTTGTTTAACTGCACAAGTTCCGATTGATACAGCTTTAATTTTTTCAGGTTGTGTTGTAATTCCTAGTTCTTCTTTTAACCAATCATACCCTTCTTGGTCAATTTTTTCCATTAAATCAAGTCCACCACTACGAACAATTTGTCCATTCATTAATACATGAGTAAAATCAGGTTTGATATAGTCAAGTAATCTTTCGTAGTGAGTAATAACTAAAGCTCCGAAGTTTTCACTCTTCATATCGTTAACATTTTCTCCAACAATACGTAAAGCATCAACGTCTAACCCTGAGTCAATTTCATCTAAAATAGCAAATTTTGGTTTTAAAATCTTAAGTTGTAAAATTTCATTACGTTTCTTTTCTCCTCCTGAGAAACCAACATTTACATAACGATGTGGTAAATCAGGATTCATTTTAAGTTCAGAAGTTGCACCTTCTAAGGCTTTAATGAATTTAAATAATGAAATTCTTTCCCCTTCCCCAAGACGAGCTTGCATTGCTGTTTTAATGAATTCAGAGTTAGTTACTCCTTCAATTTCACTAGGGTATTGCATCGCAAGGAATAAACCTTTGCGGCTTCTTTCATCAACACTCATACTTAAAACATCTTCACCATCAAGTAAAATTTGTCCTTTTGTTACTTCATACTTGTAGTGACCCATAATTGTTGCGGCAAGAGTCGATTTCCCTGTTCCGTTTGGTCCCATGATAACATGGAATTCATTAGTGTTCATTTCTAAATTAACACCTTTTAAGATTTCTTTTCCTTCTACACTTACATGTAAATCAATAATTTGTAATTTTGACATTTCTATTACCTCGATTCGATAATTTTTAAATTTTCTTTTTCACTTATAAATTCTAAATTACAAGAAACATATACTTCTTGATTATTAGTAATAATAACGGCCTCATATCCTACCATCTCTTCAATTAGTTTTAATCCGTCTTCTACTCCAAGCATAAATACTGCTGTTGATAAAGCATCACTTATACTTGAGTTTTCTCCCATAATCGTAACTGATACCACCTCATTATCACTTGGATATCCTGTATGAGGATTTAAAAGATGATGATATTTTGTACCTTGATAGTTAATGTAGCGTTCATATATCCCACTTGTTACCCCACCAGTATTTTTATTTGGATAATAATATCCAATATTACCTATCTTAAAAGGGTCATTTATATATAGTTTAACTGGATCAGCCTCTTGAAGAGCTTCGCCCATAAACTTCACATTACCACCCATATTAATAATAGCATAAGAAAATTGATAACTATTTAAGTATTCAGCTATTTTATCACAAGCATAACCTTTACCAACAGCTCCAAAATCCAAAGCCATATTCTTAACCGGTAGATATACACTATTATCTTTTACTTCAATTAATTCATAATTAACCAAAGCTAGTGCTTCATTTATTTCATCATTACTTGGTATTTTACATAAATATTCTGTTGATACTAAAGAATCCATACAGTATTCGGCTCTACTAGATATATTCCATAGTTTTGTTAAAGCCCCAATACTTGGATCAAATAAACCATTTGTTCTTTTTGCTATATCAATAGATTGATTTAAAAGATTTAAGAAGTCATCTGATACCGTAGTATAAACTCCTGTTCCACTTCTTTCGTTTATTAACATTAATGTAGACTTTTCAATACCTTTTTCAACCATATATGGTGTTTGACTAATTGAAAAATCTTCTTCAACTGAAAATAAAACCTTTTCAACATCTTGTAAAATAGTTTTTACTTCTTCTGAATTATAGTCCCCTGTATTATATTCAACTACAATGTAGCCGACAGTATCTAAATAACCATTATATTCATAACGATAAAAGACATTTTTATCAGTATTACATGAACATAATAAAAGAGCTGTATAACAAGCAAATAGAATCAATAAAATCTTTCTCATTTTCATCTTCCTTTTATACTTATAGTATTATACCATTTTTTTGAATAATTCGCATTTCATTTGCTAAAAAAGATATAAGACAAAGAAAAATGCAGAGTTTTAAAGAAAACTCCACATTTTTTATAAATTTATCGAATGGTTTTTAAGCAATTTCTAAATTAGGTTCTAACTTAACCCATACTGAGATTAATTCTTCATCTCTTAAAACAACATATACATTTTCTTGAACTTCAATTACATCATCAATACTTTCTGTTTTTTTGCTACCAAAACAAAGCCATCCAGTTTTTTTATCATAGTATGCATCACTTTGACGTAATACTTTAAAAACTGTTTTATCAGTTAATTTATATCCAGGGGTATCGATATAAACATTACCTTTTTTAGAAGCAGGCACATTTAATTTCTTTTTTAACCACACCGAACAAGGAGCCATTCCTCCAAAACCAACAACTTCTTTAGTACTTGGGTTTACTAATAAACCAGCACAAGACACTCCTAAATTAATTTCAACTAGCCCTTTGATATCTTTACTAAAAGTTCTTGTTTTTAAGTCAAAAGAAACTTTTTCTAATTCTTTTGTTTCATCTAAATTATAACTAAACTTAATTTTATGAATATCATTAATTTCATAAATTTGTTTTCTTTTTTGATTTTTAATTGTATTTATTAATATTTCTGTTTCTTCTTGTAAATTATAAATTTCTTTACGCACTTGCTTTTTAGAGAAATATGAATTATACCAGCTTGAAGCAATAAATAAAACAAGTAAGAATATCGCGAATATTAAAATACCAATTTTCAAATCTTGATAAATTGTCAAATATACAAGTATTCCAGCTAGTCCTACACCTAATACTGTATTAAAAATAGGAAAAAGTAGTTTTGGTTTATTTTTATCGTATGTTTCCTTTAAAAATTCTTTTTCACTTTTCATATTCTATTCACCAAATAAAATCCAAACAATTGGCATTAAGAAGAATAATACCCAGTTCCAACTCCAAATATGTAAGAAGAATCCTGTTAAAAAGTATGCGGCTAAAATTACTAAACATAGAATTGATGATATAGCTTTTTTAGGACGAGAAAACTTAATATTTAAAAGAATACTTACAACAGGAATTGCTAAAAAGAAAGTCCAGTTCCAACTCCATGCATCTAGTAAAAACCCTGTTAAGAAAAAGGCGATTAAAACGACAAATGGAGTTATACCAGTAATTTTATTTTTTATTCCTCTCCATTTATTTTTTTTCTTAATAACAATATGATCATCTTCTTTATGAATGTTAATTCCTAACTTTTCAGCTGTTTCTTTATCTAAAGTATCAAAATCAACTTCCATTTCTTCACCATTTACATTAATCGTAATTTTACTCATATTTTCCTCCTATAATTTAATTATTCTTTCAACTTTTACTTTTGTACTAATATTCAAACTCTTTGAATATTCAACTACACCTATTTTACATCCTGCTTCTAGTGTAACACTATCACCACTAACTCTTTCGGCAGTTACATCTTTTAAACAAATTGAGGTCGCTTCAATTTCTTTTACACTAATATTTTTAACAACATCGTGGAAATATTCGTTTATGAATTTTCCATCACTATTAATACAAATTTCATCTCCATAAATGTTTTCAAATGAACCATTAGTAATTGATAATTTTAATACATCAGTATTGATATCACCTTCAACAACTAAGCTTCCACTTGCGTTAAAAGACTCTGACTCAACACTTCCTTCAATTCTAGCAGCACCAGCAATTTTTATTTCATTTGCTTTTAAACTACCTTCTATTTTAATTGAACCGCTAGTTTTAAAGGTTTCTGCTTCGATCGAAGAATCGATGCTTGTTGCGCCACTAGTTTTAAAAACATTACATTTTACAAACCCTTTTACTTTAGCGCTTCCAGCAACTGACACTTCATCATATTCTCCACCAAGTACCACTCCAGCTCCAGCTATTTTAATACTTTCCATACTATCTCCTATTCTTTGAGGCTTGAAGCAAGTTTACTTACAACATCCTCAATATTTATTTTCTTATATACATTAAGTTTCTTATCAATAACTATATCTTCAGGACCAATCAATACAAAGAAACCTCCATTATATAATATATAAAAATAATGATTTATCTCTTTGTGATTTTTAAAATCAATATCCTGATAATCATCAAAATTAATTACATCCAAATTATTGGAAAAAATAGATAATACCGCAAGTTCTGTTATTGTAAATGTATCATGTTTTGTGCTATACATCTTTAAAACAAACGGATCTATTTCTTCTAATACAATCACTTCTCTTAAAGAAAATTTTCTCCCTTCAATACTTGGATTAAAAAACTCTTTTAATTCATCTAATTGATACTTGTCTTTCAGACTTAAAATTTTCTTAATTCTTGGAATAATTAAATCCCTTTTGAAAAATGTTTCTTGTCCAGTGGAAACAGCTTGTTTATTAAACCACTCATCAGGTATTAATCCTTCTCTCTTCCAGCGATATAATTGTCCATAAGAAATATTCATTTCTTTTAATAAATCTTTCTTTGAAATCATATAAACCTCACCTTTACGATATCATTATAACAAAACATTGTTACGCTGTCAATAAAAATAATAAAATAAAGTTATAAGGCCTATAGTTAAAACTATAGACCTTACCTTTATTCATTGATTGTTACTATAATAATTAATTTTTATAATCCAATTTTGCTTACAAATCAAAATAATTTTTTGGAATAAAATGCACTTCTGACGTCTCTATCCATTCTTCATTATATTGTTGTTTATAATAAAATTCTTCCATTGACATAAGATTTAAAAATTTATCTCCTCTTTTTACTGCTGGGACATAACTATATCCACTGTGGTATCCGTTCCCCTCAATGTATAACAAATAACGTTTTTCATTTTTTATATTTGCGGCTTTAAAGTGACTGCATTCATAATATATTTGATTTTCTTGATCATCTTTTTCATATATTATTTCATTGTTTTCATCAAATTTATATCTACTCCATGTTTCTCCATCGCATCTTGTGTACATACTTTTTCCATACATCCAACTTGTATCTCTCTCATGAATTACTATATATACAAAA
>JAFTPH010000042.1 GCA_017463365.1 Bacilli bacterium
ATAAAAGTATAGCTTTATAGAAATGAGGTACATATATGAAAAAAGATTTTATTAATAAACTTATTTCCATTTTACTTGGTTTTAGTGTTTTACTACTAATTATTACTTTTTCTATTGGTTTACCAATTTATATTAGACCCTTTTATTACTTACATATTAATGCTTTAGATTTGCCAAATAAAACAGGTTATTCTTATGAAACAATAAAAGAAGCATATGATACGGTATTAGATTTTTTAACATTAAACAAGGATTTTAGTACTGGTAAACTACTATATAGTACATCTGGTAAAAATCACTTTGTCGATTGTAAATTTTTATTTGATTTAAATTTCTATGTTTTATTAATTAGTTCTATAATAGTTATAAGTATTATATTGTTAAAACATTTTAAAAAGATTGAAATAAAAAAACTTTTTGGTTTTTCCCCTGTTTTTTATGCATCTATCTTTATAAATATTATAATTATTGCTATTGTGACAATAGCTTCTACTGATTTTGATAAAGCCTTCACAGTTTTTCATAATATTTTCTTTCATGGTAAAGATAACTGGATTTTTAATTCTAAAACCGATCAAATTATTAATATTTTGCCTCAAGATTTTTTTATGAATTGTGCCATCTTAATCGCGAGTTCAATTATTATTATAACTTTTTCTAATATTATTGTTGAAATAATTAAAAGAAAAAAACAACTTAATTAAACATATATTTTTGTCTATCCATATTTTTTCTTCCTGCATACAATAAAATTGAAGGATGTGTTAGATATGGATCTACAAGCATTATATGCCCTTTTATTGTCAGTAATTGCCGGAATGGCAACCTTAATTGGGGGATTAATCGTTATTTTTACTAAAAGTGATAACAAAAAATTTATTAGTGCCTCCTTAGGTTTTGCTTCAGGCGTAATGATAAGTGTTTCAATGATGGAATTATATTCAACATCAGCCTCATATATTTCCATTGATACTAATGATTTTTATGGTACAATCCTTTCAACCCTTTTTGTAGGAATAGGAATGTTTATTACATTCATAATTAATCATTTTGTGCAAGATGAAAACAAATCATTAGATAACCTAAATCATTCTCCCAAAAACAAACTTTTTTCGGTAGGCTTTGTTTCGATGCTCGCTATAGCAATTCACAATTTCCCCGAAGGAATAGCGACATTCATGTCTAGTTATGGGAACATTGCTTTGGGTTTATCAATTACTTTAGCGATTGCTTTTCATAATATTCCTGAAGGTATTACAGTCGCATTACCAATATATTTATCAACAAATAACAAAAAGAAGGCCTTATTATACACCTTTTTATCAGGAATTACTGAACCTCTTGGAGCCCTTCTTGCTTACTTTGTTTTAAGATTTTTCTTAACTAATTTTATAATGGGAAGTATCTTTGGAATTGTTGCAGGAATAATGATATATATAGCTGTTGATGATTTAATTCCTTCTTCAAGAAACTATGGTTATGACAAAATTGCTTTATTATTTACTTTAATTGGTATATGTCTTATGTCTTTAACACAAATATTTTAAAACTCTAATATCAAAAACGATATTAGAGTTTTTTAACTTTCTTTTACAAGCCCAATTGCGTTATGATAAAGCGTATTTTCAAGTGAGACTTCTCCGATATAAACATTTTCTATTAAACATTTATGAAAACCTAATTTTTCAAAAAAAGGAACTAGACTTTCATCATCAATTACGGTTAAAACTAAGTTGATACTTTCTTCTTTAGTGTTTTTTATCATTTCTTCTACAAGCATTTCTAATTCTTCAAAATCTACATCTTTATGGAATATAAAATATCTTATTAACCCTTTATTAGAAAAACATTCATATGAGATTATAGCTTTTATTTCAAAATCATTTCTTAAGATTAACACTCTATTTAAAATTTCTTCATTAATTTCGCTTATTCCTGGTATCCTTCTAATAAATCTTTTAATTTCTTTAATATTTTCTGAATTTATTTTTTCTATCCTCATATAGCACCCTTAATATAATATGAATTATTATTAAAAATGGTTAATTATTAAATAAATCATATATATAACTACGGTATTCTATTTCCTCACTATCTTCATATTCAACACCAAAAAACTCTGGATATAGCACACTCCACCAATTATCTCCCTTTCCTTCGCCAATTGTAATAAGTAAAGTTTTATATGTTCCTGAAGGAATAAATTTACCATTTTTAGTTTTTGATGGGAACGTTACATCTTTAAATTCGATTTTATATTCATGTATAAGATTTAAGTTTTTTTGATTTAGTTTTTGTTTTAACTCATCTAAATTAGAAATTTTAATTGTCTCTTCTTTAAATATTTCTAAGAGGGCTTCTTTTATAATCTCTTTTTCTTTTTGATCGACTTCACTATTACTGTTGGGTAAAATTCTAATTCTTAATTCTTGGCTATCCATATATGTACAACCACCTAAAATTAAGATCATAATTAAACTTAATAATAAATATACTTTTTTCATAAAAAAACATCACCAATTATATTTTGGTAATGTTTGGTAATTTTTATACATTTATTTTTTCTAAAAGATCGCCTTTTCTTAAAATTTTAACTTCACTAGTTGAAATATCTAGAATAGTTGAAGATGTTTTTGACTGAATTTCTTCATCAATTACTAGATAATCTATTTCATCTTTAAAGTTTTCTTCAATACTTTCTAAATCATTAAGCGGCGCACTACCACTCAAATTCATACTAGTAACTGCCATAATTCCAAAGTGATTTAAGATTTTTAAAGCACATTTAGAATCAGGAATGCGAAAACCAATGGTTGGCAAAGCATCTTTTTCTACTAAATCTTTTTCTTTTTTAAATATTAGGGTTAAAGCTCCTGGCCAATAATTCATTAATTCCATCGTATTTTGATAGGTAATTTGAATATATGGCATAATATCTTCTTTATTTCCTGATAAATAAGCAAGTGGTTTTGTTTTATCTCGATGTTTTAAATTATATATTTTGTTTATTGCCTCTTCATCTTTAGCTAATGCGCCAATCCCATAAACTGTATCAGTTGGAAACACAATTACTTTTCCTAATATTTCTTCTTTTGATAATTTTATTAAATCGTTTGCTGTTATTTTAATCATCTTCGTTGCTCCACCAAATGCTACGTAAACGATTATTTAATTCGCTTTCGGTAATTTTTCCACTATTATAATCATCATACGCTTCTTTCATTTGTTCTTCTTTGGTTTTTTCTACTACTTGATAGTTTTCTTCATATACATCTATTACTTCTTCTTCTGGATGATATTCATAATTTTCCCATGATGTATCTTTTGGATAATTTGTATTAAAACGTCCCATTTTTCTACGGTACAACATTGTTAAAACAACCGTAAATAAGGCGATTATCCCAATAAAACCAAAACTTAAAGAAATAAATATATCGATAATATCTACCTTTATTTTTTCTTTCGGAAAATTATTTTTACCTTCTCCAACAATAACATCCATATTATTAAGTTCTTCTTCCGCAGGAACCTTTATTTCGTATCTTTTAAAAATGGTTCCCTCATTTGTTTTTACGAATACCTCAAGTAATCCATCTTTCTTTATTTTATAAAAATGGTTTTCATATATATTGTTATCTATACTAAAAACATGTTTTGTTTTTGTCGTATTATATATGAATCCACTAACATACATTTGCTTATTTATACTTCCTACCACAATTATAATATCACCAACAGTTGTTTCTTCTTCTACCACATAGTAATATTTTTCATAATTTTTATTAATCGTTTCTTCAAACCTTACTTGTTCAACAGTTGGAGCAGCAATTAAAAAGAAACTACAAATTAGGGTTAATATAAATTTCAATTTTTCACCTACTTTTTAATATTTACTTCGACAATTGTACTTCAACAATTGTAAAGCGATCTTTATCTTGCATATCTTTAATTGAAGTAATAGTTGCTTCTGGATAATACTTTTTAGCAAGATCAATCATAGCTTGTTTTTTGCTAAAACTATGTTCAAAAGCAAAGAAAGCTTTATCTTTTATTATGTCTTTCGCATTTTTAAAGATTTCTTCGTAGAACTTCATTCCGTCTTCTCCCCCAAATAAAGCAATATTGGGTTCATTATCTTTTACAATGTCTTCAACAAATTCATCACTTGGAATATAAGGTGGATTTGATACAACAATATCAAATTTAATACCTAATTCTTTTAATGGATCAACCATATTACCAACTAAAAACTTAACATCTACTTCATTTCTTCTAGCATTTTCTTTAGCTACCATAATAGCTTCTTCTGATATATCACTCGCATATACATTAAAGTTTGCTTCTTCAGCTTTTAACGCAATCGCAATATTCCCCGATCCTGTTCCAATATCACAAAGATTTACCTTTTCACCATCAAACAATTCATCATATTTTGATAATACATAAGCTACTAATTCTTCTGTTTCTCTTCTTGGAATTAATACTCTTTCATCAACAATCATCTTGTAACCATAAAAATAACTATATCCTAAAATATATTGTACCGGATAATTATCAATTAAATATTTATCAATTGCTTGAGAATATTTTTCTATAGTTTCTTCAGGAATTTCGTCTTTGTATGAAGCAAGAAAATTAGCTCCATTCATACCAGATAATTCAAGCATTAAAAGTTTAATAGCTTCTGGTTCTTTGTTTAAGGCTAAAGCCCTTTTTGTTTGTTGTTTTAAATATTTTTCGTATGTCATTTTGATACTCCATAAAATATATTCTTGAAAAATTACGATATGAAGTTAGAACTTCATAATAGTTTGCTTCTTCTTTATTATCTATTTTATCATTATTTGGAAAAATATTCAACAAACTATAATTTTTTGTTTCATTATTTACACGAATAAAAGTGTGATTCATACAAATTTTACCAATTACCGGATAGATTTGTTTTTTATAATGCATATATCTTCCTTTAAATCCTTCATAATATCCAATTGGAACAATTCCAATTTTTTCATCTTGTTCAGATATATATTTTATTCCATAACCAACTGTTTCAAATTTTCTTACATCTCTTATAGAAGTAATATGACTATATACATTAACAACACTTTTTAGATTTAAACTTGTATGATATCCATACATTCCCATTCCGACTCTTACATAATTTCCAATAATATTTTTTGATAGTGATGATGTAGCAGCTGAATGAATTATTTTAAAGTTGCTTGTTAAAAGATGTTCATTAAATTTTAATTGTTGCTTAAGATATACATCTTGTTCATCTTTATCACTAATATAGTGGGTATATATACCTTCTAATCTATCTTTAAATATCTCTTTTACCTTTTTAGTAAACTCTACATCTTTAATTCCGTCCCTATTCATTCCGGTATCTATTTGAAGGTGAAAAAGAGCATTTATATCTTTATATTTTTCAACATCATTTATTGTATTAATACTCAATCTTACATTACTTGGAATATTATTTAAATATTTTTGTTTAACTGTTTCTAAGATTAATACTTTTTTATTCTTTAATAAATCACTACATTCAAGGTATTCTTCGTAATGATTGAAAACGAAGAACTTAACATTAAATTTTATTAAATACTTTAAGATATATCTTGCTGACAAATTATATGCATTACTTTTTAAAACACACATAATTTCTTTACCCATTTTTCTTTGAATTTCTTCAATATTATATTTTAAATTATTTAAATTAATATTGATAATATTCTTCATAAAATCACGCCTCTATATATTTTATACACTTTAAAAGAAAAAACACCAATTGGTGTTTTTAATTTGTTCTTCCAGCAAGTAAATCAACAATATAATTTAAGTGGTCTCCTGCTCTTTCTAAATTAGAAATTAAGTTAATGAAGACACCACTACTTTGAGGTTGACATTTACCTTCTTCCAAACGCTTAATGTGACCATTTGTTAAATCTACACGCATTGTATCAATACGTTCTTCAATTTTATCGACACTTTCTAAAACGCTATGATCTTTCTTAATCATTACACGTTCTACATTTTCAAATTGACGAGCTAATAAATCTTTAATTTCATATAAAGATTGTACAACTTCATCTGAGAATGTTATATCTTTTTCTATAATTGTTTTTGTATGTTTAACTACGTTATCCGCAATTTCTGCCTCACGAATAAAGTCATTAATAATACTATGTAAGTTTGAAACTTTCTTTTCATCATGTAAAGTAATTTCTTTAGAAGATACTTTTACAAGATAAGTTAATACATTTTTATTACATTCTTCAACGTTATTGATAACTTCAAAAACTTTGTTTTTATTTTCACTATCACGTTTTAGTAATCCATCTAATGCTAAATCTAAAGCACGCATTGCTTCTTGTCCTAAATAAGCAACTTCTCTTGTTGCTTGTAATACCGCAACCGAAGGAGTATTTAAGAAACGTTCATCAAGATAACTTGTTCTTTCTTCTTTTTTCTTATCTCTTACAAGAAGACTTGCTAGTTTAATAAAGACATTTATAAATGGAATAAAAATTACTGTTGAAACAACGTTAAATAATGTGTGGAACATTGCGACTTGAGTAGTTGGTTCTGGGAACGCATTTTGTAATACATCAACCGCAAAGTTTTTCCAAAGAAGTAAAACAACAACAAAGATCGCTGTACCACAGACATTAAACAATAAGTGAATAACACTCGCACGTCTAGCATTAGTAGTAGCTCCAACTGAGGATAACAACGCTGTAACACATGTTCCAATATTAGTACCTAAAATTAAGAATAATACCGCATTTGGTGTTGATCCAATTGTAAGTCCTACTGAAACCATAGAAATAATAATTGTTGTAACAGCTGATGATGATTGAATAATACCTGTAATTACAATACCAATTAGTAGTAGTAAAAATGGATTATCAATACTTGTTAATAAATCACGAACCGCTGGTAATTCTTTAAAGAATGCCATTGAATCTGACATAAATTCTAAAGCTAAGAATACAAGACCAAGTCCTGCTAAAGTCATTCCGGCAGTTTTGGTTTTTTCTTTCTTACAAAGCATATCCATAAATACACCAATAAAGACTAAACCAATTGCGAATGTCGCAATATCAAAAGATTTTAAAGCAACAATTTGTGCTGTAATCGTAGTACCAATATTAGCTCCCATAATCATTGCTGTTGCCTGGAACAAATTCATGATTCCCGCATTAACAAACCCTACAATCATTACCGTTGTCGCTGATGATGACTGAATAATGGCTGTAACAACCATCCCAATAGCAACACCGATAAAACGATTCTTAGTTGCTTTTTCTAAGATACGTCTTAACCCTTTGTTAGCAAGTTTTTCAATGTTATCTGATAAAATTTTAAACCCTAATAAAAAGGCTCCAACTCCACCAAGTAACATTATAATCTTGTATACATATTCCATATAATTTACCTCGTCATTTTATTTATTCTTATATATAATACCACATTTTCTTATTTTTTACTATGTTAATATAAAATAAAATGTTTTCAAAATAAAAATCTCGCAATAAATGCGAGATAAATTATTATTCTTCTAAGTTATTATAGGCTTCTAAAACTGCTTCCTCAACCTTTTTTCTTGTTTCTGCATTAATCGGATGAGCTATATCTCTAAAAGTCCCTTCAGAAGTTTTGCGACTAGGCATTGCTACGAAAAGACCTTCGTTTCCTTCAATAATTCTTAATTCATGTACAGCAAATGCTTCATCAATAGTAATAGAGGCTACTGCTTTTAAGCGAGTTTCTCCTTCTACCCTGCGAACTCTAACGTCCGTGATCTTCATAATTCCATCTCCTTTTTCGCCTGTATCTTATTTTAACATAAAACGTTTTCATTTGCAAGCGTTTTCATAATATTTAATAATAAAATACCTCTTATCGAGGCATTTTGTTAATTTTTTCGTATTTTCCGGCTTCTTTATACTTTTCTTCAACTAATTTTTCAAGTTCTTCAATTTGTTCACAATCGCTTTTTTTTATGATTGCGATCATCGCACCTGTAAAATATAAATATATATATTCTGGTAATACAACTACTTTAAGTACTTGATCATAAGTATATTTGGCTACTTCTTCATCAGGTGTTTCCGTTAATGCATAAGTAAAACCTTCTTCATCAAAGGCAATTTTTATTTTTAAACTTTCTTGCATATTCTTTTTAACTGCTTTATATATCATTATTTTATATAGTGGCAAAAAGAAAACTGTTGAGAAAATTAGTAAAACTATTCCTACTCCTAAAAACACCCATTGTTTTTGAGATGAAGCCATTATAATCATAAGAATTGCCATTCCAATAAAAATAAGTTGATTAAATAGATATTTACGTTGTTTTTTGAAGTTATAATAATTTGCGACTTGTAAATCTTCTACTAATAACTCTTCGTTAAATGCGATTAAATTTTCCATATTTTACTCCTATTTTATTTTAGTTATATATATTTTATAATTTGGATATTTTGATTTATATTGTTTATATAATTTTCTAATTTTATTTGGACTATTCAAAACAAAGATTGTGGAACCAGATCCACTCATTAAAGTAAGAGGATTACCACTGTTTATTAATTCTTCTTTTAAAGATGAAACTAAAGGATATTCTTTAAATACAACCTTTTCTAAATCATTTTCAAGCAGAGCATCTAATTTCATTTCTTCTATTTCACAAAGCTCATTTTTAATACTATATTTATTATCTAAATCATATTTAGTATATATATCTTTAGTAGACAATTCAATATTAGGGTTAATTATTAAAACCCAACTTTTTATTTTTCGGTTTAATTTAGTTATTTTTTCACCTATACCTTCGACTAAGGCCAGTCCTTCTTCTAAACAATAAACAATATCAGTACCAAATAACAAAGATAACTCTTGTAAAGTTTTCTTGTCTAAAGATAGTTTATAAAGTTTGTTAACAGCAAGAATAACCATAGCTGCATCGCTACTTCCACCGCCAAGACCGGCACCAAGGGGAATATTTTTTTTGATTTTTATATATATTCCTCCAGGTAAATTAAACTCCTCAAACATCTTTTTTACAACTTTATAGACTAAATTATCGTCTCTTGGAACAAAATCCATATCTACAACAATTTCTTTATTTGTTAATTTCTTTATTGTTATTACATCGAATAAACCTATCTTGGTATTAACCATTTGTAACAAATGATATCCTTCTTTATTAAGACCTAATACTTTAAGTCTTAGGTTTATTTTTGCGTATGCTTTTACTTTCATTTTTTTCCTTTCTAAAGAAGAAGACGCATTTTCCCTTTTGTTTCTACTCCTCCAAGAGCACTTCTACCGTTTTCAATATATTTTAACAATCCATCAAAATCAATATTTTGATTAATTGATGTTGTCGCAACCTTTATTGCTGCAACCGCAGGATCATAAGTATGTGTATTTAACCTTTTAGGGCTAGAAGCAAAGTTTGCCCCAGAAGCAATTAATGCCTCAAAATGTGAACCACATGCTCCAGCAATAACAATAACATCATCTAAAGAGAAATGTTTACGTATTTCGCGAATAGTTTTCACAAAATATTTACTATTTTCATAACTATCTAGCGAAGCAATATTACTTCCGTTATATGCATCATGACCCGTAATAACAATAATATCCGGTGTTATTTGTAATAAGATATCTTTAATCTTCAAATAACCTTCTTTTTCGGATAAATGTATTCCTTCTGCATATATTCCTAATTCTTTATATAAAGCCATACAACTATTTAAATATTCTTTATCGCCATCTATATGAAGAATTCTCCCAAATATTGCTTTGGTTTTTCGTGAATTACTTTTTTCTTTAATAAGTTTTTTACGTTTTTGGTTTTTTAGTTCTTCTTTTTCTAGTTCTTCATCTGTTGCTAGTCTTATTTCTTCTTCTTTAACATATCTAACCATTCGGTAGCTATAACCAACCAAACAAATTAGTTCATTTATACTCTTAATCTTATATATATTTTTATTGTCATCATCAATAACAATAACTTTATCCCCCACTTTAAACATATATTCACCCATATTATTATATGTTTAATTATGCCAACTGTTCTTTAAATATTAAACTTAATTTTACAATTTCTTCAACACTTAATACTTCTGAGCGAATTGTTTTAGAAAAACCATTTTGTTCAAGAATTGCTGCTGCTTCTTCTTTAGAAATATTGTAACTACTAGCAACATTATTAACAAAAGTCTTTCTACGTTGTTTAAAAATATTTCGATTGAACTTTAAGAAAAATTCTAGATCTTTTCCAGTTAATAACTCTTCTTCTTTATATGATAAATGAATTACTGCACTTGTAACTTTAGGAGCTGGCACAAAAGCACTTGGTGAAACATCAAATAACTTTACCGCGTTTGTAAAATACTGAATCAACACACTTAAAGCGTTATAATCTTTAGTATTAGGGCGGGCTACAAATCTTTCAGCTACTTCTTTTTGAATCATTACCACGATATCTTTAACTTCACGCACCTCTTCTAATAACTTTAAAAGAATTGGACTAGTAATATAATATGGTAAATTAGCTATTAAACAAGGATTTGTTTTTAAAAACTTCCCAATATCTTTTGATACATCACTTTTTAAAAAATCTCCTTCTCTTATAATTAAGTTATTTTTTTCAATCGTATTATTTAATACTTCAATCATGTCCTTGTCAATTTCATAACAAAGTACTTCATCATACATTTCAACTAAATATCTAGTTAAACTTCCAAGACCAGGACCTACTTCAATAACACTTTTATATCCTTTATCGTTTAATGCGGAAGCAATCTTTTTTAAAATATTATCATCTACTAAAAAGTTTTGTCCAAAATTCTTTTTAGCATTTAAATTATATTTATCTAATAAATATTTAACTTCTTTAATATTCATATAACTACTCTTCTAAAAAAGGATTAAAAGTGTCATTTTCTGTTAAAGAACAAATAAATTCAACTAATAAATCAGTAATATATTCAGCATCTTTTAGACTACATACTTCTACTGATGAATGCATATATCTAAGTGGTACACTTATTAAAGTTGAAGGAATTCCCCCATTATTTTTAAATACTTGGTCAAAATCAGTATATGTTTTAGATACTTCTACTACATATTGAACAGGAATATTTTTTTCGTTAGCTACTTTTTCTAAACGTTTAACTAGTAATTTATTAGATGCAGAATTATGTGTTAACATACCACCTTTTCCAAGTGAAACTTCTCTTGTAAAATTATTACGGTACGCAACATCACTACTAGATCCAACATCTAACGCTACAGCAAGCGTAGGGGTAACATCCACTGTTGAGAATACTGCTCCACGACCAGTTGTTTCTTCTCCAACTGTTGTTACAAGATATACCCCGTTAGTACTTCTTTCTTTTACTTTTCGTAATACTTCACATCCAATAAAAGCGCTAATTTTATCATCAAGAGCTCTTGAGGCAAGGGCATCATTTGCTAGTTCTTGATAACAATCTTTATGTGTAACCGCATCACCCACTGAAACAAGTTTTAAAGATTCTTCTTTTGATGAAGTTCCTAAATCTAAATTTAAATCTTCAACCTTTACATGACCATCTACATAATTAGGAGTATAACCGATAACTCCTGGAATATATGTATAATTTCCCTTTTCATCATATTTTACAACATTTACATGTTGACCAATATACATTTCTGGACGTACTGCGCCAACATTAGTAAGTTTACAAATTCCGTTATCTAAGACCCTTTCAATCATTAATCCAATTTCATCAATATGGGCTAAAAGCATAACTTTGACTGAAGAGTTAGGATTTACCACATGTACAACATTTAAACTATGATGTTTTAATACTAAATCATCAACATCTTTCATTTCATTAATTAACATTTTTTGAAAAGCAAGTTCATAGCCACTAACTGATGGTGTAGTAAGCATTTTAAATAATAATTCTTTTTTCATATTTTTTTACCTCTTATATATATTATAACACTTTATGTTAATAAATAAAAGAAAAAACCTAAATAATTAGGTTTTACTCTTCGTCTTCTTCAAAGTCATCTTCTATTGAACCAACCATAACTTCGAATTCATTTGATAAATCATCTTCATCATTTTCTTCTTCTTCATCTTCTTCTTCCTCATCATGAACAGGTTCAATAATAATTGGAGATTCATAGTTGTTTTCGTCTGTGTATGCGGCATCAAAGGCACCGTCTTTTAACTCATTCTTCTTAACGTCTTCGTCGTTATCTAAGAAGTCTTCGAAATCTCCACCATCTTTATCTAATACTGATGTAGGTTGGCGATCTTTTAAATCCCAACAATCTTCACCACAATACACAAAGTATCCTGATAACATAAAGTCCATTACAAATTGGGGAGCATGTTCGGATACTTCTGCAGCTTTGATTCCTTTAATTGTCATAACTTCTTTAATAATAGTGTTGATATTTTGAGGACGTTGTTTCTTTTGTAATAATTCTATAGCGATTTCAAGTAATGAATTGTCTTTACTACTCATATTCTTAATCCTTTCTATCTTTATCATATATATTGTACTCTAAATGGAGAAAAAATGCAAATAGTTTATTGATTTTTTTATTTTTACCATAAATTAAATAATAAAATGCATATAGCACCAGGTACTTTTAAACATCCTACTATTAATATTGACCAAATATTAATGGGAATATTCACATTAATATACTGTCCAATAAAGTTAAATACAAATAAAAAGATAATCCCAAATAAAATTGATTTTAAAAACCATTTAAAGTATTTCATACTATCACCTATATAATAATATGAAGCATTATTCTAAAATATTATTTAAACATTGTTTTATCATATATATTATAAACATTATAATCAGTACGATCAACAGTTATTGGTGTTACTGATACATAACCATCATAATATGCATCTAAATCACAGGAAGTTTTGTTGTCTAAAACTCCATATAATGACTTACCGGTTGCTAAAAAACCTTCTTCTGTTTCAATAAACTCGGTATCAAAAGTATTTAACCCTTGATGAGTTATCTTTAATCCTTTTACTATTCTTGGAATATTTATATTTAATGTATCAGCAATATTGAATATTTCACTTTCAATAATTTGATTAAAAACATTAATAAAGTTATTTGTTAAAGCTTCCATATCTCCCACTTCTACTGATACAGCAAGACCTTTTTTACCAAAGAATGCGGCTTCGCTTGCCCCGGCGACTGTTCCGGAATAAATAATGTCGTCTCCCATATTAAGACCATTATTACATCCTGATACCACTAAATCAAAATCATAATCTAAGTGAACATAAGCAAATTTAGTACAAGTTGCGGGACTAGCATCTAAAGAATAAGTTTTAACTCCTTCAACTAAATCTTCACGCTTTTCAAGTTTCATTGGAACACCAAGAGTTAACGCATGACTTTTAGCTGATTGTTGATATAATGGAGCAACAACCATTACTTCATGGTTTTCACTTTTTAAAAGTCTTGCTAGTTCCTTTAAATAAGGTGATGTTATTGAATCGTCATTTACTATTAATATTCTCATTATTCTAATTCCTTATTAGCTTGTTTAAATGAAGCATGTAAACTATCTAAATCATTTAGTATTGCTTTCATTTCTTTTTTATTATAGATAGTAGCTCCACTTGCTTGTAAATGTCCACCACCGCGGTAGCTTCTTGCAACTTCGTTAACAGCAACATATCTAGAACGTAAACGAACACGGATATTATCACCATAATCAACAAAAGTAACCCAAATCATTGATCCTTTAATAGATGCCATTGTATTAACTAAAGCTGCAGCTTCATCACAACTAACACCAAATTTTTTCATAATTTTCTTAGTGAAGAACATATATACTACTCCACTTTTAGTCATTTTCATATTTTTATAAACATAAGCTTCTAAACGATAAGTATTCATTTCTTTTAAATTTAGTTTTGCGAACATATATTCTGTATCAATATCATAACTTAAAAGATTTGCTGCAGCATTCATTAAAGTTTTATCTACACCACGATACAAGAATCTTCCAGTATCAGTAATAATACCTGTATATAAAGCAAGAGATGCTTCTTTATTCATTTTCAACACATCACTTGATTCAATAAGTCTTGCGATTATCGCCGAACATGCAGCACTTCCTGCATCAATAAATTCTAAATAATTTTCTTCTCTAAATGGATGACTATCATCATGATGATCAATTTTAATTAAGAATGCAGCATTTTGCCATCTATCATCATATATACGTTCTTTAATGCTTGTATCTACCACAATTACTAGGGCTTCCTTATATATATCATCACTTACTTCATCAGAAAGTCCAATAAAACCTAAATATTCCGGAATATCATCACCAACTGAATATATCTTTTTATTTGGATAAGTATTACGTAAAGCTTGAACAAGTCCTGCTTGAGAACCAATACAGTCTCCATCAGGACGCATGTGACGATGAACAATTATTGTATCAAATTCTTCAATCTTTTTAATAATTTCTTTAAACATTATATTTCCTCCCCACTAGCAACTTTTTCTAAATCTTTAATAATTTCTGGAACAATATCTAAACTCTTAACGGTTGCTCCACTTGCTTGTAAGTGTCCGCCACCACCATATTTAACAGCGACTTTATTAATATTTGCTTTATTTGAACGAAGTTCAACATATACCTCACCATGTTCATTTTCAGTAAATGTTGCCCAAATATTAATATTTTCAATGCCAGCCATGATTCCAATCATTCCTCGTGATATTTGATAAGTAGATACTCCAAGACGTTCAACCTCAGAGTATGGAGTTAATAGATATGCAACCTTTGTTGGTAAAACCGTAAATTTTAGTGTCATTTCGGCACGAAGACGAACATTTTCTAATGAATCTATATATAAATTATTATATATTTCATCAATTTCAATTCCCGCATTCATTAAATAACTTGCTATTTCAAATGTTTTAGAAGTTGTTGATGAAAATCTAAAACGACCGCTATCTGTTACCATTCCTAAGAAGATAGCTGTTGCGGAATCCTTTGTTAAAACTAAAGGGGTATTTCTTATTAAATCACCAATAATACCAGCACAACTTTCATAGCTATTATCAACTAAAACTAACTCTCCATATTCACCTTGAGGAATATGGTGATCAATCTTAATTAAGAACTTTCCCGTTTTATAACGTTCATCATCAATTAAAGTTTCAGCCCCACTATCTAAGACAATTACTAAAGCATCATGATAGTCTTCATCACACGCTTCATCTAAAGTTCCTAAAAAAGCAAGGTTTTCACTCATACCCCCTACCGCTAATACTCTCTTAGTAGGAAACGTCGCTAAAATCGCGCGTTTTAGGCCTAATTGACTACCTAAAGCATCACCATCTGGTTTTTTATGACGATGAATAATAATTGTATCAAATTCTTTAATTTTGTTATATACTTGTAAAAACATAAATAATTTCTCCTTAATAGATGATTATAACATAAACTTTATGTTTTTTCAAAGAAAAAGAAAAAAGGCATTAGTTAACCTAATGCCTTTATTAATTTTAATTATTCAGCGTAAAATACTTCAATTTTGTCAACACGAACTTGAGCAGCTAATTCATCAATTGTGAATGAAGTAGCGCTTGATGCAAATTCGATAGTTGTAGTGCTACCATCAATTGTAACAGTTGCACCAGTAATATCTAATGATTTGAAGTGTTTATTGTTTGTAGTGATTACAACTTTAGTGAATGCTTTTGTAGATTCAACTACTACTTGTGAACCAGCATAGAATCTTGCAGGATTGTAGTATTTTCCGTTTACTGCAGCTTTAGCACCATTTCTATTGTTGCTTACTTTAATTCCATTTTCTTCCCAAACTTGTGCTTCATCAGAAATTTGAGTTCTCTTTGAAAGGTCATTAAAAGTAATTGTTGCAGATTTAGTTGCAGGAGTTTCTCCACCTGTTGAACCTCCTGTGTTACCACTTTCAATTACAGCAGTAGCACCAGCAGCAACTTGTCTAGCATTATTATATGTACCCATCTTACCAGTTACAGTAACAACGTCACCAACTTTAACGTTAGTAGCAAGTCTGTAGCAGTATAATTCACCAGTTTCATCTTTAATAGTTACAGTAATGTTACCATATTTGTCGCTCCAAGGAGTATTGATTTCAGAAACAGTACCCTTAACAACAATACTTGCACCATCTTCTAATTTTAATGCTTCAGCAATTTTAATTGTTCCAGCAGGAGTAGAAGGAGTTTCTTCTTCTTTTTCTACATCAACAACAACGTAAGCAACTGCACCAGCTGCAAGTTGTCTTGCTTCTTTATAAGTTGCCATTTCACCAACAACGATAACTAATTGACCAACTTCAACTTTAGTAGCAAGTCTGTAGCAGTATAATGATCCAGAGATATCACTAACAGTAACGCTCATATTACCATAAGTTTCATTCCATGGAGTGTTAATTTCAGTAACTGTAGCTTGAATAGCAACCTTTGTTCCATCAGCTAATTTATTAGCTCCACGAATTGATAATGAAATTGCATCAGCAGGTATTTCGATTTCTTCTTTTGGAGCACTAGCGATTAATTCATAAGTAGCACCAGCTGCAAGTTGTCTTTCTTCTTTATAAGTTGCCATTTCACCAGTAACTTTAATAGTATCACCTAATGCAACTTTACCAGCAAGTCTGAATAAATATAATGAACCAGTTTCATCTGTAAGAGTTACAGAAATATTTTTATATTGTTCACTGTATTCAGTTTTAATTTCAGAAACAACACCTGTAAGAATAACTGGAGTTTCATCTTCTAATGTTAATGCATCTTTAATAGTTGTTTCAACAGGATTAACTGGGTCTTTTACGATTTCAGCAGTAGCACCAGCTGCAAGTTGTCTAGCACCTTTATAAGTTGCCATTTCACCTGTAACGATGATATAATCATCTAATTCAACTTTAGTAGCAAGTCTATAGCAGTATAATTCACCAGAGATGTCAGCGATAGTAACGCTCATGTTACCATAGTAATCACTCCATGCTGTATTAATTTCAATAACTTTACCTTGAAGTGAAATTGTAGTTCCATCTTCTTGTTTTAATGCATATTTAACTGAAACCAAGTCTGTATCTACTTCATCAGATACTTCAGTTTTGATAATTTCAGCAGTAGCACCTTGAGCAACTTGTCTTAATCCATTATAAGTAGTCATTGAACCAGTTACTTTAATAACATCACCAACAACAACTTTTGTTCCTAATCTATATACATATAATCCACCTGTTGCATCAGCGATAGTAACAGAAAGGTTATTGTATTGATCGCTCCATTCAATGTTTACTTTAACAACAGTACCAGTAACGATAACTTTTGTTCCATCAGGTAATTCATTTGCTTTTGCGATTGAAACTTCTACAGGGTCTGCAGGAGCAGGTGTTTCTCCACCAGTATTTCCACCTTCAATTACAGCAGTAGCACCAGCTGCAAGTTGTTTAGCACCATTATATGAACCCATCTTACCAGTTACAGTAACAACGTCACCAACTTTAACGTTAGTAGCAAGTCTGTAGCAGTATAATTCACCAGTTTCATCTTTAATAGTTACAGTAATGTTACCATAAGAATCGCTCCAAGGAGTATTGATTTCAGAAACAGTACCTTTAACAACAACTTTAACACCATCTTCTAATTTTAATGCTTCAGCGATTGTTACTTTTTTACCTTCTTCTTCTTTTACTTCTTCTTTACCAACGATTTCACCAGTAGATCCAGCTGCAAGTTGTTTAGCTCCATTGTATGAACCCATCTTACCTGTTAATTTAACAACGTCACCAACTTTAACATTTAATTTAGTTCTGTAGCAGTATAATGTACCAGTTTCATCTTGGATAGTTACAGTAATGTTACCATAAGTATCGCTCCAAGGAGTATTAATTTCGATTACAGTACCTTTAACGATTACATCAGTACCATCTTCTAATTTTAATGCTTCAGCGATTGTGATAGTTTTAACTTCAGTTTTTAAATTTAGTGTTAATTCAACTTTTTCTTCGATTGAACCACATTTAATTGTTGCAGTTAAAGTTGCAGTAGTATCTGCAGTAACAACAAATTTACCATTTACTAATACAGATGCAGGATTTAATGCCCATTCAACTGTAACACCTTCAGCAGGGTTTACATTAGGGAATGCAAATTCTGAACCATTATAGTAAGCTTTTTCTAAAGTAACAGCTTTTACTTTGTTTACTGTTTGTTCAACTTTTTCTTCATCAGTTAAAGTTGGAGCACTTGCTTCAGCGATTGATGAAGCAACAGCGATAACACGGCTGTTATAAGGTTTGTATGTAGAATATTTATCATATGTAGCAGCGTTCATTGTTACATATTTTCCAACATAACCTTGTAACATTTCATCTTCTTCAGCAGAATAAGATTTGTAGTAAACTAATACTTGAGCACCAGTTGTTGGGTCTTCTAACCAATAAGAATCACTATCGTTAGCATTGTATTTACCATAAACTAGTTTACCATATAATTTAAGTGTTTGACCACCATACATACCATCACTAATTGATTGTTCATGTAATTCTTGAATTGAAACTTCATCAGTATAAACGATATTTTGATCTTCAATATCAGTTACAGTAACTTCAATGTTAGAACCAACTTGTAATACACCATAGTAAACAGTGATTGATCCTTTAACGTGAACTTCATCACCAACTTTTACAGCAACTTTATTAGAGTATACATAGATACCAGCAGTTCCATCACTTACCATGAATTGACCAGCACCGCTTGCTGCACAAACTGCAGTAACAGTTGCGTCAAATTCAACTGGATATTCTAAATCAGAACTACTTGAACCAGGTTTAACACCATTTTCTTCGAAATAGAATTTAGCAGCAGCTTCTTTAATAGTAGCTAAAGTACCTCTTTCGATAGCACTAACTTCTTCTAAAACTGTAAATGTAAATTCTTTCTTAGCAGTTAATGTTTTAGTTTCATCATAAGTAATTGTAAATGTAGCAGTTAATGTTACATTTGCATTTCCAGCACCTTTTTCAGGTCTAGTTACTTTTGCTGTTTTGAATGTTGTTGATACAGCACCATTTTCCATTAAATCAGCAATTGCGATTACATCTGGATTACTACTTTCCCAAGTAATAGGAATTTCATATCCACTCTTTTTACCTTTAATAGCTAATTGGAAAGATGTAGTTACTTCAGTTGTGTTCGCGAATGTAACATTTTGAGTAAATTCATCTAACACTTTTTGAGCTTCTTCTTTAGCACTTCCACCACCACATGCTACTAAAGCGATAGCAGCAAATAATGTTAAAGCAACTAAGAAGAATTTTTTAAATGTCTTCAACATGTTTTAAAATCTCCTTTTTTTATTTTTGGTAACCTAAATCTTGTAAATTCATTACCATTAATTGATACCCATCATAATATGGTTGAACTACCCCTACAACATTTGTGAATGTACATCCTTCAAATGTTGCCCATGTTTTATTTTTAATAATTCCCGTAACTTTTAATGCGACATTCGCATCGATTCTAATATTAACTCTTACTCCATCTGGAGTTTCAGTATAAATAGTGTAAGCTTCTGTATTTTCATCATCTTTACCACCAACTACTTTTAAAGTATCAAGTTTAATTAAACGGCAAGACATTGAAACATCTAGATTTTGCCAATCTTGTGATGTTAATACAGTTGGCTCAACCACATTACCTGTAGATTCTACTTCAATTCGGTGATTTGCAACTCCAACTACTTGAAGAGCACCATTATGATAACTAATATTAGCATTTGTAATAATGTAATTTCCTTCAGCTAATTTTAAGTTTTCTTCGAATCCACCATAAATATATACACCATATTTTTTACCATCGCCTTCAACGAATACTTCGTTTCCGTCTTCATCTACAGTGTAATATCCTTCATTTACTTGTTCAATATATGCAGAACTAATACCTAATTTTCTAGTTACTAATCCTTCAATATATACCTTTGTTCCTTTGAACTCTTCTGATGAAATTGCCTCAGGAGTTCCAAATTCATCAATAATTTGTTTTAACGTATATTTTTTACCTTGTGCGCTATAATCGTATGTTGGATCTTGTTCTCCATTTGTACGATCTTTAAATGCTTGTGCACGACTATTTGCGTCATAGAATGTTTGCATATAAATAGTTCCAGTTAAACCTTTTGCTGGAGAATATCCCTCTTCAACTAATTCAAGATTTAACATTCTATATGGTTCAGTAGCACTATTGCGATACCAAACATATGCTAAATATCTACTATTACTATCAAATAATCCTGTTGGATCAGCTTGTAAAATAACTGATTCAGCATTTTTTAATTTTTCTTTAGTAAATTTAGCAGCTGCAATTCCCCATGGTTCAACTTTATATGTTGATTCTGGAGTATCTAACCCTAAATATCTAACACTAATATCTTCTTTTCCTGTTGAAAGTAATGTTGTAAAGTATGTTGTGTCTCCATCAACATATTTAGTTACTTCAGCAAAACTTACCCCATCAACATCAAGAGTTGATGTTGATGTAGGCATTTTTGATATTTCTAATGTGTCTGTATATTTTGTTCTTGATCCAGTTAAATCAATTTTAGATCCATCTGGTGTATCTCCACCACAACCTACAAGACAAATTATTGTAAATATTGTTAGAACTAAGGCAAATAGTTTAGTTCTAAATTTCATTTAAATCACCAATTATACTAAAGCGTTACAGTTTTTAATTGCTGTTGCGTATGCTTCATCAATTGGAGTTCCTACTAAAATAGCACGAACTAAAGCTTCAGCTTCATCACGAGCTTTAGATGAACCATTGAATGCTTCTGAAGTATAGAATAATTCTTGTTGTGACCAACCAACTAATTGAGCTTGAGATTTAGTTGTTCCGTCAGATACGCTCGCTTGGAATTCTGCAGAATTATAAACACTTTCACGAATTGGGAAGTATGCAGTTTCTGTACACCATAATAAAGCGTTATCGAAGTTAGTCATCCATTTCATGAATAACCATCCACCAAGTTCTTCTAAATCGTTATCTTTATCGAATAAGCAAACGTTAGTACCTTGTTGGATAACATTTTTATTTTGTCCATCTGCTCTTTGTGGATATTCAGCAACACCAGTAACGAAGTTAGATGTAGTGTTGTATGATGCACCAGCAGAAGAACCGATTGTCATAATACATTGCATTGCTTTGAATGCATCTGATGAATAGTCAGTACCGAATCTTGTTGATGTTCCGAACAATCCTGCTTCATAGTTTTCAGCGAACCATCCAATAGCTTCTTTAGATTCAGCGTTATTGAATAAATATTGACCTTTACCATTAGCATCGAATCCTGTATATTTACCACCCCATTGTTGAGTTAAAGTGATAAATAAGTTAGCTTCTGAATCAGCAGAGAATCCAGCTGCAGTTGCTTTTAATGATGCTTCTAATGAATTGTATTCAGCAGTTGTTTTGTAGAATGCTGCAATACCTTCGATTTGTTCCCAAGTAGGATTTCTCCAAGTACCATCTGCTTGAACACCATATTTAGCAAGTTCAGTTGCATATGCTTGGAAGAAGTCTTTATTGTAGAATAATACTTCTGTTGATTTATTGAAAGGTACACAGTACATTTTTCCATCTCCGTATACAGAACCTTCTGCATAGAATGCTGATACGAAGTCATCTTTATCTGCTTGTGTCCATCCAACTTGTTCAGTTGCAACAGCTGTTTCAGCCCAACTAGGATCATCAACATAGTTAATTTTTGATGCTACAGATGCTGTATCATCAATGTATCCTTCTAAACTTGTTAAAGCTCTAGCGCTTAAATAACTTGCAATGTGGTCAGGATATGCTTGTGCAATTGTTGGAGCTTCTCCAACTGGAACTGAGTATAAAATTTTGTCTCTTAAATCAGTATAACCACCTTGTGATAATTGTTCTACTTCAAACATTGGATATGCTTGTTCGAATGAATCAATCATTTCTTGAATAATTGCTTGGTTTGCTTGTCCCATCGCATGCCAGAAAGTAATAGTAGTTTTTCCTTCAACAACACCACTATCATTTCCTCCGCAAGCAGCTAATGAAACACTTGCGAATAATAATGCAATAATGCATAAAATCTTTTTCATTTTTAATCTCCTTTTATCTTTGTTACTTATATCTATTCTAAAACAAGTTTAGTTTTAGCCTTTAATACCACTTCTTGATACCCCTGACATAATATACTTACGTAAGAAGATAAATACAAGAAGTAACGGAACAGTTACAAGAACTGTCGCTGCCATTTGCGTATTATACGCAATACGTCCAGTTTCTGGATCGGTGAAGGCTGCCCCACGTAACCCGTTCGTAATCAAACGCATTTCTAGTTTATTGGCTACTAGGTTAGGCCATACATATGAGTTCCATGAACCCATTAATTTTAAGATTGTGATTGTAATGATTGTTGGCATTGCAATCGGAATCATAATTTTTAATAAATATTTGAAATCTCCTGTTCCATCAACTTTAGCCGCATAGTAAAGTTCATCAGGAATTTGTTTAAACGTTTGTCTTAATAAATAAATATAGAAGACACTTACAATAAACGGCACAATTAATGCTGTATATGTATTACCCCATTTTAAGTCAGCAACTACTGTTTTATAGTTAGTAATTGTCATCATTTCACCTGGGATCATCATTGTAGCCATAAATAATGAGAACATTAAGTTGCTACCTTTAAATTTAATCCTCGCAAATGCGAATGCAGCAAGAATTGTTGTAATTAATGAACCAATTGTTGATAAAACACCTACATAAATTGTGTTATATAATAATCGTCCATAATTAAATTCTGTTGTACTTAAAGCATTTTTATAGTTTATCCATTGAGGATGTGCTGTAAACAACGATTGAATTGGCGCTTCTAATTCAGCAGATGTTTTTAATGATACTAAGAACATCCAATAGAAAGGCACAATTACAAAGAAAGCCATAATAATTAAGAAAGAATAAAGAATAATGTGTTTGATAATTCTTAAAATTCTTTCTCTTTTAATCATTGCTTGAGCATTCATATGTTCACTTTGTGGAGTTATAACTTTACTTGACATATCTTACACCTCCTAGTAATGAACAAATCTCTTGCTGACTTGTGATTGGATGGCGGTAATAATCATAATTATTACGAATAGTACAACTGCTCCAGCAGCGGCACGTCCAACCCCTCCGTCAACTCTCTTAAGACTGTCATAAATGTACCATACAATGGTTGCCATTGTATTTTGTTGATATCCATATGGTCTAGCATTATCAAAGATTGAAATAACTGAGTTATATTCTTTAAATGCACCAATGAATGATGTAATCATTAAATAAACAATTTGTGGAGAAAGTAGTGGAACTGTAATTCTACCAAATGTTCTAAGCTTTGATGTACCATCAATTTGAGCTGCTTGATAGTATTGTTTATCAATACCTTGTAATGAACTTAAGAATAATAGAATTTTAAATGGTAAAGCGTCCCACACGATATAGATTAATAATACCGCTAAACTATTAACATATGGTGCAGTACCTAAGTCAGATCCTAACCATTTAATTGGATCTCCTCCAAACATTTGAACTAATGTATTAACTAAACCTGATTTATCATCAAACATAACCGCAAATACCATCCCAATAGCGATTGTATTTGTTACGTATGGTAAGAAGAAAATAGTTTGTAATACTTTTTGGAATTTAGGAATTGAATTTAAAGCAACAGCAATTATTAATGCTAAAGCAATTGAGATCGGTACAGATACTACCGCGATTAATGCTGTGTTTTTTAAATAAATGTTTATAAAGTTCATATCAGGGTTTACATCGCTTCGAACAAATAAGATTTCGAAGTTTCCTAAACCAATACCTGAATATTCACCACTAAAATAATTGTAATTTTCTTTGAAAGCTGTAATAAATGTATTAACTAGCGGATAGAAAGTAAACACAATCATCAATATGATTGTTGGTGCTAGATACAACCACGCTTTCCATTGACTTTGTTTAACTTCCATACTATTGAATTCGACTTTCTGTTATTTTATCAAATACGAAACATTTATTTTTCTTAATAGTTGCTTTAATTTGTTTTCCTGGTTCAACATTTTTAATATCTGAGTCAATAATGAAACGGAATGTAGGATTTTCAGAATATGGATTTCTTCCCACAATTGATTTGTCACGTCCGATATATTCTACTTGTTCAATATCAATTGTAAATTCTCCAGTACCTTCATCGTTTACTTCAAATCCTTCAGGTCTAATACCAACAATTACATCTTGGTTTTCTAATTCAGAATCACCAATTTTTTCATCACCAATATATAAACCTTTGTTTTCAACTTTACCAAAGAATAAATTAATTGGTGGAGTTCCTAAGAATTTAGCAACAAATTTATTAACAGGATTGTTGTAAACTTCTTGTGGAGCACCTTTTTGTTGTTCAAGACCAGTTTTCATAACTACGATTTCATCAGAAATACTCATCGCTTCTTCTTGGTCATGAGTTACGAAAATAGTTGTGATACCCGTTTCACGTTGAATTCTTTTGATTTCTTCACGAGTTTGTAAACGTAAACGAGCATCTAAGTTAGATAATGGTTCATCTAATAATAACACTCTTGGTTCTTTAACTAACGCACGAGCAATCGCAACACGTTGTTGTTGTCCACCTGATAATTGTTTAGGTTTACGATTTAATAATGTCCCGATGTCAACTAAGTCAGCAACCTTTTGAGCTCTTTCTAAAGCTTCTTGTTTAGGCACTTTTAAGTTTTGTAAAGGGAATAAGATGTTTTGTAACACTGTCATATGAGGGTATAGAGCATAGTTTTGGAAAACTAGTCCAATTCCTCTTTTTTCTGGTGGTAACTCAGTTACATCTTCATCATCAAAAAAGATTTTCCCTGATGTAGGTTTAAGTAGACCAGCAATCATGTATAGAGTTGTTGATTTACCACATCCAGAAGGACCTAATAAACCAATTAATTTCCCTGAAGGGATAGTAATATCAAGTTCATCTACGGCTCTTACTTGTTGAGATGCATCACCTTTATCTTGGAAAACCTTAGTTAGTTTCTCTAATCTAATATCCATATAGCATTCCTCCGCAAAATTTTAAGAAGTATTTTTACTTCCTTTTTTATCTTATTATACCATATTTTTATCTTTTTCGCAACACATATAAATCTAAAAATGTTTTTTTTAAGTTTCTTTTTTTATTTTCTTCAAAACGTTTTCTTTTTTGTTATTTAATTATTTCCTAAAAAAAGAGTGAAGTTTCCTTCACTCTTTATATAAACATCCATACTATCGATATAATCACCAAAATTGAAGCAATTGTAATAATTAATTTGGCACTTTTCTTAATTACCGCAACAATTCCAATTAAAACTAAAACTCCTCCAGCAAGTAAGATTAAGGCTTGCATTATATCTGAAAAAGAACTAAATAATCCTAAAACATAGTCGACAAATTCGTTACATTTTTCAGTAATAAAATCTAATATCGGTTGAAATATATTAAGCATATTTAGCTTCTTTTCCTCCTTTTTATAATTTTATTCTTGATGATAAAGCTTTTCTTAATGTTAATTCATCAGCATATTCAATATCTCCACCAGCTGGAATACCATAACCAATTCTTGATATTTCAAGATCATCTCGCTTTAAAATCTTTTCTAAATATAAAGCTGTTGTTTCTCCTTGTGGAGTAAGACTGGTTGCTAAAATAACTTCTTTAACACTTAAATCTTTACATCGCACTTCTAAATCTTTGATGTTTAAATCATCAGGACCAATTCCATCAATTGGTGATATTAAGCCACCAAGCACATGATATAAACCATTATATTGTCTTGTTTTTTCTAATGATATCACATCTTTAGTATCTTTAACTACTAATATTTTATCTTTTTCTCTTTTTTCATTATCACAAATATCACAAACTTCCGAAGTTGTAAGCATATTACAAACAGAACAATGTTTAATATTTTCTTTAGTTTCAATTAACACTTTAGCAAACTCGGCAATATCTTCTTCGCTTAGTTTTTCAACAACTTGAAAAGCATAACGTGTTGCGGTTTTCTGACCAACCCCTGGAAGTTTTTCGAAACTTGCGATTAAAGGTTCTAAAAACTTTAGTTCGTTCATTTTAGAACATTGATCCTCCAAGCATAGCTTGATATTTACCTAATTTTTCTTCAGTAAATTTTTCTACTTCATCGTGTGCTGCATTGTATGCGGCAACAATCATTTCACCTAACATTTCTGTATCTTCTTTAGATTCAATAGTGAAAGATTCATCAATTTCTACTTTTAATAATTGTCCTGTACCTTGTACAGTTACAGATACAACCCCACCAGCACTTTTTGTGAAAGTTGATTTAGCAATTTCATCTTGTGCTTTCATAATTTCTTGTTGCATTTGACGTATTTTACGCATTTGTTGTGGATTCATATATATTATTCCTCTTCTTCCTTGATTAAGTTTTCTCCAAATAAATCTACCGCTTTGTTATATGATGCACTTTTTTCATTAACAAAAGATTTTTTAATTATTTTTAATTCTGGATTATTAATTGGAGTAAGTTTTGGATATCTAGTACCCATTTGATATTGTCCACGATATTCATTACGTTTTTCTTGCCAAATGTTTTCAGGCAACGCAATAAAATCATATTCTCTACCAAAAGTAATTTTTAAGATTTGTTTTGCTTCAAATCTAATCTTGTCTCCCATAATGTGATTACATAGTGCAGCATTAGGGTAAGTAATAATGATACAGTTATTTCCGTTTACTACAGGAACTCCATCCATTAAGAATCTAGCAACTGGAGATAAAGCTGTACCGATACGATCTCCTAAATGACGCCAGTTATTTAAAATAATCTTGCGTTCTTCACGAGATATTTCGCTTCTTGAATCATGCATAACCAATTCAATCTTTTCAATTGCGTAAGGGTTATCTTCATCAACTTTAGGAGCAACTGTTTTTGTTTTAGTTTCAATAACAGTTGAACGTTTATAAACAGGAATTTCTTCTTGCACCTTTTCAACTTCTTTTTCTTCAATTGTTGGCACTGTAAAGGCAGGTTTTTGAACAACTGGCTCTTCTTTAACTTCTCCAACTACCTTTTCTTCTATTACAGACTCTTCTTTAGTTGGTGTTTCTTCTAAAGTTTCAGTTTCAACAACTTGTTCTGCTGGTTCTTCAACAGGCGTTTCAACAGTCACTTCTTCAGTAACAGGAGCCACAACTGGTTCTAAAACAACTTCAACAGGTGCTTTTTCAACAACCGGTTCTTGAACTTGAATAGGTTCTTCTACTGGTTTTACAACTGGAGTAGGTTCAACATATGTTGTTTGACCTTCTTTTGCGTTTCTAAATTCCTTAATTAAACCTTTAATTTCTTCAATTAATTTCTTTAATTCTTTATCTTTAGTTACTGAAACCATTGCATCTCTTACACTGATTGTAATTAAGAATGTCTTAATATTTTTATTTGCGTCTTTTTCAAGTAATGGGTCTGATGCGTGAACACCAGTTTGTTTATCTTTAATAAACATATTGATGTCATCTTTCATACCATAAAGATTTACAACCGCGTGATTTAATTCATCAAGTTGTTCTTTATTGCTGTTAGCAACAACTCTTAAACAATATTCTAATTCTTTTACATTACATGATAAATCGTAATGTTTTTCTTCTTCAACAACTCTTTCGAAATCATCAATTGAAAGAATTCCGCTCTTATTAGGTTCAGCTTTGACTTCAACTTTGACTGGTTCTTCTTGAACAGGCTCTTCTTTAACTTCTTCAACTTTCTTTTCTTCTTCTACTGGTTCTTCTAATGGTTTATTAAAGAACACTGGATTTGTAAAGAAATCATCAATTGATCTTGTCATTTCTTCTGGAAGTTCAACTTCTTCTTCCTCAGTTTCTTCTTCTACATCAACTGGTTGTGGAGCATTTTCTTGTTCTTGATCATTTTCCCAAGCCTCACTTACTTCATTATCAATTACTTGTTCATCACTAGAAGGTTCGTTTTCTACTACTTCTTCAAAAACAGGTGCTTCAACTGGTTCTGGGAATAATTCTTCAAGAGGAGCTTCTTGTTGAGCTTCTTCTACAGTTTCTGGGAATAATTCTTCCATTACTTCTTCTTCAGGTTTATCATCTGTAACAAACTCTTCTTGTTTTTCCTCAATAAATGGAATATAGAAAGGTTTTTCTTCTTTATTTGTTTCGCTTACAGGGAATAGCTCTTCCATTATTTCTTCATGTGGATACTCTTCTACATCTACTTGAGGTAACTCAACTTCGTTAACTGGTGATAATTCTTCAGTTTCTTCAATTTGAGAATATTCTTCAACACCCTCAAATAGATTATTTTCTTCAGTTTCTTCAATTTCTTCAGGAATTGATCCACCAACTGGGAATAATTCTTCCATTACTTCTTCATGTGGATATTCTTCTTCTTGAGCCTCAGTAGCTTCTTCTAATTCTCTTTGAGCTTCAACTATATCTAAAACTTTTTGTTCATATGGGTTTTCACGTTTTTGAATAGTTGGTTCTTCATCTTCGTTTACAAGAATTAATTCATTTAAAGCAGCTTCCACATTATTATATGCATGTTTCATTTCTTCTAGTTCATGTTTCAATTCTTGATATTTTTGTTTTAATTCTTCTAACTCTTCAGAATTGTTTGGTTCATTAAAATCAAATAATGTTGGTTCAACATCATTTTGTTTATTAATTTCTTTTAAATTCATTGATAATTCATCAAGTTGGTTGAAAGCAAGTTGAATAGATGCTTCAATTTTTTCAAATTCTTCTTGGTTAATATATGTATTAGTGTCTTTTTCTTGATTTTCTAATTTATCAACTTTTTGAATTAATTCTTTTGTTTTATTTTCTAATGTTGAAAGTTTTTGATTAACTTCTTCATTATTTTCATCATTATTATTTCCATTTAATTGATTTTTAATCAAATTAATTTCTTCATAAACACCATCTAAATTAACATTTGTTGGAGCTTCTTGATTTTCTAATTTTACAATACGTTCTTCTAAATCATTAGATGGATTATTATAAATTGTTTTTGTTGCCATATCTTCTAATGAATTTAGTTTGTTTTTTGTTTCTTCTTTAAATTCATGTAAATTTAATTTTACAAGTTCGCTCTTTAATTTGTTAAATTGAGTTTCTAAAAGATTAACTTTTTCATCGTTATCGCCTGATGAAGCTACCATACCAGCTCCATCTACCACAACATGAGCATCATAATCTTCTTTTGTGGCATTTGCCATTTTCATAATACCAACTTCAAGGAATATTTTTTGAGATAAACTAAATTTAATTTTATTTTGAACATCACTTAAAACATCAATATAATAGAATAATTTCTTTTTATTCATTGTATTACATAACATTTTAAATGCCATATCATCATAAATTAATTTATCATCTGCTTCACCATCTGTTGATTGATATAATAAAATATCACGAACTATTTGAAGTAAACTTTGAACAAGACGTGAAACTTCTTTTCCTAAAGATAATAAATCGTTAGTAAGTTCAATTGCCTTTGTAGAGTTTGCTTCATTAAGAGCTTGCATAAGCTCAATTAGTTTTTGGTTAGATATTCTTCCTGTAACATTATTTACATCATCTAAAGTTATTTCATTTGTGCTATATGAGTTAACTTGGTCTAAAATACCAATTGCGTCACGCATTCCCCCTTCAGATGCTTCAGCAACTAAATTTAGGGCTTCTTCTTCAATTGAAATATTTTCTCTTTCTGCTATTTTTACAAGATTTGTTTTAATTTCTTTAACAGTTAACGGTTTAAAATCAAATCTTTGACAACGAGAAAGAATAGTTGCTGGAATCTTATGTGGTTCAGTAGTTGCTAAAATAAACATTACGTGTGCAGGTGGTTCTTCTAATGTTTTTAACAAGGCATTAAAAGCAGAAATACTTAACATATGTACTTCATCGATAATATAAACTTTATGTTTTAAAACACTTGGTAAGAAGTTTACTTTTTCAAGTACATTTCTAATTTCTTCAACACCGTTGTTGCTGGCAGCATCAAATTCAACAATGTCAGGAGTTTCATTGTTGTTGATTAATTTACATGATGCACATTTATTACAAGGTTCACCATCTTGTAAGTTTTCACAGTTAATGGCTTTAGCTAAAATACGAGCAATAGTTGTTTTCCCTATCCCTCTTGGTCCACTAAAAATATAAGCATGTGATGTTTTTTTGTTTGTAAGAGCATTTTTTAAAGTTTTAATAATGTGCTCTTGTCCTATTACTGTACCAAAACTATTTGGTCGATAACTTCGATATAACGCTTTGTAAGCCATATTTATTTTCTCCTTATTTTTTATTTATTACTTGTTCTTATTATAACATATTTTATCGTTTTGGTGATTTGCTAAGATTATTTTTTTTATTTACCGGTTTATTTTCTCTAATTAAGCATCCTTTTCCATTACCTATTAAGTCAAATCTCTTACATTTTATTAGTGCTTCTTTGACTAAATCATAGTTTTTTGGATCTTTATATTGAAGAAGCGCTCTTTGCATTGCTTTATCTTTTTGACTTCTCGCAACAAATACCGGCATCATTGTTCTTGGATCAACTCCTGTATAATACATACATGTTGAAATTGTTGATGGAGTTGGGTAAAAATCTTGAACTTGTTCAATATATATTTTTTCATCTCTAATGTATTCAGCAAGCATTATTGCGTCTTCTAATTTTGAACCAGGATGACTGCTCATTAAATATGGCACTAAATATTGATCTTTTTTAAGTTCTTTATTTAATTTGTAATATTTTTCCACAAATTTACGATATAAAGCACTACTTGGTTTTTGCATATACGATAAAACTCTATCACTTACGTGTTCAGGCGCCACTTTTAGTTGTCCTGATACATGGTGCGTAATAAGTTCTTTAAAGAATTCATCTTTTTTATCATACATTAAGTAATCATATCGTATACCACTACGAATAAAGACTTTTTTTACTCCATCTATACTTCTTAAACTTCTTAAAATATCTAAATAATCATCATGTGATACAAAAAGATTTGGGCATCTATTAGGAAACAAACATTGTTTTTCAGTACATGCCCCTTTTGTTTCTTGTTTAGAACACGCTTTATGGTAAAAGTTAGCGGTTGGACCACCAACATCGTGAATATATCCTTTAAAGTCTGGATCCTTAACAAGTTTATGGGCTTCATCTAACACCGATTCTTTGCTTCTAGATTGAATAATTCGCCCTTGATGGTTAGTTAATGCACAAAAACTACATCCTCCAAAGCAACCTCTATTTATGCTAATACTAAATTTAACTTCTTGTAATGCCGGAACCCCTTCTTTATACATTGGGTGAGCACGTCTTTCATAAGGTAAAGCATATACCCAGTCTAGATAACTTTGTTCTAGTGGAGGGTTAGCCGGATTTTGAACTACATACACCCCATCATATTCTTCAACTAAAGGTTTACCTGAAAAAGGGTCAGTATTTTTATATTGGATATTAAAGCTTTTCGCATAATTTAATTTATCACTTCTCAACTCTTTATAAGTAGGTAAAAATATTGCGTCGCTCGGCAATAAATCTTTATCTGTTGTTTTCCAAGTTGTTCCAGGTAGATAAATCAAATCTTTTGCTTCTATACCAGATGCTAAAGCATCAGCAATCTCAACAATACCCTTATCTCCCATACCATAAGAGATAATATCAGCTCCACTTTCAAGTAAAATTGATTTTCTCAAATCATCTTTTATATAATCATAGTGAGCAAGTCTACGTAAAGATGCCTCAATTCCCCCAATTACAATCGGTTTATTAGGAAATAATCTTTTCACTATTTTACAGTAAGTTATAGTTGCATCTTTCGGTCTTCTTCCAAATTTACCACCTTCTTGGTATAAATCTTTGCTTCGAAGTCTTTTGTTAGATGTATACATGTTAACCATTGTATCTATGTTTCCTGCGGAAATCATAAATCCAATTTTAGGGGTACCTAACACTTTAAATGAATCATCATTTTTAATATCTGGATGGGGAATAATTCCAATTCGATATCCAAACGCTTCAAGTACTCTTGTAATAATAGCTGCCCCAAAAGATGGATGATCAACATAAGCATCCCCAAGTATATATATAAAGTCGAGTTCTTCCCAACCTCTTTCAATCATATCTTGTTTATTAACAGGTATAAACATCTTACCACCTCAATTGATTAGTATATCACTTTTTTAATCTTTTAGCAAGAAAATCATTTTAGCACATATAATTAATAGGGGACAAAATATGTCAATAATAATTATTTTATCAACACTTTCTTTATTAATATATAGTATTAACAAAATGACTTATATAATTGAAGCATCAAATCAAAATAAAATAAAAAATGTTCTTAATAAATTTACTAAAAACATTTTTTTATCTTTTATAACTGGTATTGTTGTTTGTTTAATAACTCAATCTAGTTCTATAATTACAATTTTAATAATTAGCCTAGTTTCCTCAAAAACCCTTTCTATTGAAAAAGGTTTAGCCATTATTATTGGAGCAAATATTGGAACAACGCTCATATCATTAATTATTACTTTAGATATAGGTTCCTTTTATTTTCTTTTTATTCTTTTAGGTGTAATCATCTTTTTCTTAAAGAAACATTTCTTCGCAGAAATATTAATTTATCTTGGTTTAATTTTTCTAAGTTTAGATATTTTAGAAAAAGAATTAATATCTCTTTTTAGTTCAACTTTTCTAAATAACCTATTAATGAAAGCTACAAACCCCATTACAGGTATCTTATCAGGAACATTTTTTTCATTTTTAATTCAATCTTCATCAGCTACTATCGCTTTAACACAAAAACTATATATGAACAATTTAATTTCGGCAAGTCTTGGAACATCGATTATGCTAGGTGCTAATATTGGAACAACTATTAGTGGTTTGATTTTTTCATTAAACTGTGACACTAGTGCTAAAAGAGTATCACTTGCTAGTTTATTATTTAATTTATTTGGTGTTTTATTAACTCTTCCTTTTCTTTATATATATAAAGATATAATTAATAATTTTAAATCTATTTATTTAATATCAACACTACATATCTATTTTAATATTATTACAGGGTTTATTGGTTTATTTTTTATAAAACCACTTTGTAATATATCTTGCTTTCTAATTAAAGAAAAATAAAACGACAAATTTTGTCGTTTTACTTTTTTTCATTATTTTGGTAATTTTTTGCCACAATCATTACAATATGTATAATCATCTTTTACTTTATTTCCGCAATATGGACAATAATTAGAATCATCTTTAGGATCAAACTCATAATCAGTATGATTAATACCATATTGTTCATTTAATGGGTCTGGTTCTTCGCCATCTTCGGTTATATCAAATAAAGAATGTCTATTTTTGCTTTTGGCATTTCTGAAATTATATACTGCTTGGTAAATGGCAACACCTATAAAGATAAGCCCAAAAGGAATCATAATGAAAGCTCCCATTGATACAGCAATAATAGTCCAAAAAACTCCAAACAGTGCCGCAAAAATTCCCATTACTCCGCTATTTCTTGAGGGCCCTCGTCCTGGTTTAATACTTTTCATATATATTATTCAGCTTTTGTATCGTCTTTTTCAGTTACGAATTCTTTAAATGACGCCGCAAGACCAGCTAAACCTTGCATATTAGATGGAACAATAATCTTAGTAGCTTTACCATCAGCCATTACACCTAATGCTTCATATGCTTTAAGTGTTAATACACCTTGGTCTACACTTACATCTTTAATCATCTTTAACCCTTCAGCTGTTGCTTGGTTAATTTTTAAAATTGATTCTGCTTGACCTTCTGCTTCTTTGATTAAAGCTTCTTTTTTAGCTTCTGCTTTTAAGATTTCAGCTGCTTTTTCAGCTTCTGCTCTTAAAATTTCAGATTCTTTAATACCTTCTGCTTTTAAAATGTTAGAACGTTTTTCCCCTTCAGCAAGCAAAATAGCTTCACGTCTTTCACGTTCTGCACGCATTTGTTTTTCCATTGCATCACGAATGTCTTTTGGGGGCATAATATTTTTAACTTCCACACGAATAACTTTAATTCCCCAAGGATCTGTTGCTTCATCTAGAATTTGACGCATTTTTGTATTAACAACGTCTCTACTTGTTAAAGCACCGTCTAAATCTAAATCACCCATAATGTTACGTAATGTTGTTGTTGTTAAGTTATCTAATGCTTTAATTGGGTTAGATACACCATAAACATACGCTTTAGGATCTGTAATTTGATAATAAACAACTGTATCAATTTGCATTGTAACGTTATCTTTTGTGATAACTGGTTGAGGTGCGAAATCACAAACTTGTTCTTTTAAATTAACAATCCCAATTTTCTTTGGAACTAATACGCTACCATTAGCGATTGCAGGAATAGCTGATGCGTCAACCGCAATTCTATCAATAAATGGAACTAAGAAGTGAACTCCTGTATCCCATGTTTTATGATACTTACCTAATCTTTCAATAACATAAGCATTTGTTTGAGAAACGATTTTAATGTTTGCGATAATAATGATTGCTAAAATAATTAAAATCACCGCTAAACCAATTAATAAAATGTTACCACCTGTTGTAAGAAATAATTTTAACATAAATATATATCCTCCTTTATTATTTTATTTCTATTTCTTCAATAATATCCACAATTAGTTTGTTTCCGCTTACAGCTTTAACAACTACTTTTGTGTCTTTTTCAATTCGCTTGTTTTTATAAGAAATCGCTGTCCAATCTTGGAAATCTACTTTAACTGAACCCTTTTGATCCGGTTCAATTGTTTCAGTAACTTTTGCGACCATACCAATTAAACGATCAACATTAGTTTTTAATCCCCCTTTGGCATTTAATTTTTTTGCTAAAGGTCGAGTTGCAAAAATCATCACTAGAGTTATTGCCGCAAACACCGCAATTTGTATATATACACTTAAATCTGCTAAAGCACATACAATTGCAACAGCACTAGATAATGAAAACCAAATTGAAACAAGGGCACTTGTTTGTGATTCCACAATTATCCCAACAGCAATAACAACAATCCATACTACAAGCATTGTTATTTGTCCTGAACTTAACGCATTAAACCACATCTTCTTTACCTCCACATTCAACTATAAGCATTTTGCTTCCCGTATTCCATCTAGCATTATATTTGTATGCTACTTGTTTATTGAAATCTAATTTCAATATTTCGTTTATTCTATCAATTAAAAATTTTCCTGTTATTCTTCCATAAGATGATTTAATTGATATCTTGTTTAAAGATTCTTTATCTACTAATAACGAATCAACTTCTTCTTGAGATACATTTTTGATAACGATATTATTTGTATCACTATCAACACCTATCGCTACAGCATATGCATCTACAAAATAATTTGATGCTTGTTTATTTAAACAAATATTATTTGCGTAAATCGTTACAGCACCTAAGTTGTCTTTGTGACTAAACCATTCAATTTTCACAATAACTACCTCCTTTGTATATATTATACAACAAAAAGTATCATTGCGTCAATAAAATGTATAAAAATGTATTTTAGTGTATTTTGTTTTTTTCTTATTTTCACATAATTTTCATCTTTAATCATATCTTTTATTTGAAAAATTTTAAAAGTAATGATATAATATAATAGTTTTTAGGAGGTTATATATAAATGAAAAAGAAAAACCTAGTAGTATTACTGATTTCTATTCTATTCCCGCTACTAGTTACCGGGTTTATCGGACTATATACATACGGAAGTTTTGGAAATTGGGATAAAAACCAAAAAGATTTTATTAATTCTATTTTTAATGAAGAAACAGAAACAAAAACAAGCATTGAGAACTATGCTAAATTCGCTTCTTCTCATTATTTAAATTTATCTGAAAACATGACTGTATATAGTGATTATCAAGAAAGAACAGTTTTAGAACCAGTTAATGGTGCATATACTATCGAAAATAAAATCACTGTTTCTCCATATGCTTTAGGAGAAGTTAGTGAAGATAATCCTTATATTTCTTATATGTTCTTCTTATATAATTTAAATTACAACAATGTTAATCCAGCAAATATCTATTTTATTTGTGTACAAGGAACTGAAGATGAAGACTATGCACACTTACTTAAAGCTATTGAACAATTCAATAACGATTGGGTAGAAAGTGGAGCAACTGGTTCTGCAGCTATGACTTCTTCTCGTGGTACTCCTTATCCAATTTATGATATTCATGCGGTATTAGATGAAGATAGTGATTCAGAAACAACACCATACGCTTATAGTATTACAACTAACCGTAACTATACAGTAGTAGACGAAGATGGAAACGAAGATGATTCAATTAATTTTGAAAAACTTGCTAATTGTTCTTTTGCGATTATCGAAACAACAAGCGAAAGCGAAACAACAGTTTTAATGAGTGGATTAATGAACAACATTAAAAGAAACGCATCTGCTCTTGCTTCTTTAGATAATGTAGGAATTGGATACGGTTCAACATCTACTGATGAACTTACAACTCTTGAAGCTGCTGGTTACTTCGGATTTGTTCTTCCAACACTTTTATTATATTGTGGAATTGCCCTTCTTGTTTCTGGTGTAATTGCGTTCTTATTCTATATGGTATGGACAACTGAAGAAGAAGATCCAAAGAAAAAATTTAAGAAATCAAAAAAATAAGGTTGATATCAATCAACCTTATTTTTTATTTTAGAACTCACAGTTTTTAGGTGTTCTTGGATAAGGAATTGCATCACGAATATTATCAATACCTGTAATATACATAATCAATCTTTCAAATCCCATACCAAATCCTGAGTGAACACAACCACCATATCTTCTAGTATCTAAATACCAGTCAATACCATCTTTGTCAACACCCATTTCTTGCATTCTTTCAAGAAGTTTGTCTAAATTTTCTTCTCTTTGAGATCCACCCATTAATTCTCCCGCTTGTGGAACAACTAAGTCTACCGCAGCAACAGTTTTGTTATCTGGATTTACTTTCATATAGTATGCTTTAATATCTTTTGGCCAATCTGTAATGAATACTGGTCCATTAAAGTATTCAGTAATATATCTTTCGTGTTCTTTTGCGATATCATCTTCATAACTTGGCTCAAATTCCCATTTATTTTTGGCTTGTTTTAAAATATCAACAACATCATGATGAGAAATTCTTACAAATTTACTGTTTACAACGGCAGTAATTTTTTCTTTTAATCCTTTTTCAACAAATTTATCACAGAAATCAATTTCTTCTGGACAATTATCTAAAACATATTTAATAACAAATTTTAACATTTCTTCTTCAACATCCATTAATCCTTCTAAATCACAGAACGCCATTTCTGGTTCAATCATCCAGAATTCATTTGCATGTGTTTTAGTGTTTGAATTTTCTGTTCTAAATGTTGGTCCAAAAGTATATATATCACCAAAGGCCATTGCGTAAGTTTCACCTTGTAATTGACCTGATCCAGTAATAAATGCTTGTTTTCCAAATAAATCTTTTGAATAATCAACTTTACCATCTTCTGTTAATGGTAAGTTATTTAAGTTTAAAGTACTAATTTTAAACATTTGGTCGCTACCTTCACAGTCAGCACAAGTAATAAGTGGTGTATGTACATATACATAACCTCTTTCTTGGAAATAAGTGTGAATCGCATGTGCAACAACACTTCTAATTCTAAATACTGCTGAGAAAAGATTTGTTCTTGGTCTTAAATGAGCAACTTCTCTTAAAAATTCTCTTGTATGACGTTTTGGTTGAATAGGGTAGTTTTCAGGACAATCTCCAAGCATTTCCACATGTGTTGCTTGTAACTCTAATGGTTGTTTTAATTCAGGTGTTAATTTAACAATCCCTTTTACTAATACTGAAACTCCAACACGATATTTAGAAATTTCCCCAAAATTTGCTAGTTTTTCATCATATACTACTTGAAGAGATTCAAAGAAAGAACCATCATTTACGTTTAAAAACCCAAATTGAGCTTGTGCTCTATTTGTTCTAACCCATCCACAAATAGTAACTTCTTTCTCGTTATATAATTCTTTTTGTCTAAATAATTCTTTTACTCTTACTCTTTTCATTTTTTCCTCCTAAAAATAAAAGCCCCTAACTAAAATTGTCTTAAGACAATTGTTAAGGACGAAAGTTTTCCGTGGTACCACCTTAATTTGTATTTCTACACACTCTTTTATTTGTTAACACAGTATCTTTCTGCGGGTAGTTCTACTAAAATATTTTTTCTTCTACCACTCATGGGTGTTCTCATAAAAAGCATTTATTTAAGTTCGCACTATCCTTAAATCACTGAGTAAATGTTCTTTTTATTCGTCCCAATCAACGTTTTATATTTATATTATTATTATATATATTTTAACCAGCTTTGTCAAATTATTCATCATATTTTAATAAGAGACTCTGATTGTTTTGTGATATATTCAAAATAGTAGTTTTATGAAATTTACAAAATAACCATTCTTATGTTATTATATCAACATAAGGAGGTCAATTTTATGAAAGGAATTAAACTGACTGTGAACGAACAATTTAAATATGAA
>JAFTPH010000043.1 GCA_017463365.1 Bacilli bacterium
AAATGGAACATATACAGGTAATATGCCCGTTAATTTAAGTACATTTAATAGAATATTCAAATTAACATTAGGAATAAATAGTAAACAATATGTTTTAAATTCAATTAAAGAATTAGAAAAAAGAAGTGATATATTGAGTGCGGAACCGAATTATATTTTAAAAAATATTTTATCAAGTACTAATTCAACACAATATATTCCTAATGATGAATATTTTAACACTGGTGCGAATGATATAATTAATCTATATGAAGCATGGAATGTTTCTACTGGTGCAAATTATGTTAAAGTTGGAATTATTGATTCGGGAATAGATTATAATCAAAGTTTAAGCGTGGATGATGTACATCCAGATTTATACGGACAAGTTAATTCTACTTTTAGTGAATCATTTATTTCTGCAAGTTCTAACCCTTTAATAGATAATATTGGACATGGAACAATGGTTGCAGGAATTATTGGAGCTCAAGGAGGTAATGGCATTGGTATTTCTGGAGTATGTTGGAAAACGGAATTAGTTTCTTTAAAAGTTGTTGGTACAGAAAGTGAATCTATAGAAACAAGTGTTTTTTTATCAAATGCTGCTAGTGCAATCAACTATGCTGGTATAAATAATATTCCTATTCTGAATTGTAGTTTTGCTTCAACTACATATTCTTCAACATTGGCAAGCGCCATTAATTCTTATTCAGGATTAATTATTTGTGCAGCTGGTAATGAAAATATAAACTTTGATGATTTAGAAGCTCCTAGTTATTATCCTGCATGTTACAATTCAGATAATATTATAACTGTTGGAGCATTGTCTAGTGAAACTGATTTATGGCAAGAAAGCGAATATGGTTCAAATTATGGAATGGAAGTTGATATATTAGCCCCTGGGTGCACAATATTTTCTACTTATCCTGTATCAAAATGTGATGAACCGGGATGTACGAATTCTGCTAGTGGTGTATATAGTAGTTTATTTTCTAATTCTCATAAAATTGTAGGATATCATACAGCAACAGGAACTTCTTTAGCAACCCCTTTTGTTACTGGAACTGCTGCGTTAATATTATCCCTATATCCTAACATTTCTCCATCAGAAGTTAGAAGTATTATTTTGAATTCTGCAAATGAAGTAACTTCATTAGATGAATATTGTTATAGAGGAAGAGTTCTTGATGTTTACGCAGCGATTACATATCATAATCATAATGTTAATATTTATGATGTATATGATGCAACTTATCATAGAGCATCATGTTATTGTGGGTATTCATATATGGAAGAACATAATTGGATTTATGACACTTTAATTTCAAGCGAGAATAATCAAAATGCTGTTTCAGGTTCGTTAATATGTAGTAAGTGTGGAGTGAGAAAAATAGCCGGAACACAAAATGAAAATGATGATGAAGATTTGTAGGAGTAATATTATGAAAAGGATAATATTTATAGGATTATTTTTGTTATTTGTTCTGACTTCTTGTAACAAAGAACAAGTTGATTATGTTTTAAGTAAAGATGAAACACATTATGTTTTAACAGGTATAACAACAGATGATGAAAAATATGAAATTTTATCAGAATATCAAGGATTACCTGTAAAAGAAATTAGTTTATTTTCATATCATGCTTCTAATATGAAAAGTTTGGTTATTCCATCTTCAATTGAAAAGATTGAGTTTCATTTAAATAGTGCTATTGATAATTTAGAGAATATTTATTATCAAGGTACAATTGATGAATGGTGTGGTATTACACTGGATACGAGTCCAATGAAATATGCAAAATCAATATATATGTTAAATGAAGATGAAGAGTACTACCATGTTAAAGAAGTAATACTTTCTAATAATGTTACTAATATTGGTAGATATCAATTTTATGGTTTTAATGAGGTAACTAAGATTTTAATATCTGCTAGTGTAAATAATATAGATTTATATGCTTTTAAGGGATGTACAAGTTTACAACAAATAACAGTTGAAGACGAAAATAAACAATATAAAAGTGTTGATGGAGTTTTATATAATAAAGATTTGACAGAATTAATAAAGTATCCGGCATGTTTAGAACAAAAAGAATTTGTGGTTATGGATGGAATTACAAAAATTTCTTCTTCCGCATTTGAATCAAGTAAAAATTTAGAAAATATTGTTTTTCCAAGTACGTTAAAAGTAATTGATAGTTATGCTTTTATGGAAAGTGGTTTAAAAACAATTAATATTTCCTATGATTTAGATGAATTGGGTTCTCATGCATTTGATGGATGTAAAGCATTAGAAAATGTACAAATTACAGCTAAGATTAAAGCTGCATGGGGAGAGTGTTTTATAAACATTCCTTCTATAAATTCCTTTACTATTTCTAAAGATATCTTAGAAAAAGGATCTGAGGGAGATACTCTTTTTAGTGAAGACTTAGTGATTGAGAATTTCTATTATCAAGGGACATTTGAAGATTGGATTAAGAGTGATATTATTTCTTTTATTAAATGCACTAAAAACAATTTTTATTTATTAGATGAAAAAAATGAGTCTTACCTTTTAGAAGAAGCTTACATTAATGAAAATGTTGAAATAGAAAAAGGATGTATTTTTTGGGGAATTGGAAGTTTAGAAAAACTTGTAATAGGTAAAGATGTAAAAATAATTGGCAATATAATTGGTAATAATTCAAATTTAACAGTTATAAAAGTAGATAAAGAAAATACTACTTTTGATTCTCGTAATGATTGTAATTCAGTAATTGTTACAGCGACTAATACATTAATTTTGGGATGTAAAACGAGTGTTATTCCTAATGATATTGAAGAGATTGCTGAAAGTGCATTTAAGGATTGTTATGAGTTAAGAAAAATAATAATACCAAAAAATATTGTATCATATGGGGAAAATGCCTTTAGAGGATGTATAAACCTTGAAGAAGTTTACTATGAGGGAACACTATTAGAATGGTGTAAAATGTTTAATAATAACGATATTAAAGATAACTATTTAACAACTTATACTAAACGAATGTATATGTTGGATGATAATAATCAATATTATGAACTAAAAGATATTATTATACCAGAAGAAGTAACATCTCTAAATGGAAAAATGTTTATGGGATATGATAATGTTGAAAATGTATATTTACATAAAAACATTACATGTATTTCTCCTTATAGTTTACATTGCGAAAATATTAAAAATATTTATTTTGATGGAACAATTGAAGATTGGTGTAAAATCAAATTAACTGATTATTCAGCACCAATGCTTTATGCAGAAAACATTTATTTTAAAGTTAATGGTGAATATGCTCCAGCAACTAATGTTGTTGTACCTGGTACTGTTAAAAAAGTTAATAGTTATCAATTTGGAGGATTTGATTGTTTGGAAACAATCGAATTTGAAGAAGGAGTTGAAGAGATTTATCCAACTGCTTTATTTGATAATCCTAATTTAACTAAAATAATTTTACCATCAACAATTAAGAGTATAGAGTTAGAAAAAAGTCTTTATTCAGAAGAGTTAGTTATTTGTTTTAGAACAAACGAAATTCCGGAAAACTTAAAAGAAAGTTTAGAAGGATATAAAGTTATAACAAATTATAAAGAATAATTAAAAATACAATTTGTAAAAGGAGGTTTTTATGAAAAGAATATTAATATTTATAACTATAATATTGGTTAGTCTTTTTACCTTGACTTCTTGTGGTAAAGAAAGTGAAGGTTTAGAATATAAACAAATTGGTAGTGAATATATGGTAATCGGAATTGGAACATGCACAGATGAAAATTTGGTAATTCCAAGTGAATATGAAGGTCTCCCAGTAACTTTGATTGGAGTAGATGCATTTAAGAGATGTAATTTCATAAAAAGTGTTGTTATACCTGGTTCTGTTAATACAATTGGAGGAAGTGCTTTTTCAATGTGTGAAGCCCTAGAAGAAGTTACAATTTCTAAAGGAGTTATAACTATTGGCGAAGGGGCTTTTGGCTGGTGTGAAGACTTAAAGGAAATAGATATTCCTTCTTCGGTTACAACTATTGGCGAAGGGGCTTTTAGTTGGTGTGAAAACTTAAGGGAAGTAGATATTCCTTCTTCAGTTACAACTATAATGTGTGGCGCATTTAATGGTTGTAAAAATGCAACAATCTATTGTGAAGTAGAAGAGGCTCCAAGTGGTTGGGATCCTTATTGGCGTGGATCAAACTGTGAAGTTGTTTGGAAAGGTCAAAAACAAAACCAAAAAGATGAGTTTGTTGTGAACTACAAAAAAGATAACTTCACTGGTAAACAAGTGGGTGATTTATCAGAAGAGATGTATATTGAAATATCTAAGGCATATGCGAAAAGCAATCTTTCAGAAAATGAATTATCAATTGTTAATTATTATGGAGAATATAATGGTGCTTATGTTGTTTCAACTTTAATAAAAAATATTACATTTGAAGAGTTCAAGAGTTTAGAAATTGGGGGAGTAAAGTTTCCTGATTATCCAGATATCGTAGTTTTGCGGGTGTATAAAAATGGTTATGTATATACTCTAGAAGAAGCGTATGAACAACATAAAACTATAACTCGTGAAAATTTAAGTGAAATAGTTGAAAAAATTAAAGTACAAGGATATTTAGCGAATGGAGAAAATTAAAATGAGTAAAATAAAATATCTATTAATAATTATATGTATTTTTATGTTTAGTAGCGCTCTATCTTCATGTAAACAAGAAAAAATGACAGAAACTTTAGAACAACAAATAATCGAAGAATTTCAAAGATGTTTTGAACAACCAGTATTGGTAGATAATCCTCAACTTTATATTGTTGAATATTATGGGGAATATAATGGAGCCCATATTTTCTGTATTGATTCAACCAATGTATCTTACCAATTTCCAACAGATAATAAGATAACAATTAAAACAAAAATAAATGATAAAACAATTAGTAATATCACCCTTCAAACAACAAGTAATCAAATGAAGTTATGGGGTTATTATGATGGTTTAATTTATTCTGTTGAAAAACTATATGAAGTTGGTTTTTTAACAAATGATGAAGTATTAGATATTTGGGAAAAGTATTGTGAAACATTTTATGAATTAAACAAATAAAGATGAAATGTTAAAAACCTTGCAAAAGTGGTAGTTTTTGCTGCACAAAACCTTGCAAAAGTGAACATTTTAATGTGTAATAATAATATAAAATATTAAAAGTGGTGAAATTATGTTCAAAAGAAAAGTAACTGAAGAACTAAAACATTGGAAAGAAAAATATAGTGGTAAATATGCAGTGTTACTTCAAGGTGCAAAATGTGTTGGTAAAAGTACAATCGCTATAAACTTTGCAGAAGAAAATTATAAATCATATATTTTAATTGATTTTTCTAATATCAGCAAAGAGGTTAAAGAAATTTTTGATGATATCTATAATTTAGATATTTTCTTTTTAAGACTACAATCAGTACTAGGAATAAAACTATATGAAAGAGAGTCAGTGATTATATTTGATGAAATACAACTTGCCCCACTTGTAAGACAAGCGATTAAACATTTAGTAAAAGACGGTAGATACGACTATATTGAAACAGGTTCATTAATTAGTATTAAGAAGAATGTTCAAAATATTGTTATACCCTCAGAAGAAATGAAAATAAATGTTTATCCAATGGATTATGAAGAATTTTGTTGGGCATGTAATAAAGATTATTCTATTTATAATACAATTTATAATATAAATAAGCCTTTAGGTCAAGCTACCAATAGAAGTTTAATGCGTGATTTTAGAATTTATATGGCTGTTGGAGGTATGCCTCAAGCTGTTGATGCGTATATAAATAAACTTTCTTTTCAAGAAATTGATATAATAAAAAAAGAAATAATACAGTTATATAAAGATGATTTTAGAAAAATAGATCCGAGTGGTAGAATGTCTATTTTATATGATTCTATACCAAGTCAACTAGCCTTGGGCAAAAATAAAATTAATTTAAGATCAATTTTAAATAAAAAGATAGGTAAAAAAGATGAAGAATTATTATACGATTTAATAGATTCAAAAACTATTATTCCGTGTTATAATACTGCTGAGCCAAGTATCGCTTTAAATTTAACTAAAAAAATAGATGAGTTTAAGTTATATTTATCAGATATTGGATTATTCACAACTATGTTATTTAATGATAAAAAACTAATATCGGAAAATATATATAGTAAATTATTAAGTGATAAATTAGATGCTAATCTAGGATATTTATATGAAAATGTGGTTGCCCAAATAATAAATAGTAACAACCGAGAATTATACTATCATATATGGAAAGATAAAGATAAAACTCATTATTATGAAATTGATTTTCTGCTTAGTGATGGTAGTAAAATTGTTCCAATAGAAATAAAATCATCAAATTATAATAATCATAAATCGATAGATGAATTTTCAAAAAAATATTCTTCATGTATATCAAAAAAGATTTTGTTTTCACAAAAAGATTTTTCAAATGACGAAATGCTAGAATTAAAACCAATATATATTATTCCCAATGTAGTTAAAAATCTTAAATAAATAGATAGTATCTTTTAAAATAGGCAAAAGATTTTCTTTTGCCTATTTTTCTTTTATTGTAAAAATATTACCAAAATCTTTAAAATATGGTATACTAATATAAAAGGTAATGGATAAGAGTTATGAAAGATTTCAAAGATAAGTTAAGTTTAGTTCCTGCTAAACCTGGTTGTTACCAAATGAAAGATAAAGATGGTAACATAATATATGTAGGTAAAGCAAAAGTTCTTCAAAATAGATTAAAGAGTTATTTTGTTGGTAGTCATGATGCTAAAACCACTAAAATGGTTAGTATGATTGATGATTTTGAATATATTATTACTTCTAGTGAGAAAGAAGCCTTTTTGTTAGAGCTTAATTTTATTAAAGAATACCGTCCTAAATACAATATTATGTTGATGGATTCTAAGACTTATCCATATATATGTTTAACTAATGAAGCTCATCCTCGAGTAATCATGACAAGAGAAATTGGTTCATTGAAACGAAAAAATAAAAATAAATTATTTGGACCATATCCTAATGCTAAAGCATGTAAAGATACAGTTGAAATAATTAATAAAATATATCCTTTACGTAAATGTAAAAACTTGCCTAAAAAATATTGTTTATATTATACAATGGGAGAATGTCTTGCTCCATGCGTGAATAAAGTAACAAAAGATGATTATGAAGGTATTATTAATAATATTACTCGTTTTTTAAATGGTTATGATACGGAATTAATTGATACAATTAAAGAAAAGATGAATAAAGCAAGTGAGGCTTTAGAATTTGAAAAAGCGATTGAATATCGGGAAATGCTTACAAGTTTAGAAGCTTTACAAGATAAACAAAAGATGACATTAAGTGATGGGGTAACCCGTGATATATTTGGATATGCGGTTAAAGATGACTTGATTAATATTCAAATATTCCACATGCGTAATGGTAAAATAATTGAAAGAAGTGGGGAAGTTTTTGATTTAGTAGATACTCCACAAGAAATGTTAATCAGTTATATTGTAGAATTCTATAGCTTAGATAATTCGCTTATTCCAAGTGAAGTTTTAATACCTTATGTTGAAGATTTAGAACTTTTAAAAGACCTTTTAGGAACGAAGGTATATATTCCGATTAAAGGTATTAAAAAACAACTTGTTGAGCTTGTTAAAGAAAATGCTTTAAACAATTTAGATACTCTTCAAAAAGAACGTTTGATTAAGATTTCTAGAACAACGGAAACTTTAGAAGAACTTGCTAAATTATTAAATATTAAATATCCTAAAGTAATTGAATTATTTGATAATTCCAATATAATGGGAACAAATAGTGTAAGTGCGATGGTTACATATATTGATGGATTACCATCATATAAAGATTATCGTAAATACAAGATTAAAACTGTTGATGGAGCGGATGATTATCATACAATGCAGGAGGTAACACTGCGTAGATATTCAAGAGTTTTAAAAGAAAACTTACGAAAACCTAATTTAATTATTGCTGATGGAGGTAAAACTCAAGTAAAAGCAATTAAAGAAATTTTAGATAAATTAAATATTAACGATATTGATTTAATCGGATTAGTAAAAGATGATAAACATCGAACAAGAGCTATTGTTGATATTACTGGTAAAGAAATAAGTATTGATAAAAGATCTAATTTATTCCTATTACTTGAAGCTATGCAGAATGAAGTGCATCGTTTTGCGATAACGTTCTTTAAGAAAGTTCATACTGAAAGTGCAATGTCATCTAAATTAGATGGTATTGAAGGTATTGGACCAAAACGTAAAAAAATCTTACTTGAACACTTTGATAGTATTGAAGATATCAAGAAGGCAACTTTAGAAGAATTACATTTTTTAGGTTTTAATAAAGGGCTTGCTGAAGGATTATTAAAAGCATTAAATGATTAACCATTTGTCTTCCTCCCGCATAATATAAAGTGATGAATGAGGGGAAGATATGCAAAATAAAAAGTTTTTAACTAATCGTGAAAGAGAAATTTTCAATCTTTTAGTTCAAAATATGGATACCGAAGATATTGCGGAAAAACTATGTATTAGTAGTAAAACTGTTAGAAACCATATATCTAATGTTATCCAAAAACTAGGACTAAAAAGTAGAAGTCAAGCTCTTTTAGAATTAATAAAAATGAAAGAAATAACACTAAAATAAAGAAGGTGATACTATGCAACAAATATCGGGTAAAATAAGAAAAATTCACACAGATGAACGTATTTTTGAAATGCTAGTAAAAGGTAAAGTAGAATTTTTCTATTTGTCACGTTCCCAAATGAAGAAGTTCAATATGTATTTACAAGTAGGTTTATTTATTTACTTTACATATAAAGATGAACCAGTTGTTAAGGGTAAATTTAAAGCATATGAAATAATTAATTTCACAAAAATGATTTATATTAAGGGACATCGTAGAACAGTTTACTTTGATATTGATACTATCAAAAAAGGGGTTGCTAGTGTCTTAAATCGTAATACTAATAAAATGTTTTTAGATATGGAATTTACAATGCCATCTTATGATTTCAATAACGAAAAACCATTTGTTACGGAAATCATCCAATATGGTATTTTAATTGAAAATGCTGATGGACAAGTAATGTTATCAGACGCATCATTAGTTAAACCAAAAGATCAAACTGGGTTAAATGCGAGAACATTTAATTTCTTAAAGTTAGAGAAAGAAGACTTTAATAAAGCCATTACAGTTAAAACTTTCTATAAACGTTTAAAGAAATATATGGAAGAATACAATCCAGTTATTTATGTTTGGGGTAAAAATGACATTATAACTTTAGATGCTTTTTACAAAATGCATGGATTTGAAGCAGTAACTTCTAGAAAGAATTTTGTTAATTTAATGCAGTTAATGAAAAACTATTTAGGTCAAAAAAGTGATATTGGATTATTCAATGCTTTAACTTTATTAGATCCTGAATTTTCAGATACCCAAGACCATGATGCTTTAGAAGATGCATCGGTTACTTCAATGATATATCACTTATTTAGAAAACGTGTAAATGATGAAATAGAAAGAATTAAAAATTAGGAGGACTTATGAAACTAGATTTACAATTATTAGAAAATATTTTTAATATCGATAGTCCAACAGGATTTACTAAAAATGTTATTGATTATTTAGATACGGAAATTAAGAATTTAGGATACTCTACAGAGCGTAATAAAAAGGGTAACTTAATTGTTTCTGTTAAAGGGGAAAGTGATTATACTTTAGGACTTAGTGCTCACGTTGACACTTTAGGATTAATGGTTCGTTCTGTTATGTCAAATGGACATCTTCGTTTTACAATGCTTGGAGGGCTATTACTTCCAACATTAGATGGTGAATATTGTAAAGTATATACAAGAGATGGTAAGGTTTATACTGGAACAATTCTTTCAACTTCACCAAGTGTTCATGTTTTTAAAGATAGTAGATCTAAAACTCGTGACGAAGATAATATGTATATTCGTTTAGATGAAAATGTTAAAAGTAAAAAAGATACCTTAGATTTAGGTATCAATAATGGTGATATTGTTGCTGTAGAACCAAAGTTTATATTTACTGAATCAGGATTTGTTAAAACAAGATTTTTAGATGATAAAGCAAGCGTCTTTATTTTAGTTACTTATCTACAAAGATTAAAAGAACAAGGTAAGGTTCCTGCATGTAATTTAAAAATTATGTTTACTACTTATGAAGAAGTAGGTCATGGGGCAAGTCAAGTTCCGTATTTAGATGAATTATTAGCTGTAGATATGGGATGTATCGGAACAGACCTTTCATGTACAGAAGATCAAGTATCTATTTGTGCCAAAGATGCAAGTGGACCATATGATTATGAAATGACATCTAAATTGATTGAACTTGCTAAAAAAGAAAACATTAACTACGCCGTAGATATTTATCCATTTTACTCATCTGATGCGACTGCCGCATTAAGAGGAGGAGCAGATATTAAAGCTGCCTTAATTGGTCCAGGAATTCATGCTTCACACGGAATGGAAAGAACACATGTTGAAGGTATTATTAATACAATTAAATTAATTGAAAGTTATGTAGATAATATTAATAAATAAGAAAGAAAAAACTTCTAAGAGATTCTTAGAAGTTTTTTAAATAACCTTAACAATTGGTACAATAAATGGTCGATGTTCAATTTCATCTTCAATATATTGATTTAAACGAGTAACAAGTTGATTTTTAATAGCTGGTACATTAACAATTTTATATTTATTTAAAACATCTTCTAAAATTGTTGTAGAAACGTTTGTAAGTTTTTCAACCAGTTTTGTTGATTTTACGACATCAATAAATCCATATGAAGCAATAACTGGTTTACAAACAATTTGTTTTTGTTTATTAACGGTTACAATTACTGTTAATAGACCTTCATCAGCTAAATGTTTACGTTCTTTTAAAATATTACTATCAATATCACTTAAATTTGAATCTAAATATACATCTGATGCAAAAACACCATTTTTTATTACTTTAGGGTTTCCGCGTTCTTTGAATACTAAAACATCGCCACAATCTAAACAGAAGCAGTTTTCTTTTTTAACGCCCATTTCTACCGCAATATTAGCGTGTTGTTTTAACATATTATATTCTCCATGAACTGGCATAAAGTATTTTGGTCGCATTAAAGAAAACATAAGTTTAATTTCGTCGACTGATGCATGTCCTGTAGTATGGGTGTCAGATAATGGGCTATTTTTAATAATGTTAGCACCACTCTTAACAAGCATATTAATATTTCGGTTAATAAACTGTTCATTACCAGGAATTGGTTTACTTGAATATATGACTGTGTCGGTTGGTAATAATTTAATTTGTTTGTGTGTGCCATTAGCAATTCTTGATAGTGCCGCAAGCGGTTCACCTTGAGAACCAGTACAAAGAATAGTTACTTGTTCGGGAGGATATTTGTCTAGTTCTTTTGGTCCAATGAAAGTTTCACGAGGGACACAAATATATTTTGCTTTAATAGCTGCCTCAATACTTTTATCCATTGAGTGACCGAAGATCGCAATCTTTCTATTTAGACTAGCACAAGCCTCAATTATTTGTTGTACACGGTATACGTTTGATGCGAATGTCGCAATAATAATACGTCCATCAATATTAGAGATTAATTGTTTAATCGATGTAGCGATTTTCTTTTCTGATGATGAAAAAGAATTTACATCAGAGTTAGTGCTATCAGCCATTAAACATAAAACTCCTTCTTCACCGAGATGAGCCATTCTAAAATAATCGCTTGGAGCCCCAACTGGAGTAAAGTCAAATTTAAAGTCACCGGTATTGACGATATATCCTAATTTTGTTTTAATAGCAATTCCATATGAATCGGGAATACTGTGATTAGTTCTGAAAAATGAAACTTTAAAGTTTTTATAATTAAGTTCAGTAGTATTATTAAAGCTTTGTAAATTATATGAAATATTTGGGAATTCTGACATCTTATTATTAATAAGACTTATGGCGATACCAGAAGCATAGATTACTGGTATTTTTACTTTTTGAAGCAAGAATGGTAATCCACCAATATGGTCTTCATGTCCATGGGTAATAAATAATCCTACAATTCGGTCTTCATTTTCTTGTAAATAAGTAAAGTCAGGAATAATATAATTTGCTCCTGGAGTAGAATCATCAGCGAATAATACTCCCGCATCCATTACGATTATTTCATCATCACATTCAACGACATACATATTCATACCAACAACACCAAGTCCGCCTAATGAGAAAACTCTAATGTCTTCTGATGGCTTTGTTTTTTTGCGTTTATTAGTATTGTAATTCATAAAATAAAGTTTTGTTTTCTCCTTTCTATAAAATTAATATTTATACTAAATATATTATAACAAAAAAAGCCTGCTTTTAAAAGCAAAAAATTAAAAAATGTGGTATACTATATATATATTAAAAAGGTGGAGAATTTTATGAATAATAAAGTAGCAATATTTATTGATTTTGACGGAACATTATATGATAATCATACGAGAACAATTCCTGAATCAACTATTGAAACCCTAAAAAAATATCATGAGAAATATGATTTATTCTTATCAACTGGAAGAACTAAATTTATTTTAGGACCACTAAGCAAATATTTATCTTTATTCAAAGGGATGGTTTTGATGAATGGTGGTTATGTTGTTTATGATGGAGAAATCTTAAGATCAGATGAATTTGAAAAAGAAGATGTTACTTCTTTAATAAAGGGATGTATTGAAGAAGATATTATTTTAGCCCTAACAACTCCGGATGCTTGCTATATTAATCTAACTAGTGATTTAACAAATAGAGTATTAGATGGCAGTGATGAGGGAGCTATTCATGATGTAAATGGCTACAACTATGATTTAAGTTTACCATTTGGAATGGCCTGGCTACTTGGAGAAAAAGAAAATGTGGTTCGTATGGCAAATAAAACACCAGGAATTGATGTTGTTCCATGGGGACATTATGGAGGAGATGCTTTAATTAAAAATCATTCTAAAGCGGATGGTATTAAAACAGTTTTAGAACATCTAAAATATAAACCAGAGAATACTTTCGCAATCGGTAATGGTGATAATGACTTAGAAATGTTTAGTGTCGTAAAATACTCTATCGCGATGGGAAATAGTACTGAAAAAGCTTTAAAACAAGCCACATATATAACTGATGATATATCTAAAGATGGCTTTATGAAAGCATTTGATTATATTGATAAAGTTGTAAAAGAAAACTGCTGATTATTTATCAGCAGTTTCTTCATATTTAGGGAATACAACCGGTTTAGAATTTTCCGGAACGAAAAGTGGTTTTTCTTTATTAATACGATCAGGGAATAAAGTTCCAAATAAATGATCATATTCATGTTGGAAAACTAAAGCAGGATAGTTTTTAAGTTTTAAAATAACATGTTTAAGAGTTCTTGTTTCAGGATCATAAAGATGAGCATCAGCAGTAATTCTTCTAGCTCGATGAATTAAACCTGTTACTTCACGGTCAACTGATAAACAACCTTCTCCTCCTGGCAAATAAATTTGTTCATCAGAATAACTAACAATTTTAGGATTAACTAAAGGATAGAAGTGTTCATTACCTTGTTCATCAGTTAAATAAATAACAAACATTTTCTTTAAAATTCCAATTTGGGGAGCAGCAATTCCAACAGCTGCTCGTAAATCGTATTTTTCAGCAATCTCTTCATCAATTGAATTATCAATATATTCAATCATTGATAATAAAATCTCTTCATCTTCATTTGATAAAGGAAGTTCAACATTAACGGATTTTTCTCTTAATAAGGGATTACCTTCTCTAATAATATCTTTCATTAAAATCATAAACATATACCTCAAAAAATATTATACCATATTTTTAAACTTTTGTAATAAAAAAAGGAAGATTAAATCTTCCTATATATATTAATTACCAACGAGCAGTACCGATGATAACTAATAAAATGAATAATACTAAAATTAAAGCATAGCCATATCCACCGAAACTACTATTACCTCCACAACATGTATTAGTAGGTTGAGCGCAGCATCCATATCCATAATTAGGTTGATACATAATTTCCCTCCTGTTCTTTAGACATTATATAGTATGTAATCTTTTATTTTTTTGCATATGTTAAAACCTAATTTTTTAAATTTGTGGTATAATATATATAAGAGGTAGATTATATGAAAAAAGATTACAATGAAATAGATTATCAAATCGACTACGATTTATTTAAAGTTGAAGAAATTGTTAAAATCATTAATTTCTTTAAACTTATTGAAAGAAACAAACATCATAAGATATCTAAAGAAGAATTAATAAACAGTTATAATGAATATCGAAATATTTTAAACAATAAGTCTTTAGAAAAACAATATGATAAGATGTTACAAAAACAAATTGGTGTATCAATTTATCAAACAATGAAAGATTTAAAATAAAGAAGAATCGTTATCTTCATTTCTAATTCCTAAATAGTTTTCAATTTTATTTAGACGTTTAGATAAATTAATATTTTGACGTTTTAGTTCGTTAATTTCTGTTTCTAAAATTGATAAAGAATAATTGTTATTAGGGTCCATCCACTCTTGATTAAAATATGGTTGTGGGTAGACCCTTTTATTTGGTTTACGATTATTAAACATTTTATCCCTCCTAATTTAATATACGCAAAAGTAATAAAAATGGTCACCAATTATGGGTTTTATTAATAAATTATAGTGAGGTGATATCATGGCTAGTAGAATGGATGAATTTAGAAGTTTTGTTTCGCGTTATCCCCATGTAAGAGATGAGGTAGTAAGTGGAAAAAGAACCTGGCAAAATATTTATGAAGACTGGGTTATATTAGGAGAAGAAAATGAAATATGGAAACCATATAAAAAAGAAGAAAAAAAAGAAACAATTGATTTATTAAGTAGTGAAAACTTAAAAAATATTATGGGTTATATTAAAAAAATAAATCCTGATTCCATCAGTAAAACCCTAAATACTGTTCAAAAAGTTCTTCAAATTACCCAAGGGATTGGTAATAAACCAAGTAGTGGAATGTTTAATGCCAACTACAATAGTTGGTGGGATTAATGGTTGAAAGTATTACAAGTAGATTGTATAGTAATGATGCATATTTAAATTATTTAAGATATAATCCTAAATGGTATAAAGTTTTAGATAAGAATCCAGCAATGTTTAGTGAGTTTGAAAAAGAAGTCAAGGTTGCTTTAAAGATGACTTTGAGTGATAAAATTAATAATTTTAAGAAACAAATTGACTTTGTAAATGGTTTAATAAAATATTTAAATAATAATTAGAAGTGTCAAGTAAAATTACTTGACACATATGTTTTTTTATGGTATAATACTTAAGTATAAAAAATAATAACAAATTAAGGAGAATTAAAAACATGGTAAAATTAAGATCACAAAGATTTGGTTCAAAGAAAAAACCTTTCTATCGTATTGTAGCAACTGATTCTCGTAACCCACGTGATGGACGTTATATTGAAATCGTTGGAACTTACAATCCATTAACTGAACCAGCAACAGTAAAATTCGATGAAGAAAAAGTAATGAAATGGTTAAGTGTTGGAGCTAAACCTACAGATACTGTTAAATCATTATTAACAAAGGAAGGCTATATTGCTAAATTCACAGCAAGCAAAGCTGAATAGGTAATAACGATGGGCAGTGTTAATTATGAACTATTAGTCTCAGAATTAATCAAGCCTCTTGCAACTCATCCAGAAGATATTGTGGTAACAACAGTATCTGAAAAAGAAGACGCTATTACTCTAAAAGTTTCTGTACATCCTGATGATTTGGGTCGTATCATAGGTCGAAAAGGTCGTGTCGCAAACGCAATTAGAACAATTGCTTATACTGCTGCGATTCGTGACAAGAAACACTTAGATATTGATTTCCTTTCTGAGAAAGAAGAAAACTAATGTCCTTTTTAAAGGACATTTTTTTCATTTAATAGGGAACTTCATTTTAAAAATATATGTATTGAAACATTTGATAATTTTAATGATTTGTAATATAATATTAGTGATAAAGCTCCCCGCACCTCTTTACAATGTGCCCCAGGGGAGATGTTTTCATAATTGGAAGGATTTATTGATTAAGTAAATAAAATACTTATAATATATATTTAGGATTTAATGCCGCTTGTAAGATTGGCATTTTTTTCACATTTTATTCATTTAATATTATTGACAATAACTGGTAAATGTAGTATAATATTAATGAATAAATTTTCATATGTTCATATGAATATATGTGGAAAGGAAGTATATGGAATACTCAAAAGAAATAACAAAACTGGCAAGTATGTTTTCCGTGCTTGGAGATCCATCAAGACTTGCGATTGTATATTATTTAATGGATAAAAAGGCAAGTGTTACTGAGATTACTTTAGAACTAGGACTTAGTCAATCGGCAGTATCACATCAATTAAGAATTTTAAAAGATGCACAAGTTTTAAAATCAGAAAAAGATGGTAAAATGGTTATCTATAGTCTAAATGATAATCATGTAAAAATGATTGTTGAAACTGGTCGTGTGCATATGAATCATGAGGTGTAAGATGGCAAATATTAATAAAAGTTACAAAATTTTAAAATGTGACAACAAAAACAATTATCGTAAGATTCTTGTGGAATTAAAGAAAATTGAAGGTGTAGTAAGTGTTAATATTGATAAAAATACTGATACTTTATTTATTGAACACACTAATGTTGTGGAATATAGCGATATCATTAAACCATTTAAAAAGTATGAAAAAAATGTTGTTTTAGATGAAATTGAAAACATTGAAGTATATCGTAAAGTATTAAAATTAAAAGGTATTGACTGTGCCCAATGTGCATTAAAAATTGAAAATTTAGCGAAAAAGAATTTTAGTCATAAACAAGTAATTGTAGATTTTTCGACTGAACGCTTTATTATTGAAACAACAGATAGTGTACTTGTTCAAAATATTGTTGATGAAGTAAGTGTAATTGCTCATAAAGTTGACCCAAGAATTGTGGTTATGGATGTAGCAACTCGACAAAGAACTGAAGCCGAAGAACGTTATGTTATTAGTAAAAAAGATATTATTGTATTTAGTATTGGGGCTTTATTTTTAGCGTTCTCATTCATTTGGCATATCTTTGTAGATAAAGGAAATCCTTTTGTTCACAATGTTCATTTAACCCTTCCAACTTGGATTTCAACATTGATTAGTTATTTATTACTAGGTCATAAAGTAATTTATCGTTTCTTTAGAAACATAATTAATCGTAGATTTTTAGATGAAAATTTCCTAATGACTGTTGCCTCTATTGGCGCAATCATAACAGGTCATAATTTTGAAGCAGTTTTAGTAATGTTATTATATCAAATTGGAACATTCTTACAAGAGAAAGCTGTTAACCATTCACGTAAGTCAATTTCGGCTTTACTTTCATATGAGGCTAAAAAAGCAAGATTAAAAGTAAATGGTGAAGCCTTAGAAGTAGAAGTTGAAAGTGTAATTCCTGGAGATATCTTAATTGTTAAAAATGGAGAAATGATTCCAGTTGATGGAATAATTGTTGATGGTAAAACATATCTTGATACTAAAGCTTTAACAGGTGAATCATTATATCGTAATGTTAAAGTTGGAGATGAAGTTTTATCTGGTAGCACCAACCTTGGTAGTGTTATTGAAATTAAAGCAATTAGACCACAAAGTGAATCAACAATGACAAAGATTTTAGATATTGTGGAAAACGCTGGAATTTCTAAAGCTAAAACGGAAAACTTTATTACTAAGTTCGCAAAAGTTTATACCCCAGTTGTAGTAATCGCAGCAGTATTATTGATTTTAGTGATGCCGTTTATTAAACATTTGATTGATCCGTCTTTAGCATTAAAAGACTTATTCTTAGGAACTGATACGATTACAGGGTCAATTTATATGGGAATGATTTTCCTTGTTATTAGTTGTCCATGTGCTTTAGTAATATCTATTCCACTAACATTCTTTGGTGGTATTGGAATTGCTAGTCGTCGTGGAATCTTAATCAAAGGAAGTAACTATTTAGAAGCTTTAAATAATGTTGAAAATGTTATTTTTGACAAAACTGGTACTCTTACTTATGGAACATTTGGATTATTAGATGTGGTATCAGTAGGTGAAATGTCAAAAGATGAAATTCTTCGTTTAGCCGCATACACTGAATATCATTCAACACATCCAATTGGTATTTCAATTGTGGAAGCTTATGGTAAAGATAAAATCTTTGCTGAAATAATTGAAGACTTTACCGAAATTCCATCTCGTGGAGTTAGAGCGATTATTAATGGCGCTCAAATTACAGTTGGTAACTCTCGTTGTTTGGAAAATGCGAAAGTCGATATTCCTGAAATTAAAGCAGCTGGACTTGTATTATATGTATTGAAAGAAAAAACATATGTTGGTTACTTAGTAATCGGAGATACAATTAGAAAAGATGCTGATGAAGCAATTAATTATTTACGTAATAACGATGTTAAGAGTATTCAAATCTTTACTGGAGACTCTAAAAATGTAAGTATAAGTGTTGCTAATACACTTGGAGTAGATGAAGTTTACTATGAATTATTACCAGCTCAAAAGGTTGAAAAATTAGAAGAAGTAAAAGAAGCAACACTTGGTAAAAATGCCAAAACAGTATATGTTGGTGATGGTATTAATGATGCGCCAGTTATTAGTTTAGCTGATGTTGGTATTGCTATGGGTGGTAGTGGATCAGAAGGTTCAATCGCTATTGCCGATGTTGTAATTATGAGTGATAACTTAACTAAGTTAAATGAATTAATTAAGATTGCGAAAACAACTAGAAAGATTGTAGTTCAAAATATTATTTTAGCTTTATCAATTAAAATAGTTGTATTACTACTTACTGTTTTAGATTTAGAGGTAAGTATGTGGCTTGCGATATTCTCGGATGTTGGGGTATCATTGATTGCGATTCTTAATTCATTACGCGTAATGGGAATTTTCAAAAAAGAAAAACATGATCACGATCACGACCACAATCACGGAGATGAAGAAGATGAAGACTAAATATTTAGAAGTAGGAAAAATTGTTGGAACATTTGGGATAAAAGGAGAACTTAAATTATTTAGCGAATCAGATTTTATTGAAGAAAGACTTGCTAAAGGCAATACATTATATTTAAAACAAGGTAATAACTATATTCCTGTTACAATCGATAAAGCGAGATTTCATAAAAATTTATATATGATTGCTATTAATGGTTTAACAGATATTAATGATGTTCTTCAATATGTTGGTTTTAGTTTATATGTTGATACAGAGAATGCTAAAGCCTTAGAAGAAGGAGAATATTACTGTGATGATTTAATCGGAATGGAAGTTTATAATCAAGATAATGAACTATTAGGAGAAGTTGTTGATGTTTTAGAAATTCCAACTTACAAACTTCTTGAAGTTAAGAGTCAAGAAAAAAAATTCTTAGTTCCCTTTATTGATGAATTCATTAAAGATATTGTAGATGAAAAAATAATTATTCATGAAATTGAAGGATTGAGATAGGTGAAATATGTTAAGATTTGATATATTAACTCTTTTTCCGGAAATGATTGAAGGAGTAGTAAATAGTTCAATTTTAAAAAGAGCTAGAGAAAAAGGTTTATTAGAAATCAACATTATTGATTTTAGATTATTTTCTACTAATAAACATAATACTGTTGATGATTATGCTTATGGTGGAGGAGCAGGAATGCTTATTAGTGTTGAACCCCTTCATAAAGCTTTAGTTTCTATCCCTGGTTATGAACAAGCAACTAAGATTCTTACAACTCCAAGTGGAAAAGTGTTTAACCAACAAATGGCAATTGATTTATCAAAGAATGAACATATAATAATTATGTGTGGTCATTACGAAGGAATTGATAACAGAATTTTAAATTATGTTGATGAAGAAATATCGATTGGTGATTATGTTTTAACTGGTGGTGAAATACCAGCTCTAACAATTATGGATGCTGTAGCAAGACTTGTTAAAGGGGTTATTAGTGATGATTCAACGGTCCAAGAATCATTTATGAGTGGACTTTTAGAATATCCTCAATATACTCGCCCTCAAGTTTATGATGGACACTCTGTACCAGAAATCTTACTTTCTGGGCACCATGCGAATATCGAAAAATGGAAACATAAAGAGGCTTTAAAGAAGACTTACAAGATGCGTCCAGATTTATTAGATAAAGTTGCTTTAACTGCTGAAGACTACGCATACTTAAAGGAGCTTGAAAAAAATGAAAATTAAAAAACTGTTTGTTTTAGTAGGAATTTTATTTTTTAGTATTTTACTTACCTCTTGTGTAACAGTTACTGATAATGTCGATAAATTTGTGGATAAATTATATGATAAACAAATGGGAAAAGTAACTGGTTTAGTAGTTGATTTAAGAACAAGAGGAACAGATAAAGAAGAAGAAGGAACATATGCGGGAGGCCATATTAGTGGTGCTCAAAGCTTTGATGTACATCAAGATAAAGATTTTGATAAGTGGATTACAAAACTTACAAGCACTAATTCAACAATTTATCTTGTAGATTCAGGAAAAGAAGAATATGTTCCTATTCTAGAAATATTAGAAGAACTTGGATATAAAAATATTATCGTTTATACGGAAGGTTATGAAACTTTAAGGGCATCAGAAGCCTTTATAGAAGCAATATATGAGTCAACCGGGTTAGAAGATTGCGGTTGCGAATAGGAGGTAAAAATGAGAGTAGCAAGTGATTTTCGCGCATCAGCTAGAAGCGCATTAACTGGGAAATGGGGTTTAGCTGTTGTAGCAGGAATAATAGCAAGTGTTTTTGGAGTTACATCTGGTGCATCAGGAACAAATGTATCGTTTAATTTTTCAACAGAACAAGGTCCTCAACTTGAAATACCTGAAAAAGTGTTAGAGGTTATATTACCGATTTTAGCAGTAATAATTCTTTTTGGATTAGTATTCGCGATCGCATTTTCGATGGTAGCATGTGTAATCTCTGTAGGATATGCTAAATTTAATTTAGATCTTGTTGATAGTAAAGAAATTAGTATTAAAACTTTATTCATTTATTTCCCACAAATAATCAAAATATTCCTAGCTAATTTACTAGTATCGGTATATGTATTATTATGGTCATTACTATTTATTATTCCGGGAATTATAGCTTCGTATAGTTATGCGATGGTACCATACATTTTAGCTGAAAATCCAAATTTATCAATAAAAATGGTTTTAGCTGAATCAAAACGAATAATGAAAGGTAATCGCTTTAGATTATTCTGCTTAGAGTTTAGTTTTATCGGTTGGGTATTATTATGTATCTTAACTCTTGGACTTGGATTTTATTTCTTAAATCCATATATGGCAGCTGCTCGTGCTGATTTTTATCGCGAAGTATCTAATAGTTATGAAAGAAAAGATTTTTCAAAACCAGATGAAAATTACTCTATTGACTTTGATGCGATATTAGAAAAGCGTAAACAACAAGAAGAAAACTATTATCATTTTAATAAATACAATTAAACCATCCATTGGATGGTTTTTCTTATAAAAATGTTTATATATAGATAAATTAATAAAAAAGTGATATAATAATAACAAGTATAAATTGGAGGACAATATTATGAAATGGGATTTAACTTATTTATTTAAAACAGAAGAAGAGTATGAGAAAGCATATGAAGAGCTTATTCCTTATGTTGAAAAAGCCGCATCATTTGCTGGAAAATTAGGAGATGAAGAAAAGTTCGTTGAATATTACTTAACTCAAAAAGAAATATCTGAAAAATTAGAAAGAGTATATCAATATGGTTCACTAAAAAGTGACTTAAATAAAAAGAATGTTGAGAATGCTAGTAAAGTATCAAGAATGATGATTTTATTCCAAAAATTAAGTCTTGCTACATCATTTGAATCACCAGAAATTTTAAGTTTAGGAAAAGAAAAAGTAATGTCATTTATTGATAAACATCCTGAACTTGAAGAATTCCGTTTTGGGTTTGAAAAATTATTTAGAAGTACAGAACATATTTTAGATGCTAATAGCGAAAAACTAATCTCTTACTTTAGTCCTGTATCACAAGGTGGAGGGTTATATAGTGCTTTAGCTGTTGCTGATGGTAAAAATGAAACTGTTAAATTAAAGAACAAAGAAGTTGTAACTGTTACTCAAGGTAACTGGCGTAGTTTAATAATGAAAACTGATAATGCGGTAGATCGAAAGAAAATCTTTGAAGCATTATATAAAACATATGATGATCATAAAACTACATATGGTACAATTTACAATACAGTATTACAAGCCGATAAAGCGTATGCTAAAGCAAGAAATTATGATAGCATTTTAGAAAGTTTCTTATTTAGAAATAATATTCCAACATCAGTATATAAAACTTTAGTAAATGTAGCATCACGCCAAAATAAATCACTAAAGAAATATTTTAAACTAAGAAAGAAAGCCTTAGGTTTAAAACGTCACTATACTTATGATCGTTTCTTAGAACTTGCTCATTCTAATAAAGAATATTCATATGAAGAAGCTAAAAATTTATTCTTTGCTTCTATCGAAAAATTTCCAAGCGATTTTAAAGAATTAGCTCGCGAAGCATTGAAAGATGGTTTCGTAGATGTTTACGAACAAGATGGAAAAAGAACTGGAGCTTATTCATCAGGAGTAACAAATACTCATCCGTTTATTTTATTAAACTATAGTAACACTTTAGATGATGTATTTACAGTTGCTCATGAAGCAGGACATTCAATTCACACAATGTACGCAGCAGCAAACCAACCTGGTGAATTACAAAACTATACTATTTTTGTAGCGGAAATCGCATCAACATTTAATGAACATGCTTTACTTGATTATTTAATGACTTCAGGTAATATCACAAAAGAAGAAAAAATTATGTTACTTCAAAAGGCTATTGATGAAATTGTAGGTACATTCTATCGTCAAACATTATTTGCGGATTACGAATTAAGGGCTCACGAATTAGTTGAAAAAGATCAACCGATTAATCATGAAGTATTATCAAAAATTATGGTTGACTTATATAAACAATATTATGGTTTTGATTTAACAAAAGAAAAATATAAAGAATTTGTTTGGGCATATATTCCACATTTATTCTATACTCCATTCTATGTATATCAATATGCAACAAGTTTTGCAGCAAGTTTCAAATTATATAAAGATGTTCAAGATAATGTTCCAGGAGCATTTGAAAAATATACTAATCTTTTAAAATCAGGAGGATCTAAATATCCTGTTGAACAAGCACGTGAAGCAGGAGTAGACTTCACAAAGAAAGAAACATTCATGGCTGTAGTTGAACGCATGGATAAGTTAGTTGATGAATTAGAGAAATTATTAGATGAGTAAAATAAAGTTCGAAAAATACCATGGTTGTGGTAATGACTTTCTCTTTATAGAAGGAGATTTATCAAAAGATTATCAAGCACTTGCGAGAAAACTATGTAATAGAACAACAGGTATTGGGGCAGATGGAATGTTTGTAGTTAATCCTCATAAACTTCAAATGATGCTTTATAATCAAGATGGTAGTATTGCGAATATGTGTGGTAACGGAATAAGATGTTTAGCGTATTATTTCTTAAAGCATCAAATGACCTGTGAAGATGTTTTTGAAATTGAAACGTTAGATGGGGTTAAAGTAATTAATGTTGTTTCTAAAGAACCATTTATTTGTAAAGTAGATATGGGAACGTACTCTTTCAATAAAGAAAAAATGGGCTTTGATAGCCCAGAAGATATGCTTAATTTTGAAGTAGAATTAGATAAACAAAAATACTTAACCCATAGTCTTTTCTTAGGAACATATCATACAGTTGTATATATGCCAAAGGTTGAATATGGTCTTTATCCAGAACTTGGAAAATTTATTAATGAACACAAAGTCTTTAAATATGGTACTAATGTTGACTTTGTAGAAGTTGTTGATCGAAATACTTTAAAAGTAAATACATATGAACGAGGAATTGGTTTTACATATGCTTGTGGAACTGGTTCAACTTCTAGTTATGTAATTAGTAAACTATTTAATAAATGTGATAATCCAGTTAAGGTTATCTTACCATATGGGGAATTACAAATATCTGAAGAAAATGGAAAATTATATATGCAGGGTCCAGCAACATATATTGGTTGTGGAGAAATATAAAAAAGAAGAACACAAACCTTTTAGGTTTGTGTTCTATTTCTTTACTAAAAACCAAAAAATATTTAATAGCTCAAGTGGGGCAAATAAAATAAATAATAGCCAGATTTTATTTAAACTAAAAATGACATATAGTGGCATACAAATTGCTAAAATAATGGATAAAACTAAACCGGTTACACAAAGAAAATTAGTTTTATTGTTTCCCCATAGAGCGCTAAAAACAAGTAATACGATAAAAGATACGGGTATTGCAGAAATAAAAATTAACCATAAATTTGGAACTTCTGTAAAAATTAAAGGAATTACATAAACAATAGTTGCCACTAACCAAACAAGAATAAAAGATAATGAAGTTACAATAAAATGCATTTTGTTATTCTTTTTAGGTTTAACTATGACTTTAGTATCTTTCATAATTAAATCATTTACAGTGATATTATATAAAGCAGCTAATTGAGATAAAGTATAAAGATCAGGTAAACTTTCGCCACGTTCCCATTTAGAGATTGCTTTATCAGAATAATTTAATGCTTCAGCAACATTAGCTTGAGTTAAATTATTAGCTTTACGATACTTGATAAGATTACTTGAAAGAAGTCCTTTTAATTCTAATTCTTCCATATTATCACCTATTTAAGAATTGTTTTATGATCTTCAATTTCAATTAAGCGTTGTTTATATAAATTACCCATAGCTCGTTTAAAAGCACTTTTACTCATATGAAGTACTTTTGAAATTTCTTCTGGAGTTGAAGCATTTCCTAAGTGCATTACTCCCCCATTAGCCTTTAAATGATTTAAGATATCATCACTATCAGTAAGTCTTGAGAATTCTTTATTTTGAATCGTAGTTGCGTTATATTCATTATTTTGGTTAACGTTAATTACTTTAAAAGAAATACGTTCTCCTAGTCGGTAATTTTTGCGTAACAAACTTTGATGAATGAAAACAAAATCAAAGTCATCTGTATATATTCCAATCCCATTTGGAGATAGTTTAGAGATAACACCTTCAGTATTTGAACCAACATTTAATAAATGAGGTTGTTCAATGTTATCATTCTTATTAACAATTCTAGCTATTAACTGATTAGTTTTAACTTTTAAAATGCAAGGTATTTTATCACCAACTTTTGGCCAACCATTTTGAGAAAGAGTTAAATAGTCTTTGGAAAGTAAAATATCTTTGTTAATACCGATATTTACAAATACTCCCCCAGTACTAATTTCAACAACTTCGACAAATCCATACTTATCAGTTGTGATAAGAGGTGTTTCTAATGTTGCACAAAGACGTTTCTTTTGGTCGTAATACAAAAAGGCATTAACACGTTCTCCAACCTTTAAATGACGAGGTGTTTGATTAAAGTGTAAAAAGACTTCATCAGTACCATTTGTTAGGGTGTATGCGATATCAGTTTCTTTTAAAACTTCTAATTTGTTTATTTGTCCAATTTTTAAATTCATAATTATCACCTCTACTATTGAATAGTATACCATTTTTTAATTGATTTGTCAAAATAACTCTTAAATTACTTGAATTAAAATGCAAAATATGCTATAATTATATAGCTGTGCGTATGGGTACAGTAATATTCCGCTACTATTGTCATGATAGGTATGAATATCGTTTGAATTATTTCAAATTAGAAAAGGAGTGTGTATTATGAGTCAACAATTATTAGAAGCAGTAACTAAACAATACTTAAAAAATGATGTTCCTGCATTCCGTCCAGGAGATAATGTAAAAGTACACGTTAGAATCAAAGAAGGCGATCGCGAAAGAATCCAAATTTTCGAAGGATTAGTAATTTCTCGTCGTGGTGGAGGAGTTTCTGAAACTTATACAGTTCGTAAAATGTCTTACGGTGTAGGTGTAGAAAGAATTTTCCCTGTTCATTCACCAATGGTTGCTAAAATCGAAGTATTAAGACATGGTAAAGTTCGCCGTGCTAAATTACATTATATTCGTTCATTATCTGCAAAAGCTGCTCGTATCAAAGAACGTCGATAATCGAAGAAAAAGGTTCAAAATTTTGAACCTTTTTTATTTTCTTATTAAAAAATTGAAAAGGCTTACAAAAAATTAGTTAATAATTTGAAAAGGCTTTCAAAAAATGGTATAATATACTACGTATAAGGAGGCTATACAAATATGACAAAGAAGATTTTAAGTCTATTTTCGATTTTCTTTTTAATGTTAATTGCCTTAGCTGGATGTGAAAAACCAGTTGGGAAAATTACATTACAAGTAGAAAAAGAAATGGTAGTC
>JAFTPH010000001.1 GCA_017463365.1 Bacilli bacterium
ATAGCTATACAGTTTATTTCAGAAAAACTATTTACTGTGTATTCACTAAATTTTAAGCTTTCTTCATTTGTTAATACTATTAAGATTTCATTATCAGTAAATTCATCATCAATAGTAGCATCACAGTATATCTTTTCTTCTATTTCACCTTCTGCTTTTGTAATGTTATTATAGAATGTACATATTGTTAATACACTAAATAATAATAACATCATAACTAGTTTTTTAAATTTCATATTATTTTCCTCCTGTCAATTTTTGTGTGTCTTTTTAAACAAAAAACTCTTCTATCATAGAAGAGTTTGTTTTTCATATATCATACTCTCCACACATTTATATTTTATCATTTTATATAAATATGTGTCAAGTATTTTAATTTTATGATCTTTTTATTTTATGGTCTTTTTTTACCATTTTTATGTATATTTTATGTAAAACAACCAATATTTTGGAGCTTTTTGGTGTTTTTTTATTAAAAACTCCTCAAAATGATTTTTTTATTTTAAACCTTTTAAGATTTGGTCGATTTTTTCACCATATGCTAGTGATTCATCTAGTTTAAATCTTAATTCTGGAGTTTTTCTAACATCTAATCGGTGAGATAATTCGCTGCGTAAGAATCCTTTTGCTTGTTCTAAAGCAAGAGTAGTTGCTTTCTTTTCAGCTTCATCTCCTCGAACAATGAACCATATTGTCGCAACCGATAAATCTTTAGTTGTTACAACTTTTGTAATTGAAACGTATTTAAGAAGATTATTTTTAGCTTCCATTAAAAGAATTGTTGATAATTCTCTTTCAATTATTTTTGCTACTCTTTCTGCGTGATGAGCCATATTAATCCCTTTCTACTTCTTCCATTACAAAGCATTCAATGATGTCATCAACTTTAATATCGTTAAAGTGTTCAATTGTAAGTCCACAGTCAAATCCTGCTTTAACTTCTTTTGCGTCATCTTTGAAACGTTTTAATGAAGAAACTTTACCAGTATAGATTACAATACTATTTCTAATTACACGTACTCCCGCATTACGAGATACATAACCGCTTGTTACATAGCATCCAGCAATTGTTCCAACTTTAGAAACTTTATATGTTTCTCTAACAACGGCTTGCCCTGTTTCTTTTTCTTCAAATACTGGATCAAGTAATCCTTTAACCGCTTTTTCAATATCTTCTTGAAGTTTATAAATAATATTATATAAACGAATTTCAATACCTTTTGATTTTGCTAAATCACTAATATTAGCCATTGGTCTAATATTAAATCCAATGATTACCGCTTGAGAGGCAATTGCTAGGTTAATATCTGTTTCTGTGATACCACCTACACGTGATGAAATAATATTAATTTTTGTACCTTCAATGTTGATTTTTTCAAGTAATCCTTTGATTGCTTCAATTGATCCTTGAACGTCACATTTAATAATTAAGTTTAATACTTTTAATTCTTCATCACTTTGGTTCTTTAATAAGTCATTTAAAGATACCCCTTTACCTACACCCATTTCTTCATTGAAACGATTACGTGTTCTTGTTTCAGAAATTTCACGAGCTTTTCTTTCATCATCTAAAATCATGAATTTGTCACCCGCACAAGGTACTTCGGCGATACCTGTAATTTCAACTGGTTTAGAAGGTCCAGCACTTGTAAGTTGTTTACCTTTTTCATCTTGCATTGCACGAATCTTACCAAATGTATTACCAACTACGATAATATCTCCAACTTTAACAGTTCCGTTTTGAACAAGTAAAGTCGCAACTGGTCCACGTCCTTTATCAAGTTTAGCTTCAATTACTGTACCTACACCTAAACGGTTAGGGTTTGCTTTATATTCTCTTAATTCACTTACTAAAACAACCATTTCTAGTAATTCATCAACCCCTTGACCATTTAATGCTGAGATTGGAACGAAGATTGTATCTCCACCCCATTCTTCCGCAAGTAAGTTATACTCTGTTAATTCTTGTTTAATTCGGTCTGGGTTTGCTGTTGGTTTATCCATTTTGTTAATCGCAACAATAATTGGAACATTTGCTGCTTGAGCATGTTCAATTGCTTCTTTAGTTTGTGGCATAACTCCGTCGTCTGATGCAACAACTAAAATAACAATATCCGTAATTTGGGCTCCACGTGCGCGCATTTCTGTGAATGCTGCATGCCCTGGAGTATCAATGAAAGTAATAGTTGACCCATTCTTTTCAACTTGGTATGCCCCGATATGTTGAGTAATACCACCAGCTTCACCTTTAGTTACATGGCTACTACGAATTGTATCTAGTAATGTTGTTTTACCATGGTCAACGTGACCCATAATAGTTACAATTACTGGACGTTCAACTAAGTCAGCTGGATCATCAACGATATTCATTTCATCGAAACGAGTCATATCAGTAATTTCTTTATCTTTTACTTCAAAGTTATAATCAATAGCAATTAATTCAATAATATCACGTTCAAGAGAGTTTGTAGCTCCTGCCATAACTCCAATTGACATGAATAATTTTTTAACAAGTTCTGTAACTCCAACATTCATTGCTTCAGCTACTTCTTGAACTGTCATACCTGCTTCGTAGTAAATAACTCCTTTTTCATCTTGTTTTTTAGCTGGGATATTACTTGTACGTTTTTCGGCTTTATTAACATTCTTATTTTTAATATTTTTTTTACGTCGACGATTATCGGCGTTACCATAATCTTCAGAATTATTCTTATTTTTTGTACGAGTTTCACGACGAACATTATATTCATCATCTTCTAAGTATTCTGCATATTTTGTTAGAGTTGCTTCATCCACACGTGGTTTTACTTCTTCGGTTTTAAGAGTTTTCATTACTCTAACTGGTTCTTCAATTTTAACTGGTTTTACTTCTTCTACCGGTTTTGGAGCAGGTTTTGCTTCTTCTTTTTTAACCGGAGTAGACTCAACTTTAGCTGGTGCTGCATTTTTAGCAGGTTTACCAGGAATAACTACAGAATTTGTAGGTTTAGATTTTTTAGGTTGTTTACCAACTTTAAAAGGATATTCAACATTATAACGTTTAGCAAGTTTCTTTTCTAAGTCCTTATTAACCATTGTTTCTTCACGTGAAGCAATATTTACTCCAACGTTTTCTAATAAGTCTAATAATTCATCGATGCTGACGTTAAAAATTTCTGATAATTCTTTAACCTTCATAAGCTACCTCTCTTTCTACTTCTTTTAAGAAAGCTTTTGTTAATCCCTCATCAATTAAGGCCATTACCATTATATGATCTTTACCAACTGCTTTTGATAAATCACTTGAAGTAAAAGTCTCCATTACAGGAATTTCGTAAAAGTACGCCTTCTTTATAATTTTATCTTTAGTATTTGCTGAGGCATCACTCGCTAAAAGAATTAGCTTTATCTTACCGCCAGACAAGCTTTTTACAACCATATCTGTTCCACATAAGATATTACCACTTCTTTTGGCAATGCCTAAATAATTAAGTGATTTTTTATTCAACTCTATCACCTATTCTTCTAATAATGCAAGTAACCCGTCGTATATTTCATCAGGCACTTTTATTTCTAAGAAACGATCTAATAATTTACGTTTTTTTGCATTATTAATCGCTGTTTTGTCTTTTGAAACATACACCCCATGTCCACGGACTTTTCCAGTTGTGTCAATACAAACTTCTCCCTCAGGAGTTCTTACAACTCTGAACATTTCCATTTTTGGATGTTGGGTATTAGTTACAACACATTTTCTTAAAGGGACTTTCTTTTCCTTCATTTTATCACCTATTTTACACTTACATTAGGTTTGAATTTTAACCCTTCTTTATAAGCTGTAGATTCATTCTTGATATCAATTTTCCATCCTGATACTTGTGATGCTAAACGAGCGTTTTGTCCACCTTTACCAATCGCTAAAGAGAATTGATCATCAGGAACAATAACTAATGATTTATGTTCTTTTTCATCTACTAAAACACTAATAACTCTTGCTGGAGTTAATGCTTCAGCAATTAAGTTAACTGGATTATCGCTCCAATTAAAGATATCAACACGTTCTCCATTTAATGCATTATTAATTTGTTTGATACGAACTCCTCCCATACCAACACATGCACCTTTTGGATCAACCATTTCATTATTACTCTTAACTCCAATTTTTGTTCTTGAACCTGGATCTCTTGAAATACCCATGATTTCAATTACTCCACTTGCAACCTCAGGAATATTTGTTTCAAATAAACGTTTAACAATGTCTTTATGTACACGTGAAACATATACTTTAGGACCTTTTGTTGTTTCTTCAACTTTAGTAATATATACTTTTACGCTTTCACCTTCAGTGAATTTTTCACCAGGTAATGCTTCTTTAATCGGCATATATGCATCATAATCTAATCCAATACCTAAAATGATTGCATCTTCAGTAACACGGTGAACTGTAGCTGAAATCATTTCGTTTTCGCGTTCTTTAAAGAATTCGTATGCTCTAACACGTCCTAATTCTTTTAATCCTTGCATGAACACTTGTTTAAATTGAGAAGCACCTTTTCTACCAATATTTTTTTCAATATTGATTTCTTTTTTAAACTTTGTTCCAACTTTTGCGTTTTCTTTAATTGCTTTACCTTCTTCTAAAGTAATTTGTCCAGCTATTCCTTCAGGATCAATTTCTGCGACAACATATTTATATTCGAAAATACGAATACGTTTCTTTTCTTCATTAAATTCTACTTGAATATCTCCAGTATAACCTTCTTGAGCACATGCTTTTTTTAATGCAACCGCAACTTTTTCTAATACATCATGTATTTCTAAATTTCTTTCGTTTGCGATAAGTTCTAATGTTTCATAAAATCCTTTACTTGTCATAATTCCTCCTAAAATTCTATAGCTAATCGTATTTTAGCAATTTTTTCATATGGTATTGTAATTTCTTTTCTAAATTGTTTAACTTTAAAGTTCATTGTAATCATATTATCTTCAACAGCAAGTAATGTTCCTTCAAATTCTTTTTGACTAATTTTACCTACTGTTAGTTTTTCGTATGTTTTAACATTAATATATTTACCAATACTACTTTTTATTTCCTCAATATTTCTAAGTTCTCTTTCTAACCCGATTGATGAAACCTCTAAATAATATTCTTTGTCGATTGGATCAATTTCATCCAAAATTAAACTTACCTTTTCACTAATTAGGGTTGTATCATCAATATCAATTCCCCCTTCTTTATCAATTGTGAAACGTAAAATTAAGGCTCCAAATTCTTTAACTAATTCTACTTCTAAGAGTTGCATTTGTTCTTCTTCAACACATTTAACACATGCATCAAATATTATTTTTTCTAAATCATTCATTTTATCACCTTTTCAAAGTAAAGAGTGAGCTCTTGCTCACCCTGCTAGTTTCTATCAGTACATACATATTATACCATTTATCCATATAATTGTCAAGAAAAGGGAATTAGAGCTTTTATGATTATATCATATTGGTTTTGTCATTTATGGTAAAATATTAGGTTTATCTTAAATTTTCGAAACAAATAAATCTTGACTTTTTCACTTTATAGTGATAAAATATTATTGAAATTCATCACTTAACTAGGAGGTAAAGTTATGTTTCATAAAGTAAAATTTGTTGCTTATAATCCTGATTATAAATTAACTGTACAATTTTCAGAAGGAGTAACTAAAATTTATGATTTAAAACAAGTTATTAATAAAATAGAAGCATTTAAAATTTTTGAAGAAAGACCATATCTTATGGAAGATGTTAAAGTTGATACAGGCGGATATGGTATTATATGGAATGATGAATTAGATTTATCATGTGATGAATTATGGAAAAATGGAAAGATTGTAAAAACCGCTTTTGATAATTTACTTGCTTTAAGTGACGCAACCGTAATTTGGGGTTTAAACGAAAGTACTCTCCGCAAAGCTATTTCTTATGGAAAATTTATTAATGGTGTTGATGTTTGTAAATATGGCAAACAATGGGTCATTACTATGGAAGCCATGAAAAGGGTATATGGTGAGCCAAAAAAACACATAAATTAAATATATAATGGAAACAATATTTATAAGCAAATTGTTTGAAAAGGTTTTCATTTTTCGATACAATATTAGCACGAGGTGAAAATATGGTAACAATTAAAATTAAAAATCAAACTATTAGTGTTCCAAAAGGAACAACTGCTCTTAGTCTGTTACCTGATAGCAACAAAAAAGATTACATTATTTGCTTAGTTAACGGACGAGTGCGTGAACTTACGTTCAAATTAACATTTGATGCGGAAGTGGAGTATCTTACTTTAAATAATAGCGAAGCTGGTAAAGTATATGAAGCATCTTTACGTTTTGTTATTGCTAAAGCATTTAAGAATCTTTATCCTGATGCATCTATTAAATTTAATTATAACGTTTCAAGAAGTATTTTGTGTACATCTACAACAAATGATTTTGTAATCGATTATCAAGTTTCTAAAAAAATAAACGAAGAAGTTAAAAGACTTGTTGATTTAGATTTACCAATTGAACGTTTTACTGTAAGTGTTGAAGAAGCAAAAAATATATATCAAAAATTTAATTTAAGTGATAAAATTGATATTTTAGAATATCGTCCAGCTGGTGATGTTCATTTATACAAATGTGATGATTATTTAAACTATATGCATTCATATATGGTCCCCTCAACTGGTTATTTAAAAAGTTTTATAATTAGACCTTATGGTCCGGGATTAATTATCCAATATCCAAGATATGAACTCGGTGGTGTTATTCCCGAATTTAAAGATGCTCCGGTATATGGTAGAACTTTAAAGAAAGCATACGAATGGGCAACGATGATCGATTCTCAAACTGTTTATGATATTAACCAAAAGTTAAATCCTAATAACATTGTTGATTTCATTCAAACATGTGAAACTAAGCATAATAATATGATTGCTGAACTAGGTAAAATGATTGCTGATGACATTAATAATATTAGACTTATTGCGATTGCGGGTCCATCAAGTAGTGGAAAAACAACTTTCTCAAATCGTTTAAGAATTGAACTTTTATCAAGAGGAATTAAGCCAGTTATGATTTCGATGGATGATTATTATCTTGACCGTGATAAAATTACACCAGGCCCTGATGGTAAGCTTGATTTAGAAGATATCAATACTTTAGATATTGATTTATTTAATGAACATATGTATGCTTTAATTAATGGTGAAGAAGTTGATATTCCTCGTTTTGACTTTAATATAGCTAAACGAGTACCTGGACACAAAATGAAAGTTCCTGCTAATCAACCAATTATTATTGAAGGGATTCACGCGTTAAACGAACAAATGAGTTCATTAATTCCTAAACATCAAAAGTTTAAAATCTTTATTAGTCCTCAAATTCAAGTTAATATTGACAATCATAGTCCAATGAGCACTACCGATCTACGTTTAATTAGAAGAATTGTTCGTGATAATCAATTCAGAAATGCTCCGGCTAAAACCACTCTTTCTATGTGGCCATCAGTAAGACGTGGAGAATTCAAATGGATTTATCCTCATCAAGAAGGGTCCGACTATGTATTTAATTCTGAACTAACTTATGAACTTTGTGTTTTAAAGAAATATGCAGTTCCACTATTAAAAGCTATTGGTCCAGAAGATGAATATTTTATTATTGCGAATAGATTACTTAAGTATTTAAAATACTTCACACCAATTGAAGAAAATGCAATCCCATGTAATTCTTTATTAAGAGAATTTATTGGTGGATCATGTTTTTATGATGTGTAAAAGAAAAATCCCATTTAAAATGGGATTTTTTTATAGTAATGTAAAGAATTCTGGGGAAAATGTAAGCTGTCAAATATTCTGGGGATTTATGACTAGAATTTTTGACAGCCCTATTTTTTATAGAATTACATAAAAAAGTCCTTCGTGTTATAATGTTATTGCCTGATAAAAAAT
>JAFTPH010000044.1 GCA_017463365.1 Bacilli bacterium
ATGTAACATTCTAAATGAATTTGTCATTGTGTATGATAAGAATTTTGGAAGTGGTACATCATATCCTGCAACTTTTGTTGTTTCGGCGAAGTTCTTTGAAATAATTGAATATTGGTCTACTAGTAATGTTGTTTCACTGATGTCTACATATACACAGTTATCATAATCATTAGCTAATTGAACTAAGTAATCATCAATTAAAGCGATTACTTCATCTAAGAATAATCCAAGTTCTAATCTCTCTGTTCCTTCTGCTTCATAGTAAACACCTTTTAATGGATTATATGTTCCAAGAACTACGATGAATGCATCTTCATTGTATTCTCTAATCTTAGCCATTGTAGCTTCCATATTAACTACATAATCAATACTTGAATATAGGAAGATATCAATTAATGTTTCTAACATTGCTCTATTTTCTTCTGGAATATTAACTCCGTTTTCACTTAAATATTGATATAGATTATCACGATATTTTGTCTTAAGCATTAATGATAATTCACTAAAATTGAAAATTGAATACTTATCCCAATCCATTTCATACATTTCATTGCCTTGTATGTATGCCATTAATTGGTCAACAACAAAGTTGCTATAGTTATTAGCTCCTACTTGTAAAGTAATAATATCTGCTTCTTCTACTGCTGGAATTACTTTTTCTCTTAATGCCTCAAGCCCTCCAGCGTTTTCTACATATGTAGAAATTTTATCGGTATAATATGTATCTAATTCTGCTTCTGGATTTAAGATATAATGAAGTTCATTAGCTCTTATACCATCAATCCCTAAGTTAGTATATTGTTCACTATTATTCACTCCTAACGCACTAGCAAGTAAAGCTGGATAACTTTGAGTAGCTGGTTTTGTTACTCCTTTTCCTGTTACAAGTGAATCTCCTAATGCTAGATACTTAGTTGTATCAGTTACATTAAAGTGTTCTATTGTTTCAGTAGCTCCTAATCTTTCGATAAATCCTTTAATTGTATTATAAGCTTGAATAATACGATCATGATATGATGCAGTTGCATCTTCTAATACTTTAATTATTGCATCTTTTCCTGTTGTTTTATTTTCAACAGCCGCAACAATTGCATCTTTAATTTCAATATGACCATCTGGAGTTGGGTGACCATAGAAACTATTACCAATACTTGTACGTACTCCTAGTGCAGCAATTGTATAAACTAATTCATTTGTTACTGCCGAATTATACGCTTTAGCTTTTTCAGCAATCACTTCGAATAATCCTTCTGGACATTCTTCAGATAATGTAAATTGATAACTAGGATCTGCAAGTCCCTTACCAATACCTTCAATTAATAATTCAAAGAAAGTCATTAACATCATATCTTCAACAGGACCAAATGATTGTGATACACTTCCTAAATCAATTGTATCATACTTCATTGCTTCACGCATATATTCTGCCATAGCATCATATGCGATAGTTAAAGCTCTATCATATTGATCATATAATCCTACAAGAATTGGTCCAACATTAGGAACTTCACTTAATGTTCCTGCTTTTCCCATTGCTAAAAACTGCATAAATGATAAATCAACAGCTCTATCTCCATTAAAGTCAAAACCAATTAGAGGTTGACCTTGGAATTCATTTAAACCATACATAAACCATTCAACAGATGTTAAATCATTTACATTTAATTGTGTTGGAGTTGCTACAATATAACTGCTATATGCAGGATCTTGAGCAAGACTAGCCATTAAGAATTGTTGAATACGTGATTTAACAAATAAATCATTGTCATATACATCGAAACAATCTTTAATATTTTGATCTAAAGTTTCAGGATTTCCATCATATTTTTCAATTTTATTCATATAGAAATCAACATGTCCATTTTGACGAACATCCGCATAATAATAATCGTTTGCATATGGTGATAAAATAGCTGTATAAATGTTTGCTGCGTTAATTACAGCTCCAAAAATATCATCTAATGGTAGTTTTTGATCTACTCCAGGAAGAGAAGTATCTAATCCTTCCATTAAATTTTGGATACTTACCACTACTACTTGTACATCAGGATTCAATTCACGAATTTTTTCCATAATAATATCAAAATTTAAACAGAATCCTACAAGAGCGTAAGCCATTGTGTCAACAAAACTTTCAAGTGAATCTACCATTGGTAAATCACCAGCATATTGTTTAATGATATCTAAAACATATTCTTTTCCAAGTTCATATTTTTCAGCAACTTCTGGATCAATAACTGCCATATCATTACCATATTTATTACTTCCAATTTGGTTACTTACATATACTCCAAAGTTGTTAATACCCATATCTAAAGTAATGAATTCAGCATCTTTAATTACTTGGCGATATTCATCTTTTAATGCTGCAATTGCTTGTTCTTGTGTTGGTTCAGTTGTGTTTCCTCTAGCAAACCATTCTAGTTTACCAGCACCATAAAACCAGTTACCACGTCCACTATATTCAGGTAAATCATAAAAACGCCAGTCTGTATACTTGTCTCCACGATAAGTATCATCAAGTAAGAATCTTAATTCTTCTGCACGCATTGAACTAATACCCATCTCATGACGATTTACCATAAATCCTGCTTCTTCAATCATATCAGCAATTAAATCTGGATAACTTCCTTCAACTTGTTGTTTATATCCATAAATATTAATCCCATCTTTAAGCCATGGAGTATCATAAACTGAATCTTGACCTAAATATCCACGCATCCCATAACCGTTTACGTTTGATGCCCCAAATGATACATAATCAATTGTTCCCTTTTCTTCAACAGCACCCACCTGCATTGTTCCAAATAATGCAAAAATACAGCAATTAATTGTAATAAATGCGACAACAAAACGAATTAATTTAAAGTTATTAGTTTTCATTTTTACCTCCTTTTAAATTTTTTACACAAAAAAATTATACCACATTTATTTTTTAGATTCAACATATTAACTTTTTTATAACTAAATATCGTTATTTTTTGTTAATTTTAGAAAGTAAAACTCCTACTTTTAGTAGGAGTATATTTTAGAATTTATAAGTAATTTCCATGTCTTTATACATTTCTTTTAATGTAAGTTTATCTTGTTTACCCATACTTGTATATGGCATTCTTTCTATAAAGACAATTTCTGCTGGTTTTCCTCTTTCTTCTAAGTTTTTATTACAATATTTAACTAATTGACGATAAACACGATCTTTATCTACTGCTCTTCCACCATCTTCATGTTTTAATTCAACAACTGCTAGTGGTACTTCTCCTTGCATATGAGCAGAGTCTTTAACTCCAATTACCGCACAAGCAGTAACTGCTGAGTGTTTCATAATTTCGCTTTCAATTTGAACAGGGAATACTTTATGTCCATCGAAACGAATAACCATATGTTTTACACGACCTTGAATGAAAATAAATCCATCTTCATCAATTCGTCCAATATCACCACTATGAACCCAAACTTTTCCATCTGGATGTTCAATCATAACTTTTTTACTTTCTTCTGGTTTATTTAAGTAACCTAACATTACTTGAGGACCTGTCATACAGATTTCCCCTTCTTCGTTATATCCAAGTTCTTCAGTAGTACCAGGTTTGAATACCCCAAATGTAGTAGTGATTGATGGAATACCAACACTTAAACTCTTAAATGCATTATTAAAACAGAAAGATGCGGCTGATGATACTTCACTCATACCATAACCTTGAGATATCTTCCATTTAACGTTATGAGCTGTAAAGAATTCATGAATCTTATTTTCTAATGCTTGGTTCATAGTGTCTCCACCACTAGCCGCAATCTTTAAGAATGACATATTTAAATTCTTAGTATATTTTGAAGTAATTAGTTTTTCATAGAAAGCTGGAACCCCAACCATGAAACTAGGTCTATACTGACGTACTTGTTTACCAAATTTAGTTGCGTCAAACTTAGGAACAACAATTAATTTTATTTTTAATGATAAAGGCGTATGTACTCCAAATACTAAACCATACGATGCAAAAATTGGCATTACATCTAAAAATGAATCTCCATCTTCAATGTCAACACCAGCGTAACCAAATCCGATTGATACCGCATTGAAATTTTCATTTGATAACATAACCCCTTTAGGGAATCCTGTTGTACCACCAGTATAAACTAACGCAGCTGGTTGATTTGGTTTAAACTCAATAGTTTCAGCAACTGTTCCTTTTCCTAAAGCTTGGAAATCAATACACTTTAAAACTTTTTCTCCATATGGAACATCTTTATCTAATTTCTTGAATGAACGAACAAATTTTAATAACCCTGGTAATGATTGATTAGCAGAAAGGGTAATTAAATATTCTAAATTTAATTCTTCTAAAATTGGTTTAATTTTAGGATAAGCAAAATCTAATGTAAATAATACTTTTGATTTGGCATCCATAATTAATTGTTTGATCCCTTGCACATCAATACGAGGATCAATAAAGTTTGCGATAGCACCAATTTTATTTAAAGCATATAGTGCTGCAATTGTTTCTGGGAAAGTTACGGCTAAGAATGAAACATATTCTCCTTCTTTTACTCCAATTGCTTTAAAGGCATTTGCAAATTCATCGATTTTAGCAAGTAACCCACGGAAAGAGATATTTGTTCCATAATAATGAATCGCTGTTGAATCTAATACAGGTTGTACATTATCTCTTAAATATTCGTAAATGCTTTTGTTAGGAACTTGAATTCCTACGTTTTCTTGTGGAAAGTATTTAAGCCATGGTTTTTCCACAGATGGTAATCTTTTTTCGTTACTCATTTTTTTCTCCTTTATAGTTTATTTCCATATCTCTCTTGATACACATCTTCTAAATTATTACTAATTTTTAGTAATCCTTGATAGAAAATAGTTAAATCGCTAAATTCAATTCCTTCACATATGACTTTTATCATCTCGTCTACTTTTTCGACAACTATTTTACCTACTACTAACCCTTTTTCTGTTAAAATAAAATCGCTATTATAACGTTTTTTCACTTCGTCTAAACATTTAACAAATCCTTTTTCCTCTAAAAGACTTAAAGTTTTTGAAATAACCGCTTTATCTTCTGCACAAACATCACATAACTCTTTCGATGTCATCTTGTTTTCTTTATATAGATAATACAAACATGTCATGTGTGAACTTTTTAAATCAAACTTGGCCATTTCAACATCTTTAATTTTTCTAATGTTTCTGGAAATTTTGTTAAATAATGTTGTAAATTCTTTATATCTATCCATATATTCTCCTTGTTGACATTTCAACAAGTATATTATATACCTATCTTGTTGAATTGTCAACAAATATGTAATATTATGTATTTCTTATTTTTACCAAATATAAAGATATATATAATTTTTTAACAAAATATTGACAAACTATCATTATAATGATATAATAATATTGAGGGTGGTGATTAAATTGATTATTTATCATGGTTCACAAAGCATCATTGAAAAACCACAATATGGTATTGGTAACCCTAGAAACGATTATGGACTAGGTTTTTATTGTACTGAAAATTTAGAACTCGCTAAAGAATGGGCATGTATAGATAACAAAACAAATGGCTACGCAAATTTCTATACCATAAATTTAGATAATTTTAAAATATTAGATTTAAGAAAAAAAGACTATTCAATTCTTAATTGGATAGCAATATTATTAAAACATAGAACATTTGACACCAATAATGAAATATCTATTCAAGCAAAAAAATATTTACTAGACAATTTTTATATTAATACTGATGACTATGATATCATTATCGGTTATCGAGCAGATGATTCATATTTTAGTTTTGCTAAAGATTTTATTAACAATACTATTTCTGTTCAAAAACTCTCTAAAGCAATGAAACTTGGAAAATTAGGAACTCAAATTGTAATAAAATCAAAAAATGCTTTTTCCGCCCTAATTTTTACTGGGTATGAAAAAGCAGATTGTAGGGAATATTATATAAAAAGAAAAACTAGAGATGAAATTGCAAGAAAAACATACTTTTCTAATCGGATGCAATCATTTAACAAAGAAGATTTGTATGTATTAGATATTATTAGAAAGGAAATTAAACAAATTGATGAGATCTTATGATATAAATTATCTTGATGCTGCAGCAACAAATTTAGGAACGATGTTTGAATATATGACCTCACTCGAATATGATCCAATTATTTCTTGGAGTCTTTTTACAAATTCTTATGTATCAAAAGAGATTGAAAAAGGTAATCCTCAATTTTTAGTTGGACATTCAGCATTAGACTTAGTTAATTTGGTTTTTAAAAGTAATGCTGAGTTGGAAGTTAAACCCTTTCTTAACCCCTCAAAATATTATTGGGCTGGATGGATTATAGCTCATTATCAAAATATAAGAAATATTTCTTTTTATAATCTTAATAATCTGCTGCCTATCAATGTAATCTTAGATAAGTATGATACATTACATGAGGCAGACATCAGCAAGTTTTTTAGTTTTGCTGATAAATATATAATTAATCATAAAACTGAAACAAATTTAAAAAAAATAAGAACTGCTTCAAATCTTTCTCAATCAATGCTTGCCAAAAAAGCTAATGTGTCTATTCGAAATATTCAAATGTATGAACAACGTCAAAACAACATTAATAAGGCTCAAATAGATATTTTACTTCGTCTTTCAAAAGCTCTTAGCTGCAATATTGAAGATTTACTGGAAGATATTAATGAAATTAGGAACGACTAAGTCGTTCCTAATTTTTATTCTTCACTTGGTTTTTTTAACACTTCATAAATTGCGTTTACGAGTGATCCAGTTGTATCTTCTCCATAATCCCAGAACATTAATCCTCCAAGTTCTTTTTCTAAAACATAGCGGCATTTATGTTTAATTGAGTTAGGGTTATCATAAGAAATTACTTCATGAGTTGCTGAATCATAGATATATGGTGCACATGCAACTTCATCCCAATATGATCTAACAGTTGATCGTTTTAAATAATCTTGTTTAATTGTTGTATATGTTACGTGGTCTTTACCTAAAGTTGTATCGATATTTGATGCTCCCATAATACTTGATGGCGCAGATGTTAAACGCCAAATTCTTCCATAGAACGCAGCACCAACAACTAATTTTTCCTTAGGGAAACCTCCCTTAATGAAGGCTGTAACAGCAGCATCAACACTTCCGTTAGGTGCATAGTTAGATGAATATAAAGCAGTATGATGAGTAGTAGCCCACGATGAATGTAGGTCATATGTCATCATATGTAAATAGTCTAGTACTTCAGCTAAACCAGGTAAATCATAGTTACTTGGTCCCCAGTATCCACCAGGAATAGCAGCTGTTAGTAAATAGTCATCTCCTAATTCATCCAATGCCACTCTTAATTCACGCATAAAGGCCATATAATTTAAACGGTCTTGGGCTGAACTGATACCAGATGCAGGGAAGTGGCCTGGATATTCCCAGTCAATATCTACTCCATCTAAGTGATAACGTTCAATATTATAAATAATTGATTCAATTAATTTTTTACGACCTTCAGATGTTGATGCAGCTCTACTAATGTTTCCACAACCAGTTTCTCCATTACCATAAGCTCCCAAACTAAATAATACTCTAACACCTTGTTTTCTTGCTTCAACAACTGTTCCAATCTTAATTAGTTCTCCCATGCTTACTTGTCCACTATCAGTTACTCTCGCGAAGCAATAATTAATAACATCAATTGTTTCAAGTGGAATACCACTTAAACCTTTGTATGACCCCATATTACTTGAGAAGTAAGCAAAAACTGGAGTTGTTGATGACAAGTCACGAAGTTGTACCGCATCTACTATAACATTTGCACTATGAGTATAACTTTGATTTTTATATGAGAATGTAGCTGTTAAAGTAACAACCGTATCTTCTCTTAACGGATTAACAATTCCTCTTATTGAAATTGTATTAATATCACTTGAACTCCAAACAACATCAATATCCCCTAAGCTTGTATTAATATTACCTGGTAAATATAAGTCAGATGTTGCTCTATTCGGAAGTAAGTCAGCTAAAATATCTTTTAAAATACTCCACTTAGCACTTAAAGTTATATCACTTTCAATTGGTGTTGAAAAGTCAAATGCTTTGTTTCCTTCAAACCATTGATATTCAATATAACCTTCTCCATCATATTTAACATTTTCTGCTAAACTTCCATATTTAACATTTTTTGTAGTATAGACATTACCATTATGATCAAGATAAGTTATGACAAATTCTTTATTTGTTTCAATCCATTTGGCATAGACTGTTTTATTACCATAATCACTTACAGTTACTTTATCTATTGATGAACCTTCAAAGTTTTCATTTAAATACCACCCTAAGAAAGTATATCCCTCTTTAGTAGGTGTACCTAAAACAACTTCTTCCCCTGCTTTGTAATTTGAATCTTTACTTGCTAATTTACCACCATCTAAAATATATTCAATCTTGTAAGTTGATGTATATTTGCTGGTATCATCATATTTTGCGGTTAAAGTCATATCCGATGAAATTAAAGTTTCTTCTGTTACTAAAGTCTCTCCATTATACCATCCTAAGAAAGTATAACCATTTTTTACCGGAGTTGGTAGTAAAATTGTTTCATATTTTTCAACACTTTGATTTGCATATTTACTATCAATTGTTCCACCATTTGTATCTAATTTAACATCATATAAAAGAGGTCCCCATTTAGCTGTTAAAGTGATATCACGTGGTTCCATAGTTGTTCTAGTATATAATTCATCGTTTTCATACCAACCTAAGAATTCATAGTTATCACGTTCAATAATAGGTAGCGTTATTTCTTCATCAGTTAAAGCATTAATACTATCTAATTTAACTCCACAGTTTGTGATAAAATGAATGTTATAATCTAAAGCAAACCATCCCGCATAAACTGTCATTGTTTCATTAACTTGAACCGTTTTTCTTAAATCGGTATTAAAAGCTAAATCGGGGGTTGTATACCAATAGTCAAAAGTATATCCTTCTTTTTTTGGAGTTGGTAAATTAACGGTTGTTCCTGGTTCAACCTTAACTGGTTCTATTTCTTCTCCTCCATATGTTTCAAAGTAAAGGGTAACCCTTGTATCTTCTGGAACTTCAGGAATAATTGGATCAGGATCATCTACTGGATCATCCGTAGAAGTACCACATCCAGTTACGAGACACAGACCCATAAAAATTGTTGCTAAAAAATAAACTAATCTTTTCATAAAGACCTCCTAATTCTTGTAAATTATATCATATTTTTAATAAATAACCAAATAATATGAAAATAAAGCAAACAAAAAATATTTTTGTTTGCTTTCATCTTTTATTCTACTCTTCCCCATAAAGCATAGAATGATTTATCTCCATATTCATTTAATGTAACACTTGTATATGTTTTACCACCAAAATCACTATTAGCATACCAACCTAAGAATACATACCCTTCTTTAATTGGTTCTTTTAACTCGATTCCTACTCCTGTTACATAACTAGTAGGAGTATCAATCTTACAATATGCCAAGTACCCAGTTTGCAATTCTTCTTTTGCGTAATTACCAGAAATCATTGAACCCCAACCCGGAACAACTCTTTCGGTATTTAAGAAGAAGGCTAAAATTTCATTTCTCGTAACCGTTCTTACCATTTCTTCATATCCACGATCATACGATGCGCTTTCAACTAAAAGTTTTAAATAACTTTGGTTTTCTGGTCTTGCTGTAGTGGATAAATATTCAACAAAGAATAACCATTTTTCACGGTAAATTGATTCACCGAAAAAACCATTATGTCCAGATATCGAACGATAACTAATATCCCAGAAATTTGTACTATCAACACTTCTTCCCACAAAACTTGAATAGTCTGCAAAAAATTCTTCCATTAATTCTTCTTTACTATTATATAAATATAAGCTACCACCATCTAAATTTAATGTTAGATTATAAGATGCTTTAAGCGTTGAAATATCAATCCATTTAGATACAATGTCTAAATCTTGATTAATCACAATAGTTTCTTCGATTAATTGATTATTGATATACCAACCTTCAAATAAATAACCTTCTTTGGTTGGCATAGGTAACTCAAATTCTGTTCCATAATCTACTAAGTTTTTACCATCTTGGTAAACTGATTCCATTTTTCCACCGGCTAAATCAATAGAAATATTATATTTTAAAGCTTCCCATTTCGCGTAAACAGTAATATCTTTACCTATTTTAGTATCACTAGTAACTTCTGTTCCACTGATAAACTTCTTTGATGTAAACCATCCCTTAAAAACATAACCTGTTTTTTCAATATTAGGTAGATTAACTGTTGAACCTTTTTCAATATCTTTAATATCTTCTACATCTGGACCACCATTTTCTACAAAAGTAACAGAATATTTTTTCTCTACTTCTGAACTATCAGGTGTACATCCTGTAAAAGTTATTAAAGCTATCATTATGCATAATAAAATTCGTAATTTTTTCATATATACCTCATCAGTCAATTTATTATAACATATTTTACTATATTATTCAATATCTTTTTAAAAAAAGAATCTCACCTTAAGTACCCCCACCCACAAGTTAAATCAACTTAAGGCTGCTTCGATCAAGACCTGACCTGGTTCATCACTTAACCTTGAATGAAGGTACTTAAAATGAGATTCTATTTGTATTATATCATATTTTATTTGTTTTGTCTTAATTCGTGGAAAAATTTTTTTAAAAGCGTACTTGATTCTTCTTTTAACACTCCACTAGTTATCTCAATATGATGATTAAATTTAGGATTATCTAATACATTATCAATGCTTTCAATTACTCCATGTTTTGGTTCTGTTGTTGCGTAAACAATTCTTTTAATTCGTGATTGTAATAAGGCCCCAGTGCACATTAAACATGGTTCAAGGGTAACATATATTGTACAATCTTCTAGCACCCAACTATTAAGTTTCTTACAAGCTTTATTAATGGCTTTTATTTCCGCATGGGTAAAAACTTGTTTTTCACTCATTCTAGTATTATATGCTCTCGCAATTATTTTATCTTGATAAACAATTACTGCCCCAACAGGAATCTCTTTTTTAAGGTAAGCTTTCTTCGCTTCTTTGAGCGCTTCCTTCATAAAATAAATATCGTTATTCATTTTTTCCTCTACGGGGAACAGTATGACATCTTCTGCATCTTGCTTCATATTTTTCTTTCGCACTAACTAAAATGATTGGATCATCATAGTATGCTGGTTTCCCATCAATAATTCTTTGCGTTCTTGTTGCTGGTTCACCACAAACTTGGCAAATTGCTTGAAGCTTAGTAACATATTCAGCTCTAGCTAAAAACTCAGGCATTACCCCAAATGGTTCTCCTCTAAAGTCACGATCTAATCCTGCCACAATTACTCTTACTCCGTGATCGGCTAAATATTCAGCAACTTCAATAATCTTATTATCAAAAAATTGGGCCTCATCAATAGCTACTGCGTAAGGTAAATGATCTAAGTGGTCTAGTAGTTCAGATGAATTATTAATTGATATTGATTTAATACGACGTTGAGTATGAGACACAATATCATCTTTTCCATAACGATTATCAATTACTGGTTTAAATACTACTACTTCTCTTCTAGCATATTGAATTCTAGTAATTCTTCTGATTAATTCTTCTGTTTTACCAGCAAACATACTACCACAGATAACTTCTATCCAACCATCACTACTTCTTAAATCCATAATATTCACCTCATATACATATATATATTATACTACATAAACCGCTTTTTTTCAATGTAAATATTAAAATAAAAAATAACCAAATGGTTATTTCTTAATTCTATTCATTATAATATTTAATGATGGTATAAATAACCCACCAACACTATTAAATAAAACACAAAGTAGTAAAGTAATTAATGTTGTAAAATCATATGAATTACCTAGCGCATAATAGAACATATTAGCAACACAGTGTTCGTATCCAGCAAAAACAAATCCTCCAATACATATTACTAATACAACATATTTACCAAAGTTGTTTTCAATTTTCTTAAATCCTTCAACTGCTAAATATACAAGCATACCACATAAGAATGATTTAATCGCTGTTACATACCAAGTAGCATTTAATTTACCATTAATCATTCCTTCTAAGCTAGCAAATAAAGAATCTAGACTATCTTTAAAACATACTCTCATGAATAGTCCCATAATGATACAACCAATTAAATTACCAAGTAATCCTAGTAATAAATGAAGCCAATTTTTCTTATCTTGGTTATCAAATAAGTAACATATTCTTCCTGTATATAAATAGAAATCAAAATTAACAATTAAGATTAATCCTGCCGCGAATATAAATGATCCGACAAAATTATTATCCATTACAGCATTAGCTCTTAAACAAAGCCATCCTCCTAAACTGATTGCGATACCGGCTAAAATTCCTTTTATTAATGTTTTAATCATATGATGCACCTCTTACTAATCTATTATATCACAATTATCTAATTATGTAAAATAATAAAGTTTTATAATTTGACACCCTTAATTAATCAACTTATTTCTTAGAAACTTCTTTGATTCCCACAACATATTTAAACAACTATAAAACAATAAAAATATACAAATTATTAATGTTTTAGAAATATTGCTCACTTTTAACTAAAAATATTGCTCACTTATTGTCGAAAATGTTGCTCACTTAATACCAAAGACTTATATGTAGTTATAATTATCATATTAAAAAATAAATATTAATTCAATCATCATATAATAATAAAAATGCAACATAGACTTTTGTCTATGTTGCGTTTTTTAAAACTATTTTACTTCTCTTAAGTACATTGCAGGACGAACACCTAATGTTTCTTTAGTGATAAGTTCGTTTCTAACAGCACCTGTTTCGTTAATATATAATGCTTTTTTACCTGAAGCATGATATGGAGAACGTAACCACCATGATCCAGCACCAGATTCTACTGCTACTTCTTTAGCGATAGCATAGTCTGTTACTAATGCAACTCCATTACCAAGTTTTGCTTTATATGTTTCAGCATATTCTTCATGTGATAATAAGAAGAAATATCCTTGTGAGTTACCCCATACATATGGGCTTGTATCTGCAAGTGTTGATTCTAAACTATTATCAATGTCTAATGTATATTGAACTACTTCAGCTACATCTTTAAATGCTTTTGTTGCGAAACCATTAGTTTGGAAACTTACTTCGCTTCCTGATTCATCATAACGTTTAACAACATCATTATTTAACCAAGCATCAATTGTTGATTCAGCATAGTTATTAGGATAAACACTTACTTCTTTATTTTGATGAGTATCAAAGTATAAACGTGTTTCATTTTCATCATAGTATATACTTGCATCTAAGATAAATTCACTGATTAATAATAGTTCAGCATCGTCTAATACTCTCCATAAAATCTTTTCAACTTTGAAGTAATATGTTGTACCATAAGATACTTTAGTTCCATCATTGAAATTAACTTTAGATAAAGCATTGTCAAATTTAACTTTAGCGTATTGTTCACCATTGTATGAATAATATCCACGAGCATTTGTTGATTTTAATTTAGATAAAGCATCAATTAAATCTTTATCAGTAACTCTTGATTGTGGATATTCACCACGGTACATATAAGTAATACCATCAACTGTGATCTTATCAACCCATTTAGCAGTTAATGTTACTGCTGAATTTGTTGTCCATGCAGCAAGACCTTTACCTTCAGAGTCAGTAATTTGTTGTTCACCTAAATACCAACCATCGAAGAATAAATATTCTTTAGTTTCAGGAACTGGAATTGTATAATTCTTTTGTCCAATAATAATTCTTGGAGCAGTTCCATTTAATTTAGCATGACTACCTTGTTCTAATGTAATTAGTGATGCCCATTGAGCGTATAATGTAATATCAGAATCAATTGTATATAAGAATTCTTGGTTAAGTTTATAAACTGTACCAGTACCATCTTTTTCTGTATTCCATTCAACCAGTCTCATACCAGCATAGATAAATTCACTAGTATTTAATACTGCATTTGTATTGAATGTTACTTGTACTTTTCCGCTACCATTACCACCATTAGCATTGAATGTAATAGTATAAATGTTAGCTTTAAATACAGCTGTATATTCACGATCTCCTGTTTCACCAGAAATTTCAACAACTTCAGTTACTTCATCAAGACCAGTACCTGTCCATCCAACGAATGTATAACCTTTCTTAGTTGGAGTTCCAAGAACGATTGTGTCACCAACTTTATAAGTTGTAACCATATTTACAAGGGTTCCACCATCTAAGTTATATTTGATTGAATAAGCATTTTCATTCCATTTAGCGTAAACTGAAACGTCACCATTCATTAAGACACTGCTTGATGTAAGTTTAGTAGTTTCATCAAAATGAGGAGTTGTGTACCATCCTAAGAATTCACAACCTTTTTTAGTTGGAGTAGGTAAAGTAGCATATTCACCATTTTCGAAATATTCATCATCTTCTAATTCGTATTCTCCACCATTAGCATAAATGTTTAAAAGGTTAATTCTTGTTGGATCTTGTTCATCATGACCCCATTGTTTATCTAAATAAACTTTACATTCACTTACATTCCATTCAGGATCAAATCCTTCAGGTTTAACATCAAAGTGAGTATAAATTGTAAGATTTGCACAATCTTTGAAAGCATTCTTTCCAACAGTTGTAACTGTTTCAGCAAGAATTACTTCTTCCATTAAAGCACATCCTTCAAACGCACTTTCACCTAAAGTAACAAGTTTGTTACTTAATTTAACAGTTGTTAAATTTTCACAACCTTTGAAAGCACCCGCTTCGATTGTAGTAACAGTATTTGGAAGAACTAAAGTTTTAAGATTTGTTAATCCTTCAAATGCTCCTGTTTCAATTTTTGTAATTCCTTCTGGAAGAACAATTTCAGTAATTGATTCGATATCTTTTTTACCAAGTTTTAAACTAAATCCACGAACAGTTGTATCATTAATTTTTAATAATGTTTCTGACACGGCTTGGTTAAAGTTATTAATTGTAACATTATTTCCGTTAATACCTAAATCAATATATGACATTAAGTACCATTCACCATCTACTTTACCAAAGTGTAAATCTAAATCATGAGTAGATTTTTCACCAGTAGCTTTAGTGTATTCTACACCTTCAACACTAATTTTGATATATTTTTCAGTTTGAAGAAGAACTTTTGCTTTACCTTTTGTTAAAGCATCTCTTCCTTCAACACCAAATACATTTTTGTAGTATTCTTGAGCATCTCTATTTTCATTAGCTTCTACTGGATAATAGCATTCTGAAATTTTTACAATGTTTTCTTCATTGAATGCTCCAACATATTCTTCCCAAACTTTAATAGCTGGAGATTTAGCTGTTGCTAGTAAAACAATAACTAATACGACAACTGCACCTACAGCAGCAGCACCAATACTTAAATACTTCCAAATATTCTTTCCAAGAGTAGATAAGAAGTTTAATGCATAAGATGGGTTATCTTTTTCAGCAACTTTCTTTTGATATAAAATAGTTAATTTAGCTGCATCCAATAGTAATACTACTACTGAAACAATTAATAACACAACACTATATGAACTATATCCATTAACTCCACCAACAAGATCTAATTGACCTTTAACTGATAAGTATAATGCTAATAATACAATCGCAAATACTGTTAAAACACCTGAGAAAATTGTGTTTATTAATAATCCACGTTTATTATATTTTCCATACATTACTAAATTATAACCAACAGATCCAACAGATGTTAAGAAATATAGCAATCCAAATACCCCAATTACACTACATAATCCTGCGATTTCTGTTGTAATTTCATAGAAAATTGGAATATCTTTACTGAATAAAACATTTAAACAATCTTGCATTGATAAAACAATATTGAATCCTTCATATGTAACACCCATAAAGCTTACACTTAAAAGAACAATACCTAATACTAATGCTATAACACTTGTAACTGCTGTTAGCACGTTCCATAATGTAACATTATTTCCAGCAAGTTCAAAAGCAAAAGTATCTTTTTCTTCTTTCTTAGCTGTTCTTTGTTTCTTTGATGTTTTTTCATAGAAGAATAATTCTTTAGGTTGTTTTTTAGCTTCTACTTTTGTATTTCTAACAGGAGTTTGATCTGGTTGTTGAACTTGAGTAGTTGTTTCTTGAACTGGTTGAGGTGCTTCTTCTTTCTTTGGAGTTCTTATAATAGCTCCACATGTAGAACAAAATCTAGCACCAGGACGTAGTCTGCCACCACAATTGTAGCACGTTCTTTTTTCTTGTTGTTCCATTTTATTTTTTCTCCTTTATTTTATTTTATCGACATAAATATTCAATATATTATAACCTATTTTGTTTTATAAATAAAGTTTTTCGATAAGTTTTAATTTTTAAAGACCTACACAAGCGGGTATAATTCGCTTCCAAACATTACATTGTATAATAGATATGTAACGTCATCCGTATTAACAATTCCATCTTTATTGTAATCAATTACTTGACTTACTGGATATGAATCACCGAACATTAAATGATATAAAAGGTAAATTACATCTTGAGTATCAACCACTGCATTGTTGTCAACATCTCCTGCGATATATTCCATTTCTGTAGCTTTATACATAGCTACAACTTCCATATCAGCCTTGATATTAGAGAAGTCTTTATCCCAACCAATAAAGTCATAATATACTTTGTTAATATATTTATCAATTACAACTGGAGCAGTAATTACATCACCCTCAAATACTCTTTGAGTATCAAGAACTGTTCCATCACTATCTTTAAAGGTAATTGTATGTAATGTTCCTTTTTGGTTATAAACGTAAATTTCAATTTCACCCCATAAACTAGGATTACTCTTATATTCGGCTCTAATTGTTGTTTTCCCTTGAGATTTAGCTTTTATAACTCCATAAATATCAATGGTAGCTACATCAGGATTACTAGATGATAAATTATATTGTTGACGCCAAGAAGTTGGTGCACCTTCCCCTAAGAATAAACATCTCGTATATCCTACTTGAATGGTGTCTCCATTAACTGCTCCCCCATTTTTTGTTACTTCCGTTCCTAACAATGATGTTGTAGCTGAAGTATCTGTTTCTAATGGGAAAGATGGAAGGCCTTTTCCAATAATTGTTACTACAAATTCTTTTGATAAAATTTTACCATTAATTGAAATAGTTGCGTTTAAAGTTATTGTTACATTTTCAATTTGACGTTTTATTTCAACCATATTTCCATTTATTTTTGCGTAAGTTGTTGGCATCAATTGCCATGATACACCATCAATATTTGGAACAGCAAAATCAGTACTTGTTGACTCTGGAAGAGTTAAACTATTAAAGTCATTCTCAATTTCTGAGTAATATGCTTTTCCACCCACAGTATTAGTTCTTGATAGTGGGCATACCGCATAATTATAAGTTCCATTATCTTTATCTTGCCAAGTGATGGTATCAGTTACACCACCAATAACATCAACAATCTCTGTTTCATCAAAAGTAATTTCACCATTACTTCTATAAATCACATATGCTTTAGCATCATTGTTTTTATTAAATGTTAAAGTGTTACCATTTACCTTTAAACCTTCAACATCACCTAAAACTATCGGTTCCATTGTTTCAATTTCTGGCACTAAAGCAACATCGTCAAAACATCCTGCTTTATACGCATTGTTAACTTGTAAAGCTGAGTTTTTAGTACCACCTTCATAAGCCCAACGCATATATTTGAAACTATACATACTGTATCCATCAACATTTTCAAGTGTATTTAAGAATTTAAGTTGATTAGTAAGTTCGTTCATATTAGTGCTCCATGAAGCATTACCACTTGAATCGGCCATATAGTATCCAATACCTGAATATAATAAGCAGTCAAGCCCTTCAAAAGCACGATTCCACCAATCCATTACATCCGCATATCCAGCACTTGGATGTTCAAATGCCCAATATGATTGAGGAAGTAAGTAATCAATCCATCCTTCTTTAGCCCATTTGTATGTATCTGAATATAAGTAATCACCATAATGAGCAAA
>JAFTPH010000012.1 GCA_017463365.1 Bacilli bacterium
AACTTTCATATTTTGTTCCTTCAGCAAAATAGCGCTTTTCTACAAGTTTTCTAACTCGCTCTTCGTGTTCTTCATCTGAGTAATAACTTGCTTTATCACATCCTACAAGACATAAACTTAATATCATTGTTAATACAAATAAAATTAGCTTTTTCATAACATTCCTCCATATGAAAACAAAAAAACTCTTCTTGGTAGAGAAGAGTTAGTTTTATAATATTATCTCTACACATTATAATTATATCAAATAATAATTCTTTTTTACAAGAATATTTATAATTAATATATTAACCTATGTGCTATTTTAATCTTTTTTTATTAATAAATTATACGAATAATCGAGAATTTTTTCTTTTCTTGCTTTTAAAACTTTTTTATAAAACTCTTGTTGATATGTTGACATTAAAGGTATGTTGTCAATTAGTGCGTTTATTCTATTCATATCTATTTTTGGAACTATTCTTTTTAATGCCTCGTTACAATCTTTATTTTGAAGTGATGAGATAAAATCAAAATAATTTATTCTTTTGTTGTTAAGTTTTATAGCCGATGTTGGTATTTCATATACTCTTTTATCTAACTCTTTTTCATTAAATAAAACATTATATATCATTTTTTCATCTATTTGATGAAACAAACTACTTCCACAGTCATATATAGGGGCAACTTTTATTTCATCTGTTTCATTATTATATAAGAAACCCCAATTACCATTGTGACGATCCCAATTACCAATAAATGCATCAACAATAAACATATCCCAAAAGAAATTTTTTAGTTCTTCTTTGTCGATTAGATTTTGTTTTTCTATTGTATCTATAATTTCTTCTAAGTTTGTACCATAGCCATTATATTTCGAATTAATTATTTGGTTTTTCATAGAAGCAAAATCTTGAATAACTTCATTAGTATTTGTGAAGTCTTCACATGCTACTACGAATTTTAATTTGTTATCATTCATAAATACGCCTAACTGTGTTTTTTGTGTTTTTATTCCAACTATTTCAAATATATGACTTCCTATATATTCCGAAAAACAATTGTGAATATAGCTTAGTTTTGTTTCTACTGTAGGAGTATTAGGAAATTTCAACATATGCAATTTATCTGAATGAATTATTGATATTTTGTTACCGTTTGCTCCACCATAAGCTTTCTTTTTCCTTTTTTTGTTTGTAAAATCTACTACTACATCAATCATATTATTTCTCCCCTTGATATCTTTAAATATTTTTCCCTTAACTCCCAAGCTCTTTGGCTTGTAATTAGTCCTTCTACTTCGGCTATATTTATTTCACTTTGTAATTCACAATAATCACAATCCCATAAAGTATATCCATCATTTAATTCAATGTGTCGCCATGCTTCTATCATTTTTTCAATTGATGAAACTAAAAAAGGCGGCAAATCTTTTAAACTTTCTTCTATAAAGATATTTCCTTCTAATAAATCCTCTACACTACATTCAAGAGCTAAAGATAACTTGCTTATTGTTTTTAAAGAGGCTTTATAAATAGATGTATTACCACTTGCTAGATCTGATAATGTACTTTTGGGAATTCCACTTATTTTAGATAATCTATAGATAGTTAAATTTTTGGCCTTTAAAATTCTATTAAATAATTCTTTACTTTCTAACATAATTTCACCAATTTTATTATATCGGTATACCGTTACAATGTCAAGAAAAAAGAGGTAGAATTTACCTCTTTTATTTGTTTTTTATTCTTTTCATAACTTCAACTCTAGGAATCATAATTAGTCTTCCACAAGTTGTACATTCAAGTTTAAAATCTACACCAACACGTTTTACTTTCCAAGATTTCCCACCACATGGATGAGGTTTTTTAAATTCTAAAATATCGTCGATTTTAATAGGATTTTCGTTCATAATTAATTTCTCACTAATATTTCTTTCGCAAGTTCCCTATATTCTTTTGCTCCTCTTGAATTATAAGAAAACTGTAAAACAGATTTCCCATGCATTGGAGCTTCTTGAATATGACTAGAAGAACTGATAATTGTTTTAAAGGTTTTTTGAGGAAACATAAATTGTACTTTGTCTACAATTTTATAACCAAAAGTATTTCGGTTATCGAGTTTTGTTAAAAGAATTCCTTCAATATCAATTTTTTTAATTTTTTGAACTTCATCTATTTTATTAACCATTTGTGTTAAGGCATCATATGCATAAAATCCACATTCTACTGGGATAATTACTGAATCACTAGCATATAAAGCATTATCCACTATTAATCCTAAAGATGGTGGACAATCTATTAAGATATAATCATATTTATTTTTTAAGCATTCTAACTTTTCGTTTAGAACCCATTCTTTGTTTTTGGTATCAAATAAGATTGCTTCAATCTGAGATAAGCGAATTGAAGCAGGAACAATATCTAAAGATTCCACTTTTGTTGCTAATAGTACATCTTTAATATCTGCTTCGTTTGATAAGATATCAACAATATCATATTTTATCTCTTCACGGTTTATTCCTAAACTAATAGTTGCGTTTGCTTGTTGATCAAAATCAATCAACAATACTTTTTGTGATTCGTTAGCTAAACTTGCCCCCAAATTGACAGTCGTAGTTGTTTTACCTACTCCGCCTTTCTGGTTAACAATAGATATAACTTTTCCCATAATTCCCTCTCTATAATGGTTGTTTTTTTATTTTAGCGTAAATTCTCGGATATTTCTTCGGTGTTGGTTTTGTTTTTGTAATTTCAATGATTGCTCTATGACCTAAATCTTCTGGCAAATCAAATTCAAATATATTTGTTACTTTACAGTTTAATTCTTTAAAAGCATTTTGAGCTTCTTTGATTTCTTCATCAAATGAAGAGCCTTTTAAGGCGTACATTCTTCCATTTACTTTAAGTAGTGGAATAGAAAGTTCAAGTAAAATGTTTAATGCGGCTACAGCTCTTGATGTTACTACATCAAAAGTATCTTTTTTATCAGGTAGTTCTTCACTACGTTTATTGATTACTTCAATATTTGTTAAATTTATGGTTTTAATAACTTCTGATAAAAATAAACATCTTTTTGTTGTTGGCTCAATTAAGTCAACATGTAGGCTTTCTCTTGCGATTTTTAAAGGTATTCCAGGAAATCCTGCACCAGATCCAATGTCGCCAACAATTTCATTTTCTTTCACAAATTTACTTAATAACAAACTATCGTAAAAATGTTTAATATATACTTCTTTTTCTTCTGTAATAGAAGTAAGATTCATTTTCTTACTCCATTCTTGTAATAGAAGCATATATGTATTTAATGAAGAAAGTTGTCCTTCATTTAAATTAAATTCTTTTAAATAATCTTTACTTTCCATGATGACGACCACTTTCTAAATATACTAGTAAAATTGATATATCACTTGGATTTACTCCACTAATACGGTTGGCTTGAGAAATAGTAACTGGACGAACTCGTTCTAGTTTTTCTCTTGCTTCACTTGCTAGATTAGGAATTGCTTTATAGTCAATATCTTCAGGTATTTTCCAACTTTCAAGTTTTAGTATTCTTTGAGCATCTTTATAAGCTTTATCAATATAACCTTGATATTTTACTTCAATAGTTATTTGTTCTGAGATTTCATCAAAGTTTAAACCCTCTTTAACAACTGGGTAAATCTTTGTCATTTCTAAAACATCTTTATAACTAATTTCTGGACGTTTTATTAACTCTAGTCCTGATACTCCACCAACTAGTGGTGCAGAACCAATATTTTCTAAATAAGCATTAACTTCCTTAGTTGGCGTTAAACGGACCTCACTTAGTCTTTCTTTTTCGCTTTCGATCATAGCCATTTTATCTAAATAACGGTTATATCGTTCTTCTGTAATTAATCCCACATCATGACCATATTTAGTTAAACGTTGATCGGCATTATCGTGGCGAAGTAATAGTCGGTATTCAGCACGTGATGTAAGCATACGATATGGATCACTTACGCCTTTTGTTACTAAGTCATCAATTAATACACCAATATAAGCCTCATCTCTTCTTAAAATTAATGGTTCTTTATTGTTTAAACTTAAGCATGCGTTAATACCAGCCATTAATCCTTGACATGCGGCCTCTTCATAACCGCTTGTTCCATTTACTTGACCAGCAAAATACAATCCATTCACTATTTTAGATTCTAATGATGGTTTTAAATGAAGCGGATCAATTGCGTCATATTCAATCGCATAGGCATATTTAACGATTTCTGCCTTTTCAAATCCTGGTAAGCTTTTAACCATCTTTTCTTGAACATATTCTGGCATACTTGTTGAGAACCCTTGAATATATGTTAATCCAAGTTCTAAACTTTCTGGTTCTAAGAATAATTGATGACGTTCTTTGTCAGAGAAACGCACAAGTTTATCTTCAATTGATGGACAATATCTTGGTCCAACCCCTTCAACAATTCCGGAATACATACTAGACTCATTCAAATGTTCATGAATAATTCTGTGTGTTTCAGGAGTTGTATAAGTTAAATAACATGGTACTTGCTTATCAAATGGTAATAATTTTTTAGGATCTGATTCATAACTAAAAGCAAGTGGAGCATCAGTTCCAAGTTCAAGTTGTGATACCGAAAAATCAATACTTGATGTTTTAATTCTTGCGGGAGTACCAGTTTTAAGTCTTAATAACTTAAATCCATGTTTCATTAAAGATTTTGATAACCCATAATTAGTTGCCTCACCATCAGGTCCTGATGGATAATATTCTTTTCCTCTTAAGATTCTTGAAGATAAGAAAGTTCCTGTTGTAATAATAACTTTTAACGCATCAATGGTTTTGCCATTTTCCATGACAACCCCTTTTACCGTTTTTTCTTCTGTTAAAAGTTCATCAACATATCCAACTTCTAAATCTAAAAGCGGTGTGTTTTTAACAATCTCCTGCATATATTTAGCATAAGCAACCTTATCAGATTGAACACGCATTGCACGAACAGCAGGACCTTTTGATAAATTAAGCATTTTAAACTGTAACGCCGTTGCGTCAGCCGTTTTAGCCATTTGTCCACCTAAGGCATCAATTTCTCTAACTAAAATACCTTTAGCAGGTCCTCCAATTGAAGGATTACAAGGCATACTGCTAATATATTTATCATTACCTGTTATAAGTAAGGTTTTCTTATTTAAGCGAGCACAAGCAAGCGAAGCTTCAACTCCAGCATGGCCCCCTCCAATTACTATTACATCATATTTCATCGGAAAAATAACCCCCATATAACGATTGCGATAATGACTAATACACCAAATAACAATCCAATTAATTTATCCATTGATTTTTTCATTTTTGCTTTTCTTTCTTCTTCATGGCGTCTTTCAATTTCAGCTTTTCTTTTATCACTCATCGGAAGAGTAGCCATACAAAAATCACAAGTTAAATTATCGTATTTATTTTCATTATGACATCTAGGACAAATCATATTCTCACCTTTTTTTCTTAAAATTATTTATTATTATAACACAATCTTCTTTTTTTGAAAACTCATATTACTTATTAAATATGTTATCTTCCTTATATATTCTTTTATAATCCTATAAGAGATATTGGACAATAATAAATTTTATCATTAAGTGGTCTGATTTCCTCACAACTATCTATTATTAATCCATGTAAAATATTTTTTTTATATTTCTTTAAAAAGTCAAAATCTTTTTTATGACTCACATTATAAATACCTTTTTTAATTTCAATTGGATAAATACCTTCAAAACTTTCAATAATAAGATCAACTTCTTTTTGATCTCTATCTCTGTAGTAATATACTTCTTTTTTGTAGTCCTTAGAACAACTATAATAGCTTTTTATTATTTCAGATACAACATATGTTTCATAAAAAGCTCCAGCAAATGCACTTTTTTCTAAAATTTGTGCACTAGGAATATGTGCTAAATAAGAGCATAGGCCAGTATCTAAAAAATAAAGTTTAGGAGTTTTTATAATTCGATCCGAAACATTTGATAAATACGGATGTAATATTTTGATTATTCCAGAAGTTTCAAGAATTGATAACCACTCTTTAACAGTTCTCGCATCTATTCCTACACTTCTTGAAATTTCATTATAGTCTATTTGATTAGCAGTTCTTAAAGCAATATATTCCATAAAGGTCAAAAATGTTGTTTCTTTAGTGGAAGAAATAACTTTTTTTACATCCTTCTCTATATATGTAGTTACATATGAATTGAAAAATCTATCTCTGTTTATATTATTCGCTATATATTCAGGCATTCCACCTTTGAAAATGTCTTCAAATATTTCTTTTCTACTCCTATATATATGTTTTTTATTTTCTTTTTCTTTTAATATTTCAATATCAGGATTAAACACACTTATATTTTCATATTCAAATATTTCTGCAAATGACAAAGATCCCATATTAAAAACAGCTGTTCTTCCTGCTAATGATTCAGAAATAGCCTCTTGCAATTCAAATTGATTAGAACCTGTTAAAATATATAAAATGTTTGTTGGTTCATTTTTCTCGAGCCATTCATTCTTTTTTTCATCAATAACAATTTTAATATAATTCAGTAAAGAGGGAACTTTTTGAATTTCATCTATCACCAAAGGATAACCATAAAACTTTAAAAATCCTTTAGGATCTTTGATTGCATAATCTCTTATTGACAGATCATCTAAAGTAATATATTTGACATCATTATTAAAAATGTGTCTAATCATAGTTGACTTTCCAGTTTGTCTTGCGCCATAAATTGTAATACAAGCAAATTCTTTGGAAGCGCTAATTACTTCTCTTTCTAATGCTCTATTTATATACATATAATCACAGCCTTTCACTAATATTATATCATAATTTTTTTATTATTTCAACATAAACAACATTGCATTGTTGTTTTTGCCGAAAAAACAATTTAACATTACTATATTATTTTTTAATAATATTTTCTAATTATACGAACAAAATGATTTTTTATTCAAAAATCACTTAAGAGCTAAATCCCTTGTTTTATAAGAAGCAAATTATCAAGTTATACATGAATCATTTCGTTGTTAACTTGATTTTTTGTCTTATTGGTACTGTTTGACCTCTATACCT
>JAFTPH010000045.1 GCA_017463365.1 Bacilli bacterium
ATATTTTTCAACTTCTGAAGCTAATAAAGCTTCATAAACTTTAAGGGTGAAAGGCCCATTTTTGCGTACCATAAATTTATAAAATTGTAATTATAAAATAATTATAATCTAATTGCTTGATTTATTTATAGTAGGCTTTTTTACTTATTTATTAAATAGTAAGCTATTATTCCTGCACTCATCGCTACATTTAGGGATTCAACATCATTATGCATTGTAATCTTTACTACTTTATCAGCAAGTTTAAGATATTTATCATTAACACCTCTTGCTTCATTACCAAATACGATGGCGAATTTTTCCATTCTAGCAAGTGTAGTTACATCACTTGCATCTCTTAAAGATGTTACTAAAACAGGAATATCTTTTTTCTTTAATTCTAATAAAGTTTTTTCTAAGTCGCATCTAAAAATAGGAAGTCTAAATATTGCTCCTTGAGTTGCTCTTAATACTTTATCATTGTATTCATCAACTGTATCTGGACTAACAATTAAAGCATCGATCCCTAAGGCCAAAGAACTTCTCATTATTGTTCCTAAATTTCCAGGATCAGCTACATCATCTAAAACCAAATACTTATGATAATCCTTCATTTCAAACTTGGGCATTTTAACAATTCCAATAATACCTTGAGGTTCGATAGTTGATGATAGTTTTTTAATAACTATATCTGTTGTTTTTATAATATCAATATTAGAATAATTTAAATTTTCATCAGTTGTTAAAACTTGGACTAAACAATTATTTTTATAAGCTTCTTCAACTAAATGATATCCTTCCACAATAAACATTTGTTTTTCAATACGATTCTTTTTATTTTTTAAAAGGGCTAATTCTTTTATTAACGGGTTAGTTACCGATGTTATTACCTTCATATTAATCCTTAATCATTTGATATGTCATATCAATAACTACGAAGTAAGAAATTGCAAAATTAATTAAAATATATATTATTTGACCTAAGAAAACCCATTTGAAAGCTTTTTTATCTTCTTCTGTTTTTTTGAAAGCAAATAATTTTAAAATTATTGAGATAATTATTAATAAAACAGGATAGATTACATAACATGAAACAATACCAATATATTTTAAAATATTACTGATATTTTCAAATAATCCAGCAGTATAAGCTACTTTAAATACCTCAAATCCAACTAATTGTTGTAGGAAATATAATCCTGAAAAGAAAACAAATAAAGCATAAATCCAAACAAAGATATTAACTTTATCAAAAAATGTTTTTTCAGTAGCTTCTTCCATTACAAATTCTGCATCTACTTCAACATAATCATCTAAAAAATCGTATTCTTCTTTGATTAAATTAATTTCTTCTTCTGTATAAGTTGTATTACCGCTGAAGTAATCTTCATTATACTGATTTAATTTTTTTAGAAGCTCTTCTTTTCTTTCAATGGCTTCTTCACGAGTTTGTGGAATATTAAATTTTTCTTGCATATTGAACTCCTTTGTTGTTTAATATATGTTATTATACCATATTTTATCTTATTACGCAACCAAAAATTATATTTCAAATACTTTACTATCAATTATCTTTTGAATTGCTGAAATTGCTTCATTATAGCTAACAACTTTTGATAACAAGATCTCGGTAGCATTTTCATAATCTTTTTTATAATATTTGGTATCTATTATTTTTTGAAGTAATTCATTAATATTTATATTTTCTTTAGCGGAATAGCTTTTTATTCCGTCTTTTCTTTCTTCTCTTACCCTTATCATCAATTCTTTTAAATTTTCATCCAACTTTACCACTGTTACTAGTCTTGATAAATCATAGATGTGACGTGATAATCTTTCTGTTCTACCATCTATCATGTAATCGCATATCGCAAACACTTTATCAATAAGTGTTCTTTCTAAAGATTGAACATTAATATCAAAAGGAAACAACTCGTATTTTTCAACAGCAATAAGATTACTTTTTTCCAAAAGATAGTCGTAAATGATTGATGTAGCTTGTCTTACTTCACTTGGATATGCTTTTGATATATAAGTTGTCTCAACTAAAAGCAATGGTTTAATACTAGTAGAAGGATATTTTATAGGATATTCAATCTTATAACAATTAAAGTTTCTTCTACTTCTTATTTCTTCGATATTTGTTATATCAAATTTTATTTTTTCACAAACATTTATCATTTCTTTTTTTAAATGTCTTTTCTGACCTTGAGTTAAACATTTTTCATTTAGTGTTAGATCAATATCTTCAGAAAATCGATTTATTAGTTTATAGCATTTTGATAAAGATGTTCCACCTTTAAATACTATATTAGGTACACTTTTAACCAATTCTTTTAAAATTAGTGTAACATAATAATCTTTCTCGACTAAAGATGGATCAATATTGTAATGATTACTTACAATTCTAATTAAATTTATAAATTCTTTTTCATTGTTGTGCAATTTCATATAATACCCCGCTTATTACTAAATTTTTCATTGTCTTTGCGGGAAAATACGATGCTAAATCGTAAATCATTTTAATATTAATTTTATTTTCCTTGATAAATTCCTTTATACTTTTTTGTATTGTATTATTTTCCTTATATTGTTTTAAATTTATCTTATTAAAAAGCTCCATAAGAGTATATCCATAAACATTTTCTTTGTTAATTTGTACCCTTGCTTTTCTAAGAATTACTTTCCGCCCTCCTATCTCTATTTCACGTATATCCCGTGATTCTTTATTGGTGATTACTTCGATTTTGTTTGGCACTTGATAGCTTATTAAAAAATTCAAATCAATTACGCTTTTTCCGTATATTCCAAATATTTCTCCTTCATCTTGAATATATTTACGTTTAACAACTTCATTGACCGTAATTGATGTGTGACCAAATTCGCTATTTGTAGGAATATAGTATATTCCCATATCAAATCTAATAAGACTCTTTTTGTTTATCTCTTCAGAAATTAGTTGATATACCCTTTGTCGTGAATAATCATTCATGCATTTCAATATATCTTCCGTAAAGATTGGTGTATCATAACCATATCGATCTAATAACCTTTTTATTAACATTTTATCACCTCTTTCAAATTAGACAATTTTGAAGTTTTTATTTTAATATTTGTCTATATTATAATATTTTTACTTCTTTTTGTCAATATATTTTGTGATAGATTCAAATAAAATTAATATTTTTTTCTCCCGCATTTATATACTACGCAGAATATCATTTTTTTACTTTATTTTTTTTAAAATAAAAAAGCACAAAAATAAATTTGTGCTTTAATATTAATCTTGCATGACTATTTTGATTTTAATTGAGATTGAGCCATAGAAACAAGACGTCTTGTGATTTCACCACCAACTGTACCATTTTGACGTGCAGTTGCATCTGGTCCTAAGTTAACACCTAATTCGTTAGCAATTTCATATTTCATTTGAGAAACGGCATTTTCAGCTCCTGGAACTGCTAATTTATTCTTGCTGCTGTAAGATGAATTATTCATTGTTTCACCTCCTGTCAAAATTATTATGGACTAAAAATTAGCTTTTATAACAATTTTTTACTGGAAGTTTTTACCAATTAGAATAAGTCTTCAGTTTTAAATACTTCGTATTTTTTATCACTTCTAAGTCTAATTACTTCGGTATTTTCTAATGCTTCTTCAATTAACGTTTGATAATCAAATTTGTTTTCTTCGTTTATAGCTACCTCAAGTTTTGGTTTAATTTGAGGGTGTTTTGGAACAAATACTGTACAACAATCTTCATATGGTCGAATAGATATATCATATGTTCCAATCTTCATTGATTTTTCAATAATATCACTCTTATCTAGAGTAGCTAGAGGTCTGATAACTGGCATATTAGTTACATTATTAATTACTGCCATACTTTCAAGTGTTTGGCTTGCGACTTGACCAACGCTTTCTCCATTAACAATTGCTTGAGCACCTTGTTTGTTAGCTAAGCTTTCGGCGATACGATACATCATTCTTCGCATAACTGTAATTCCATAATCTTCGCGTACATGTTTATATATCTCATCTTGTATTTTTGTGAAAGGCACAACATGTAAATTGATATTTTGGTTGCTTGTATAAATTGTTAATTCTTGAAGTAAATCAACAACCTTTTGTAAGGCCATATCAGAAGTATGAGGAGGGGATGCAAAATGAACAGCTTCAACATCCATTCCTTTTTTAATTACTTCGTATCCCGCAATAACGCTATCAATACCACCACTAATCATCAACATTGTTTTACCAAGAATACCTGCTGGGAAACCTCCTAGCCCCATAATAATATCCGTAAAGATAAATGTTCCTTCATAACGAACATCTATATTTAAGATAAAATCCGGGTTATGAACATCAGCTTTTAAACCTTGTAAGTTTCTAAATAACTCACGACTCACTTCTTTAGTGATTTCTTGGGAAGTCATTGGGAAATTTTTATCTCCCCTATTTGTATCTACTTTAAATTTAGCATTTTGATAATCTTTTTCTTTTAAAACTTCGATTGCGAGTTTCTTAATATCTTCGATATTTGATTCACATCTAGCTACAACTGAAAATGAATAAATTCCGGGAATCTTTTTTAGAATCGGAATAATTGGTAATTCGCTTTCTCCATTTAAAATAATGTAAAAACGAAGTCCTCTTGCTTCAAACGTTAAATTGGGAAAAGCTTTTAATGCTCTTTCAATATGATTATTAATTTTTTTGATAAATTGATTGCGGTTAGATTTTTTCAAACTAAGTTCACCGTATCTAATTAAAATATGATCATTCATAGTATTTCCTACTTTTCTATTTAAATTCTTTAAGTCTTTTAATAAACTCATCTATTTCTTCTTTAGTTGTTACATATGATAAACTAATTCTAAGTGATGTCACAGCACGTCGTTCATCATGAAACATGGCGTAAACTGTTTTTTCCGGTTTTTTAATTTTTGAATTACATGCACTTCCTGCCGCAACATATATTTCATATTTTTCTAAATAGTGAATAAATGTTTCACTTTCCGTATTTAAAATACTAATATTTAAAATATATGGTGAGGCATCTTCACTACTATTAATTAAAACATTAGGAATATTTTTAAGTTGTTCTCTAAAATATTTTTGTAATTCTTTAACATATATATAATGTTTATCGCGGCTTGCTGTAATTAGTTTTAAAGCTTTAGTGGTTGCTGCTGACAAAGCAACATCAATTGTACCAGGTCTAATACCTTCTTGTTGTGTTGCACCTTTTAAAACTCCTTGTAAATTAATTTTATTATTAATTATTAAAGCTCCACTTGACTTTAAACCATTTATCTTATGTGAACTAAGTGTAAACATATCGACATTGTTAAAATCAAATGTTGGTTTTATTTTTCCAATCCCTTGTACCGCATCAACATGTAATTTACATCTTGGATATTGTTTAACAATTTTAATAACTTCTTCAATTGGTTCAATAGTTCCAACAATATTATTAACCCACATTGTTGATACTAATATAGTATTATTATTAATATTTTGTTTTAGTTCTTCTAAATTTATTATTCCTTTTTCATCAACCGATAAATAAGTAACTTTAAATCCTTTTTTTTCTAAATCTTCAAAACAAGACATTACTGAGGGATGTTCAATTTTAGTTGTAATAATATTCTTATCTTGATTTAGATAATTATTACATATTCCGTATATTGCTAAATTATTAGCTTCCGTTGCTCCTGAGGTAAAATATATTTTTTTGTTTTGTAAATTTAAAACTTCAAGAATATCTTTTTCACACTTTTGAAATAAATTATTAGTTATAACTCCTGCTTTATAAATACTAGATGGATTTGACCAATAATCTGCGTTGATTTTTTGATATAAAGCTAATACTTCTTCATTTGGTTTAGATGTTGCTGTATAATCAAAATATATCATTTTTCATCAACTCCTTAGTATTTATTATACAAAAAAAGCAAAATTTTTGCAATATATAAGAAAAAAATATATAATATATATGAGGTGAGATGATGAAACATATAGACTACCAAACAGCAGGGGTTTGTGCCCGATTAATAAGTTTCGATTTAAAGGATGATAACACGATCACTAATTTAGTCTTTACTGGAGGATGTAACGGTAATCTTAAAGCTATTTCTAAGTTATTAGAAGGAACAAAAGCAGAAGATGCAATCCGCATTTTAAAAGGTAATACTTGTGGACCACGTTCTACAAGCTGTGCCGATCAATTATCTAAAGCATTAGCTGAAGCAATTGAACAAAACTAAACAATTAAAAGATAAAGCTTAAGGATTTCCTTAAGCTTATTTTTAAAATTATTATTTTTCTTTTGAAAAACTAATTTTTTTGTGGTATAATTTAATTACCAAAAAAACAATAAAAGGAGGAATGAAAAAAATGAAAAGAGTTTTAAAACTTACTAGTCTTGCTTTAGTTGCATTATTCGCAGTATTTACTTTAGTTGGATGTTCAAAAATTAATGAAGATTTCGCAGCTGAAATCAATGAAAAAGCTGAAGCAAAAGAAAACTACACTTATGATCAATTAGTTGAAAAACTAGGTAAGCCAACAGTTGATGTTTCTGGAAGTTTAGGAAATCTTTTAGGTGTTACTGGTGTATGTACATGGGCAGATGGTTATGAAACAGCTGAAGAAATGGAAGCTGCTTTAGAAGATGGAAAAACAGTTAAAACATTAGTTGTTACTTTCTTAAATGATAGAGCTACTGCTGCTGAATATGAAGAATTAACTAAATAGTTGTTAAAAGAAAAGACAAATCCCTTAAAGGGGTTTGCCTTTTTTTAATACAGCGTTAAAAATGTTAGGATTTGTTATTTCAAATCTTTCAACGAAACGGCTTTTTTTTCAGCATGAACTGCATCAATAACAACTTTTTCGTACCACTCCATTTCCAACGTTTCCTCGTTCAAACGTTGAAATTTTCTAGTTGTTTCTTCAAAGTAAACGAAAACTCCGACTACCTCTTTGCCATTTTCAATATCTTGTTTTACTTCATCAAGAGTATCGTAATTTGGAACCCAAAGGGAGATATGCGTTGTTTCTGATGTTCTGCGAACATTAATGGGGGATTTAAATCGCGTTAATACATCAGATTCAACCATCGGGTTTTGATCTAAATACCTTTGGTTGATTTCATCTATTGTGGTATCTAGGGGGGATCCACAAGATGTTAAAATTAATATAAACCACAGTAATAAAATACTGAAAAGGCCTTTTTTAATTTTCATGACATTCACCTTCAAATCTATTAAATTGCTTTATATTGAATGCTTTAAATACTATTTTATATATTACCAAAAATAAATATATAATTCCTAAATATAATCCCATAATTAAGATAGTAAATACAAATCTTAAATTTAATTTACCAAAAAAATCTGAGATTTGGGGTAAGAGCGGAGCTCCATATCCATGCATATATAACATATAATCTACCCATTTATTACCATTTAAATACATAATATAATTAACTGGTATAACAATTAACGAGAAGATTAAAACTGGAAGAAAGGCTTTAAAAGCACTTTTTAAATTAGGAACATAATATCTAGTAGATACAATGAATATTCCCGTAAACACCATTAAAAAGTGATAATTTAACGATGTAAATGATGCGTAACTGAAGAAAGGATAATCATTGAAAATTGGCGGTAAAAAGAAATTTGTCGCTCCAGCAAACACTCCAAGGGTTGTTAAAAACGCTAAAGCACACTCTTTTACCTTTCCTTTTCCCCATCCAGCAAACGGTAATACATATATAAACATACTACAAGTGTAAAGGGGTAATAACCCTGTTACATTAAAGCCATGTCCTAAGGTAATATCCCAGTATGATTCCCATACTATTTTAATAACTTCTAAAATAGGAATTATTATTGATAACACTTTTAGATATGTTTCGATATTCTTATTTTTAGTGTTTTTAAAGAAAACACATAACAGTATAATCGTCGAAATAGCTACAACTATAAAGATTATATGTGGAAGACTCCACAACACATTTTGCTTATATTCATCAGGTATAAAATCTTTATAATCAAAAAAATTATAATTAAACATGATTTTCGCCTCTATTTAATAATCTATCAATCATATTCATAATCCCATATGGTATAGTTAAATAGACTATCATTATTATTAATGAATAAATAATTTGTGATTTTTCTCTAATTGTTTTTAAAATAGGAATAGGTATATTAAATGGTTCTTTTAAGAACATCATATTACAATCACCAAGCATATTTACTATTAAAGCTAGCACCATAAATATTAAACAAAAAGTAATGTATGAAATATACCCTTTTTTACTAAATTTAAACACATTATTATTATAACACATAATTCCAATAAATACCATTAAACTGTGAAAAATTAAACTATGGAAAGACAGAAAATGATATAATGGACACATCATAAGTGAAGTAGTTGGGAAAATTAAGAAAGCAAGTCCTGCCATAATTCCTCCACCAACTAAGAAACTACTACCAATTTTTTTTAATTTTTTGTTCCCATATCCAACCATCCAAGTGCTATATATAAATAATGAACAATATGCAAGCGGAAACCAACTATCTAAATTAGTATACCCATAATAGAAATTATAAACTATTTTCATTATTTCTAAAATAGTTACAAGAATTGCTGTAGCACGAACAACTTGATATACTTTTTTCTCATCAATCTTTAAAGTTAAGTGAACACCTAATATAATTAATAATATACATACCATTAGAGCCATTAAATGTGGTAATGTAAACATTCCACAAATTTCTCCAACTCCCTTTGGACTAAAAAACAACATTCTATCATCTCCCTTGCATTTTGATTATACCATAAACTATTTTTTTGTTTTCTTTTTTGCTATTTTAATTTTATTTTTATGCTAAAATACTATTGGTGATACTATGAATTTCGAAAAAATAAAACAAATAATTAAGGATAATGAGATAAAAATGAGCATTGGTACTAAACAAGAACGTACCCTTCATCAATATTTAAAATACTATTTTTGTGATAACCCAGATTATCATGAACAAAAATGTGGTAGTTATATTGTTGATATTTTAAAAAATGAACAGATTATCGAAATTCAAACATCTTCTTTTAATGCTATGCGTAAAAAATTAGAATCGCTATTACCTAATTATCCCATTACTATTGTTTATCCTATAATTGTTGAAAAAAAGATTCACAACTATGATGAAAACGGACAATTTGTTAGTTCTAAAAAATCACCTAAAAAAGAACATCCTTTAAAGATAGGAAAAGAGTTATATAAACTCAACCATATATTAAACAACAAAAACTTAAATTTTATTTGTACAATTTTAAAAATTGATGAACATCGTATACCATATCTTAATAGATATAAACAAAAAAGAATGACAAGGATTAATCAAATACCTTATGAATTAGTAGAAAATATTAATTTAAAAGAAGGAAATACTCTAGCTTCTTTAATTCCCTTTGATAAAGAGTTTACCGCATTAGAATTTAAAAAGAAACTAAAGCTTTCTCCAAGAGAAACTAGTTCTACACTAATTGCTTTAAGAACTTTAAATGTAATTAAAGTAACAAGACAAGATGGTAAAAAATACATCTATGAAGTAATAGGAAAGACCCCTAATTAAGGGGTCTTATTTTTTATTCATCTTTTGGTAAAGTTAATTTACTCATTAAGTGCCAATCACAAGTTACATAATCAACACCATTATTAATCCATGTTTGAACATCTTTATAGTTTGACCATTGAGTGAAAGTATAACATGATACTTCACATCCTTCGGCTTTATATTTGTTAATCCATTCAACACTATTTGTATAGTTACCTGTTGCGTTAAAAGAAATATCTAATTTATTATCAATACATCTTTGTAAGTATTCTTCACTTTCACAAGAGTTAACTAAATATTGACATCGGATATCTTCATATCCATTTTGTCTTGTCCAAATTAAACAGTTATATTGTGAAGCAAGGAAAATAACATTATCTAACATATCACATTTCTCAATAACATCCATAAGAGCTTGCATACGAGATTGATCACTATTGGTAATTCCTTTTGATGATTTTAATTCAATTACAGCTGTTACCCCATATTCTTTACAGATTTCTAAATAACGTTCTAATGTACAGATTTTAGTAGTATATACTCCTCTATTTTTAACACTTCCGTTTTGAGCAGGATATCCTGTATATCTTGTTTTTGTTTCTTCAACATCTTTTAAGAAACTATAATTTGTGTTCGCGATAGTATAATCACCAAATTTATCATCATGACATAATACAAATACACCATCTTGCGTTTGTTTTAAATCTACTTCAACTGCTTGATATTGTAAAGTTTGAATAGCATATAAAATTGCTTCTTCTGAGTTCATAACTCCATAAAAGCTTCCCGCATGTCCAATAAATTTAACACCATAGTCCCAAATAACATTTACTTTACGTTCTAAAGTTGTTGTATTACCTGATGAATCAGTTGCGATATAAGTTAGGGTTTGTTCTCCCATTTTTTGATTATTGAATTCTTCTTTTAGAGTTAAAGTAATATCTTTATCAATATTATCTGTAACCGTAATACCTTCGAAAATATCAATTTTTTCATTCCAACTAATTGTAATGTTTTCTTCAACACTGCTTTCAATAGTTGGTGAAACATCATCTTTAGTAACTTCTACATTAACAACTCGATATGAATCGTAATATGAAACATAAACAAATGTTTTACCTTCTTTTAATGCATATGCTGTTAACCCTTCAACTTTTAAAATCTCTGGATCATCACTTACCATACTTGTAATGCCTAAAGATTGAGGTACTACTTCATATGTTGCGCTTTCACCAATTTTTAAACTTGTTGGTCCAACAAAGTCAAAATCTTTTAAATCAGTTACTAAAATCTTAATTTTTTGTGGTTCTACATCTGGGTAATTTTCAAGTCTTACTGTAATTTCTCTTTCTCCTGTTTTTTTCACAAAAACCACATTATCTTGAATCTCTAAAGTAGTCTCATCATAGATATATTTAACCTTTGTTCCTTCTTCAACATTTTCTAAAGTGATAATACTGCTTAAATCAAATGTTGATCCAAGTTCCATAGTAATTTCTGTTTGTGATAATTTTAGGGTTGGTTCTTTTACACATCCTGTTAAAATCAAACTAATTAATACTAAACCAATGATTGATAAAAATCTTTTTACATTTTTATTCATAAAGATCTCCCTTAATTTTTAATTTTACGTTTTCTTTTAATAATCGAAACAATGGTTGCTATAATATAGAAACCTAAGTTAACAAGGACAATACTTGCCGCGGAAGAATACTTAGTAAAACAGAAGAATGCAATTAAGAAACATACAACTGATATTAACATTGAAATCCACATTGTCCACTTAAATCTTCTAAATAAACGCATTGAAGTTAGGGCTGGGAAAATTATTAAACTAGATATTAACAAAGTTCCCATTATTCTAATACCTAATACAACAATTACTGCTGTTACAATTGATAACCCAATATTATAAAGTTTTGTTCTAATTCCCATCGCTTTAGCAAAGTTTTCATCAAATGTTACTGCGAATATTCTATTTTGGAATGCAATAAACAAAATAATTAATAAGGCTGTTATCGGTAAAATATAGTATAAATCTTGAGTAGTTGCGGTTGTAATACTACCAAACATGTAACTTGCAATATCAGCTGAGAATCCATTTGATAAATTACCAACTAAATATCCAATAGCTAGGGCACTACTTGAAATTAAAGCAATTGCCGCATCTCCTTTAAGCTTCTTACTTTCTCCCATACGGAGTAATACATAAGCTGCCACAATTACAATTGGCAAAGCTACGAATAATGGTTCTTGGTTTAAAGCAAGGGCTACTGCGAAAGCTCCAAATCCTACATGTGATAACCCGTCACCAATCATTGAATAACGTTTTAATACTAAGATTACTCCAAGCATCGCGGCACTAATTGATAATAGAATACCTACTAGAATTGGTTCTTTCATATATTGGATTATTTCAACAATACTAGCTAAAAACATTATTCTGCACCTCCTTTATAATCTTTCATAAAGGCTGACTGCATATATTCATCTTTTGTTCCATCAAAAACTATTGTTTCATTAATATGAACAACTCTTGTTGCATGTCTTAAAGTTGTCTCAACATCATGAGAAATAATAACAACTGTTACATTATCATCACGATTAATTTTATGTAATACCCCATATAATTTTAAAGTTGCATATCTATCTAATGCTGAAAATGGTTCATCTAAGAATAATACTTTACTTGTTGCACATAGTGCTCTCGCAATCAATACTCTTTGTTGTTGTCCACCTGATAATTCTGAAAACGAACGATGTTTGAACTGTGATATTTGTAACATCTTCATATATTTTGAAGCAAGTTCACGTTCTTTTTTAGTATAAAAGGGACGCCATTTCATTTTCTTTAAACATCCAGACATTACAATCTCATTAACTGTAGCTGGAAAGTCCGGTTGAACTTGTAATGTTTGAGGTACATATCCAATTGAAGCTTTACCATCAATTATAATCTTACCAGATAACGGTTTATTAAGTCCAATCATTGTTTTTAAAAGGGTACTTTTTCCACTTCCATTATCACCAATTAAACAAACAAATTCGCCTTCTTTAATATTTATATTGACATTTTTTAAGATTATTTCGTTATCATATCCGATTGTTAAATTTTCTGTCTTAATCATAATAACCCCTTCTTTAAGGCAACTATATTGTTTTGCCAAATTTGAATAAAAGTAATTCCATTATTAAAATCTTCAATACTTACGTTATGTCCTGAATGTAACATACAAATTTCAGCATTTGTTCCTTCAATTACTTTTTTCGCGATACTATCATTTAATAATTCTTTGGTATATAAAACCGGAACTTCTTTTTCTTTAAGCATCGTATTCATTTTTACAATATCATCGATTGTTGGTTCGACCTCAATTGAACATGTATCATAAATTGTTTCATGACCTAAATTAAAAGCTCTTGTGAAATAGTAGAACGCAAATGGTGAACCAAAATAAAGAGTTCTTCTTTTGCTTTCTTGGATAATCGCATATATTTCATTAATTATTTGTTTTAACGATTGAGTATATTCTAACGCATTTTCTTGATAAAAATCTTTGTTTTCGGGATCCATTTCCATAAGAGCTTCTTTAATATTTTCAACCATTATAATTGCGTAGTTAGGATTAGTCCAAATATGCATATCAACATTATGTTTATGTAAATGTGTATCTTCAAACTCTTTATGATGTTCTAAAGCTTCTAAATTTATACGTTCATCATGAGATAATTCAACTACCATTTGATCTTTGTCGGTATCTTTACTATTAATTATATCAGGAATCCATGACTCCATATTATCTCCAACATATAGTAAAACATCACATTTTTTCGCATTAATAATATCATCAGTAGAAGGATCATAAGAATGAATATCTTGTCCAGGCGCAACCATTAACGATAAATTAATTTTATCTCGTCCAATACTTCTTGCCATATCATAAACAGGGAAAATTGTTGTCACAACATTTAGTTTATCATTATCAATTGGCGTTGTACAACTTGATAAAATGAATATCGTTAATATAATACCAATTATACTAACTATTTTTTTCATTTTGCACCTCCATACATTTGCTGCAAGTACCATATAAAACAATACGGCACGGATCAACATTAAACTTATGTTCTTTTAATACATGGCTTCTTATTTCATCAATATGTTTACAATCCATATGAATTAAAGTACCACATTCAATACATTTTAAATGATAATGCATATGGCATTCATCTTCATCAACATATTGATAACATGCTTTTTCACCATCTAAAGTTATATATTTACGTAAATCTCCGGTTGATACTAAAACATCTAAAAAACGGTATAATGTTGCTTTACTAACTGGAGAATTTAGTTCATCTAAAATCTTAAGCATTTCATCGGCTGTTAAATGGCGATTTTTATTATTTTTTAACATCTCGATTATTATGTTCTTTTGTTTTGTATGATATCCTTTTATTTGCATATAAAAACCTCCATTTAAAATTGAGACTCAGTTTCAATTATAGTATATCGTATTATTTTAAAAAAGTCAAGAAAAAATAAACCCTTTTGGGGTTTATTTAAATGCTTTTACTAATCTTTTTAAACCTTCTTCTAATTGTTCAAAAGGACATGCGATATTAAAACGTAAATATGATTCATAGTCTTGGCAGAAATTTACTCCACCTGAACATGTAATCCCTGCATTATTACATTTATCTAGTAATTCTTCAGTCGAAAGATTAGTGTATGATAAGTCTAACCATACTAGATATGTCCCTTCTAGTTTAGTTACAATTAAATTAGGTAATTCTTTATTTAGATATTCTTTTAGATATAGATAATTATTTTTAATATGTTCATTTTGAGCATTAATCCAATCATATCCATTACTGTATGCAGCAATAGTTGCTGAATAACCAAAAACAGTAGGAGAATTTAAAAATTCACGATCTACTTGCTTATTAAACAACTCTCGATATTTTTCATTAGGGATAATAATATATGATGTACAAAGACCTGCTAAATTAAAAGCTTTACTTGGTGCATTACAAAGCACTATGTTATCATACATTGATATAAAATCAGCTCCACTTGTAAACTTTGTATTAGTAATATTTAAGTCACTATGTATTTCATCAATTATCACAAAAACATTGTATTTTTTAGCTAAACTAATTACTTTTTCTATTTCCTCTTTTGTCCAAATACGTCCTACTGGATTATGTGGTGAACAAAGTATCATAACTTTATATCCTTGTTTAAATAAATTTTCTAAATTATCATAATCCATAATATATGTATCATGTTTCTTTATTAGTTTATTTTCAATAATCTTTCTTTCCATACCATTAATAACATGATGGAAAGTATGATAAACAGGAGTTTGTAAAATTACACCATCGCCTTTATTTGTTAAGATTTCTAACATCAAGCGAATTTCTAAAATTACTCCCGTTGTGGGAATAATCCATTCTTTATTAAGATCTGCATTATATCTTTTCTTATACCAAGAACATATTACTTCTTTAAATTTATCTGGTACTTGATTATAACCATATACTCCAAATTTTGATACTTCTTGTAATTCTTCTATAACACATGGTGCAGTTTTATAATCTGAGTCCGCAATCCAAAATGGTAAATTATCGCTGTTTGTTTGAAAATCCCATTTATATGTATTAGTATTTTTACGATTCACTTTATTATTAAATAAATTATTCATAGTTTTCTCCCAAATTATTATCAAATATTACATATTTATTATATCAATATTAAAAACTAATGTCAATCTTTTAAATTTAAGTAATATGCTTATTTTAGTTGTTTTAGTTGTCGATTAATGGTATAATATATATATAATTAATAAACAGGAGAATAAAGATGAGAGTTACTTTAATTACTGGTGCAGCAAGTGGTTTAGGTTATGAATTCGCAGAAATTTATGCAAGCAAGAATAATAATTTATTATTAGTTGACATTGATGAGAAAAAACTAAATGAAGTAGTTAATACTTTAAAACTAAAATATGAAATTATTATTGAAAGCATTGTTACTGATTTAGGAAATAAAGATGAATTAAAAAAGATTTACCAATATACTAAAGACCACGGCTATTTTGTTGATAATTTAGTAAATAGTGCTGGATTCGGTGATCGATGTGATTTTCTAGATATGGATATTGATAAACAAATGGCAATGACTGATGTTGATTGTAATGCTTTATTATACTTTACTAAAGTTTTCGCTGATGAAATGGCAAAACAAAATGAAGGTCACATTATTAATGTTGCTTCAATCGCTGGATTTATGAGCGGGCCATATATGTGTACATATCATGCCTGCAAAGCATATGTTTTATTATTAGGGGAAGCAATTTCTCATGAGTTAAGAAAAACTAATGTTAAATTATTAACTTTATGTCCTGGTCCATTCTTATCAGATTTTGTTAAGAAAGCTCATAACGATTATACTTTCCAAAAAATTAAACCAGTTACAGCTAAAAAGGTTGCGGAATTCGGATATAAAAAATCACTTAAGGGTAAAACTATGGCAATCGTAGGATTAAAGAACCGTTTAACAGTCTTTATTTGCCGTTTCTTCCCAAGAAAAATGGTAACTGCTGTAAGTGCAAAAAATATGAAAAAAGAGTAAATTTAAAGAAGAATGATTTAAAAAATCATTCTTCTTTTTAACTATTATGTTTATATCACTCATCAATGGTAGGTTTTTTATTTTGAATATACTTACGAACGTTTGCGTAAACACGCATCTTATTTACTCCTTATGCTTTGGTGCTCTCTTTCTAATTGGTAATTTCAAATCTTGAAGTTTACGTCCAAATTCATCATCTTTAGCTATCAGCAATAAATCTTGATCCATACCATGTAATGCATGTAATACTGCAGCGTAAACTCCAATAGATACAGAAGGGTTTCCATTTTCAACATTCCATAAAGTCGTTCTGCTTATAGATGCCCTTTTCGCTACTAAGTCGACAGATAAATTTCGACGTAATCTCGCCATTTTTATTTGTTCACCCATAATATTTAATATTTCTTTAGTTTTTGGTAATACAGTAGCTGCTTTTTTACTCATATATTCCTCCTATAACGTTTATAATTATAAACTAATTATTTATTTTTGTCAATATATATAAACATTATATTTTATTCCTATTTTGTAAAAATCTCTTAAGCATTATCGCTTAAGAGATTTCTTTTAGTTCTTCTAAATCCTTTTTTGCTTTAGGATCATTAGTTATTTCGGCTATAATTGTTAAATAATATTTCATTAGTGCTTTATTGTTTTTTGCTTTTGCTTCATTAAAAGCTCCATTTAATGTTTGCATTACCATTTTACTTGGTCCAAACTGAATATTAGCTTTTTGGAAAACATCTGTTAAATCTTTTGGACTTGTGAATCTAACTTGTTCTTTAGACAATGCATTAATTTGGGCAATTAAAGAATCAATAAACGGTGTTTTTTCATGATGTCTACTTACAATTGCTAGAGCAGTCGCGATTTCTTTATCTTCTAAATCAAGATAATATCTACTTAATAGAAAATAACATTTCGCAAAATGAATCTTTCTGTATGATAACTTTAAAGCTAAACGCACATTATGTAAGAAAATATGCGTATTTCCTAAATTCAAATGACATTCGGCTCTTAATAGCAATCCTTCAACATATACCGGATTATAGGCTAGGGCTTGATCTAACATTTTATTACTTTCTTCATAGTCTTTATCTGTAAATAAAATTACCGCTAGATGGAAGAAATATCCTGTAATAGGTTCATTTACTTGTCTAATTGAAGGAATTGCCCCAAACTCTTGATAGCATAATAAACTTTCAAGCATATTTTGGAAATTATAAATTGGAACAACATCTTCATCTTTCTTTTTAACGGGAAACGTATCAATTAATTTTACTAAAATATTACTTGCTTCTTGTTTTTTATTTTCTTTAATTAAATCAAGGGCTTGTTTATATAGATTAATTCGCGAATCAAATCCTTTTTTAGAAATCTCTACTAGGCGTTTTTCACCTTCTTCACCAAGCTCTGTTTTAATTAAGTTTTTTATTTCTTTAACAATTTCATCTCCACCACGTAAAGATTGGTAGTGAACTAGTTCTTTCATTAAGTAATTAAAATCATGTTCAAAGTCATGATTCAAATTATTCTTAATAAACTCAATTACACCCTTATTCACCATCTAGTTCAGCCCCAATTTCTTTATGCTGTCTAACTGATATTTCAGCTAGTTCATCAGTAACAGCCATTTTTTGAATAATTAATTTAATAATTTTATCAAGTTCAGAATCTTTAGTATAATTAGCTTCACACATGAAGTTTACACGTTCATCTTTTAATAATACATCAACTTTTGATTTATGTTTCTTTTGATAAATCGCAATTGATTGTCCACCATATTGTTTAACAAGTTTCATACATGGAACATCAGTAATACCATCTCCTAAATAAATCATATTACGATATGGTACACGGCGTTCATCATCAGCAATATTTCTATTTAACTTAACATCATCTAAAACATCTAAAACCCCTTTAGAAATTCTAAATAAGAATTGCGTTTTAGTTGTAAAGTTAACTGCTTGTTGTGGCCAGTCAGCGTTACCTCTTTCATTATAATGGAATTCACAAGCATAGATTTTTTTGAATTCATCAGCAATTGGTGTTCCTTCAATAATTTCTTTTAAACCTGATGATAAGATATAGTGTTCAATTTCTACTCCTGCTTCTTTTCCGTATTGATTAACACGTTTAAACCATCCTTTTACACCTGGAAATAAAACAACATCTTTACCTAGGTTTTGGAATGAATCTTTGGTGATTGGAATATCATTCTTTTTGGCTTGTTTAATCATTAAATACATATATGCTAAAATCTTATCCATATCACTTTTAACAGCAATTCTATTTGCTTCACTCCAGAATTCACTAGCATTCATTCCAATACTTGGAATAAAGCTATACTCCTGCATATCTTTTGCACATAAAGTTTTATCAAAATCATACATTAATGCTATAATTGGTTTCTTTGCATTTTCACTCATAGTCATCTCTCCTTTTATCCCCTTTTTTAAGTATTATAACTTATTTTCTAGATTTTGGCAATAGTTTTATGTTTATTTTCATTATTTTTTCATTTTTAAAAAGAAAAGAGATATTCTAATATAGAATATCTCTTTTAGCTTTATAAGCTTATTTTTCTGGGAATCTTTCTCTAGCTTTATAAGTTGTATGTAATAACTCATGAGCTTTATGAGAATTAGGTTCTCCTAAGAATTCTTTATATAATGCTTGGATTTGAGTATTATTGTGAGATTGACGTAAAGCTTGACGTTCATCTTCTGAATATAAAGCTTGTGCACGTTTTTCACGATAAGTTTCTAAAATATTAGCATCTTCATTAGGTAAGAACATTGGTTTAACAAATGGTTGTCCACCACCGTTTACACATCCACCAGGGCATCCCATGATTTCAATGAATGTATAAGGGCTATTTCCTTCTCTAATTTGATCCATTAATACTTTAGCATTTCTCATACCTGATGCAACAGCAACTTTAATTTCTTTACCAGCAATATTTAAAGTAGCTTCTTTTAATCCTAACATACCACGAACTGCTTCGAATTTGATAGCTTCGTGTTCTTTACCAGTTAATGCATAGTATGCAGTTCTTAATGCTGCTTCCATAACACCACCAGTAGTACCGAAGATAACACCAGCACCAGTGTATTCACCCATGATGTCTTGGTCAAATTCTTCATCTGGTAACATATTGAAGTTAATTCCACTACGTTTAATTAATTTAGCAAGTTCTCTAGTTGTTAATACGATATCAACATCTTTGATTCCGTCTTCTTGCATTTCAGGACGTTCTTTTTCATATTTCTTAGCTGTACAAGGCATAATAGATACAACACAAATATCTTTTGGATCAATACCTTTTTGTTCAGCAAAGTATGATTTGATGATAGCACCTTGCATTTGGTGAGGTGATTTACAGCTTGATAAGTGATCTAATTGATCTCCATAATAGTATTCTGCATAGTTAACCCAACCTGGTGAACAAGATGTAATCATTGGTAATACACCACCATCTTTAATTCTAGCAAGTAATTCGTTTGCTTCTTCCATGATTGTTAAGTCAGCAGCAAAGTTTGTATCATAAACTTTATCGAAACCTAAACGTTTTAATGCAGCAACCATTTTACCAGTAACAGGTGTACCAATCTTCATTCCGAATTCTTCACCTAAAGCAGCACGTACTGCAGGAGCAGTTTGAACTACCATATATTTACCAGCTTTTTTAGCAGCATCAATTTCAGTAATTTCGCTCTTTTCCATTAAAGCACCAGTTGGACATACGTTTACACATTGTCCACATAAGATACATGGGCTATCTGCGAAACTTCTGTTTTCTGCTGGAGCAACAATTGTGTTAAATCCACGGTTTTCAAATCCTAAAATTCCTGTTCCATGAATTGCGTTACAACGTGCAACACAACGTCCACATAATACACATTTAGAAGTATCACGAACAATTGATGGAGTTAGTTGGTCAACAGTAACTGGAGTTTTTTCTCCTAAGAATTTACCATCTCTAGCTCCTGTGATTTTAGCAACATGTAATAATTCACAGTTACCATTTTTTTCACATTGTTGACAGTTCATATTATGGTTAGATAATAATACTTCAACACTGAATCTTCTAGCTTCAACTGCTTTTGGAGTTGAAATTTTAATTTCCATTCCTTCAGCAACTGGGTATACACAAGATGCAACAAGTCCTCTTGCACCTGTAGCTTCAACTAAGCAAACACGGCAAGATGCTAAACTGCATTCTCCATTATTGAAAGCACAAAGAGTAGGAATTTCATATCCGCATTCTTTTGCGGCTTGTAATATTGTTAAGCCTTCTTCTACTTGGTAGGCTTGACCTTCGATTTTAATATTAACTTTTGCCATTTTATGCCTCCCTATTATCTTTTGATGATTGCGCCAAACTTACAAGAAGATACGCACATTCCACATTTAATACATTTACTTTGATCGATAACATATGGTTCTTTTCCAACTACACCGCTAATTGCATTAACTGGACATTGACGAGCACATAATGAACATTTTTTACATTTATCTGGTTCAATGTAGTATTCCATTAAGTTCTTACAAATCTTAGCTGGACATTTTTTGTCAACGATATGAGCAATATATTCATCTCTGAATTGTTTCATTGTAGAAACGATAGGGTTAGCAGCAGTTTGTCCTAAACCACATAATGAGTTACTCTTAACGTGTTCTGCTAATTCTTCAAGTTCTGCTAAATCTTCCATAGTTCCTTTACCATCAGTAATCTTTTCTAAGATTTCTAACATACGTTTAGTACCGATACGGCAAGGAGAACATTTACCACATGATTCATCATAAATGAATTCCATATAGAATTTAGCTACGTCAACCATACAGTTGTCTTCATCCATTACGATAGCTCCACCAGAACCCATCATTGATCCTAATGCAACTAAGTTATCGAAATCGATTTCTGTATCTAAGTCTTTTTCAGTTAAACATCCACCTGATGGACCACCAGTTTGGATAGCTTTGAATTTTTTACCATCAGGGATTCCTCCACCGATTTCGTAAATTAATTCACGTAAAGTTGTTCCCATAGGAATCTCAACTAATCCAACGTTATTAACTTTACCACCAAGTGCGAATACTTTAGTTCCTTTAGATTTTTCAGTACCGTATTTAGCAAAGTTTTCAGCACCATTACGTAAGATGTAAGGTACACATGCATAAGTTTCAACGTTGTTGATAATAGAAGGTTTATTCCATAACCCTTTAACAGCTGGGAATGGAGGTCTTGGACGTGGCATACCACGTTTACCTTCAATTGAGTTTAATAGAGCAGTTTCTTCACCACAAACGAATGCTCCAGCACCTAAACGGATATGAACATCAAATGAGAAGTCTGTTCCTAAAATATTTTTACCTAACAATCCTAATTCTCTAGCTTGTTTGATAGCTGCTCTTAATCTGTTTACAGCGATAGGATATTCAGCACGTACATAGAAGTAACCATTTTGAGCACCAATTGCGTAACCAGCAATCATCATACCTTCAATAACAGCAAGAGGGTTACCTTCTAAGATTGAACGGTCCATGAATGCTCCTGGGTCACCTTCGTCCCCGTTACATACTACATATTTTTCTTCACTTTGTTGATTTAAAGCAAATTGCCATTTACGTCCAGTAGGGAATCCTCCTCCACCACGTCCACGTAATCCTGCTTTTAATACTTCATCAATAACTTCTTGTTGAGTCATATGTAAAGCTCTCATGATACCTTGGTAAGCACCATCACCTAAAGCTTCATCAATTTTTTCTGGATCGATTGTTCCACAACCATGTAGAGCAATACGTAATTGTTTTTTATAGAATTCGATATCTTCTTGTTTTTGTACTTTTTCACCAGTTCTTGGATCAACGTATAATAATTTTTCAACTACTTCGTTGTTCATGATATCTTTTTCCATGATTTCAGTAACATCTTTTACTGAAACTGTACGATATAATGTATCTTCTGGGAAAATTTTAACGAAAGGACCTTGTGAACAGAAACCAAAGCATCCTACTTTATTAACAGATACTTTATCTTCTAATCCTCTTTCTTTAATTTGTTTTTCAAATTCTTCAATGATTGCTGCTGAATCACTTGATAAGCATCCAGTACCACCACAAACGATGATTGAACGTTTTCCATTAGCACCTTTAAATTTAGCATCTAAATCTGCAGTACAACTAGCAATTTTAGCTTGTAATTCTTTTTCACATTTAATCATTAGTTTGCACCTCCTAATTTGCGGTATTCTTCAACAATACCAGGAACTTGGCTTACAGCAACTTTTGGATATACTTTACCATTGATAGTAATAGCTGGGGCGATACCACAAGCTCCTATGCAACGTAACGCATCAAGAGTAAATAAACCATCTTCAGAAGTTTCTCCTGGTTTGATGTTTAAAATTTCAGAGAACTTGTCAATAACTTGTTGTGAACCTTTAACATAACAAGCAGTTCCTAAACATACACCAATAACATATTTTCCTTTTGGTTTTAATGAGAAGAATGAATAGAATGTTACTACTCCATAAATTTCCGCTACAGGGATTCCAGTTTTTTCAGAAATAAGTTCTTGTACATCTAGAGGAATGTACCCGTACTCATTTTGAATGTCACTTAAAATCATCATTAACGGCGTTCTCTCATCTTTGTATCTTGCGATAATTTCTTCAATTTGCTTTACAGCAGACGCACTTAAATGAGCCATAAATTAACCTCCACTTTCTATTACGATTATATTACACTTTTTTTATATAATTCGCTCGTTACTTATTATAACAAATTTTTGTTTTTTTTGCAAGCCATATATGATTACTTTTGAAATTTGTCAAAAAATGGATTACCAACTTTTTTACAAAAGAGGAAATATTTGTTTAGTATTTAATGGTGTTTTTGCATGTAAAATAAATAAGTTTTCCGCATATTGCGGAAAACTATTTTTACGGTCTTTTAATACTTAAATTTAATATTAAAGCAAGACCAGTTAATGATAATAATAGAATGAAAGGCGCTAAATATCCACCAGTATTTGTTAAAATTGTACTACATCCTGTAGCGATAAATGCAGCAATCATTAAGTTAAAATTCATTACACTGAAGTTTCTTGAGAAATTCTTTTGTCCATAGAAGGCTGAAGTAATGGCTGAGGCAACAGTAGGACAAGATCCATATGACATACCTACTAAAACGAGTCCAATTATACATAAAACTAAAGAATTTATGCTTACTGCTAACAGCACACATCCAGCAGCAGCCATAGTTAAAATATTTGAAAAAATCATAGTAAAACGACGACCAAGTTTATCAAATAAGATACCAACAATAATTCTTCCAAGTCCATTACAAACAGATAAAACTCCAACCAAAGTAGTAGCTAAACTCGCTTCAGCCCCTACTGATTGAGCTAAATCTTTCGCGAAACTAATTACTGAACTTCCAACAGCTGTTAAACAAATTAAACACAAGAATACACGCCAAAATGAAAATCTTCCAAGCATTTCTTTAGTTGTGTAATCTTTGATTTCGAAGTCTTCTTTATGAACTTTTTTATTTTGAACGGGTTTTATAACTTCATCTTTTGATGGAACTTTAAGAATTATTCCCGCAACAATTAAAATAAGACCCATAACTATTCCCAAAAACATATATGTTTTACGCCATCCAAAAGCATCACTTTCGAATAATAAACTAGCTAAGTTACCTATTAAAAGGGTACTTGCTCCAAACCCCATCATTAAACATCCTGAACAAAATCCCTTTTTATCAGGGAAATGAGCACATACTGTTGAGATAATTACATTGTAAACTATACCTATTCCAAGACCACTCATTACTGCGTAATATATATATAATAGAAAAATGCTTTCACCATTTAAGGTACCAGTTAAAACAAATCCTAAACCTGTTAGCACTGCTGCTATTATTGTTGTTAATTTTGAACCAATCTTTTTATTTATTAAACTTCCTAGTAATCCCCCTAAACAGAAACAACACATTGTAAGGGTATAGTTAAGTGATAACTCTGGTGCAGTCCAATTAAATTCTGAAAACGATACTTTTAAGATTGACCAAGCATATATTACTCCTGCGAATAACATTGAAATCATTCCAATAACTAAGTACAGATAACGTTTATTTTTCATAATTACCTCCTTTTTGCCTATATATTAACATATAATATATAAAAATACTTTATTTATGCATTTTTCTAATTATTTCTTTATACTTTTCATCTACTCGATATGAATCAGTAATCTTTGATAAAGTCTTATTATATACAAATTTAGTTAACTTTGGTTCATTACATAAATAGTTAAACATTTCTTCTGGATATTTGATAAAACAAGTAGAAAGTAACCAAGCTATTCCCATTTCCACATAATAAGCATTGCTATTAATATTTTCAACTAAACTAATTATTTTTGGTAAATTCTCTAAAGATATATAATGGTCTAATATACAAATTAAACCGAATCTAATTTCAAATTCTTGATCACTTTTAATATATGGCATTATGAAATCCCACATTAATGTTGGTTCTTTTTTACAACGTTTTAATTCGGCGCAAAAGATATCACATATTGCCCAACTATTAATCTTAGGAATATATCTTTTTAAATATTCAAGATACTCATTAACTGGTAATTTACTATTATTTAGAATCATACCATATAATTGACACTCTTCTAAATATTCAAAATCTAAACATTTAAAATATTCTTCTAAGTCATATCTTTTATATTCTTTAGCTAACTTTCTAATAAGGGGTACTCTAACTCCTAATATTTGATATTTTGTATCAGGGGATAGTTTTTTAGAAAATTCTTGATATGAGTTATCTTTTATTTTATTTAGATCGCTTATCGCTATTTCCTTTGTTAGTTTCATTTTATATCACTTCCTTTTATTTGACAAATATCCCAAAAATCATTATAATATTACTGAAAGAGGTTCCCTTGCTAAACCCTCTTTTAAAATAATAAAACAAGGAGTTTTTTTATGCAAGAAAGAAAAAAATACATTTATTCGATAATGAAATTATCGATTATTTCAGGACTTTATGTCACATTAACATATGCTTTAAACTTTATTTCTTTTGGGGAAATTCAGTTTAGAGTTGCTGAGGTATTAATGTTACTTTGTTTTTTCAATAAAAAATATAGTATTGCGTTAATCCTTGGTTGTTTTATCGCAAATATTTTTAGTCCTTATGGTTTACCCGATATCATTTTCGGGACAATCGCAACCGCAGTTGCTTGTTTTGGACTAGTCTTATTTAGAGGAAAACACTTATTTTTAGCCTCACTATCTGTTCCTCTTGGTAATATCATTGTAGGAATTGAAATTGCTTTAATTAATAGTTTACCACTAGAAGCAGCAATTCTTTCAACTTTAAGTATTCTTTTTAGTGAATTTGTTGTTGTTTGTTTAATTGGTGTACCACTATTTAAATGGCTTATGAAAAATGATACTTTTAAATCTTTAATTTTAGATATCTAAACAAATAAAGTCGTAAGTTAACTTACGACTTTTTAAATTTCTTCTTCTGTTAGCACTTCAATATTATGTTCTTTAAATAGTCGTGTAGTAATTCCGTCGCCATCAATTAGCGTTTTAGAAAATGTTCCGTCATATATCTTTCCACATCCACAACTAGGACTTTTGGCTTTCAAAATGGCTTTTCTACAATTATTTTTAAGAGCTTTTTCTAAAGCAAGTTTAGCTCCTTCATTATAATTTTTTGTAACATCCATTCCTTCTTTATTAATTACTAAACCATTTATAATTTCCGATGGGACTCTTGGTATTGGAAGACCCCCTTCAACCTCAGGACATATTTCAATAAAATTATATTGTTCTTTTAATTTTTCAAGTTTTGAACAATAATTATTTCCCCCATTGTACTTACAATTGTGACCTAACAAACACGCACTTACAATGATATTTGGTTTATTTGTCATGACAATGACAATCTCCATGATGATCACCACAATCATGGTCACCACAATTATGTTCATGGTTATGATGATCACATCTTGTATTAGGGTCATATTCTAATATTCCAGCAATAAAGTCTTCAACCACCATATCAGCTTCTCCCATTACTCCTGGATATATTTCAATTCCTGCATTACTTAATGCAGAAATAGCACCTGCACCAATGCCACCACAAATTAAAACTTCAATTTTGTTTTCAACTAAAAAACTAGCTAGTGCACAATGTCCTGCTCCATTTGTATCAATTACTTCTTCGCTCATCACTTCATTAGCTTTAATTTCATAAACTTTAAATTGTTTAGTATGACCAAAATGAGGATAAACCATCCCTTGATCATATGTTACTGCAATTTTCATATAATCCACCTCTTACATAAATTATATCACTTTTTATTAATTTTGTCTAATTAAAAACCAGTCAGCAAAATATTGCGGTTCTGTAAAATATTTTGTGGTTGTTAATAAAATCTTTTATGGTGTTTTGATTTATTTTACCCCAAAACCTCAAAGGATTTTATTGAACCAATATTGCTAACTGATAATAATCTAATAATCTATTTTTATATTATGATAAACCATTTTTACATGTTTTAGATTTTTAAGTTGTTTTATGATTTCTACTTTTCCTTCAAAATCACGCTTTGTTTTGCCATAAATATCTGAACTATCAAAACACATATATTCAACATTTGAACCAAGTAAACCTTCTATATTATTTAGTTTGCTAATTTGAATAAATGATAGTGCTTTTAGTTTTTCATTTTTACTTACATCCCATAGTTTTTCTATTTTTATATTATTAAATATATGTAAACATTTTAGATTTTTAAAATTACTAATTATTGATAAATCTTTGATATTTCGACATTTATGTAAGTAAAGTATTTCTACATCTCCAATGTATTTAGAAATAAACTCAAATTGGCTTTGGTTAAAACAATTTAACAATACTCTATTAGATTTATTATTAACAGATAGTAGTTCTAACTCCTCAATACTTATTTGTGCAATTTGTTCTTTATATCGATTATAATTATCTAATAAATCATTTATTTCAATAGCTACTAATTTTAAATCATAATTTACACGATAAAAATCATTATATTCTTCATTCATTTTATGATCAAGTGTAATTAAAGGGTTAGACAGGGCCGTTGATTCAACCCATTTATCTTGATATATGTATATACCTTTTCCATTATTCATTATATTTACCTAATTTCATTTTTATTTTTTATATCCATAACACTCTATAAATAGTAAGTTATCTAATAATATTATTATACAATAAAATAAATATTATTTCCACAATTATCTCTTATACATTCCACTCCCATAAACTGACTAAATTTCTATTCACCTTAAAATACTTTATATCCAACTCCCTTTTAATATAGGAAAACTAATAATTTCACTATAAAATTAAAAAATTGCTCCAAATATGGAACAAAATCTTTTAAATAGGTAAACCTAACGGTTTTAACCTCTATATTTTCACTATAAGTCTGATGACTTATAGACTCATTCTAATGGAGCAGGTAACCGGGATCGAACCGGCATCTTCGCCATGGCAAGGCGACATAATAGCCATTATACGATACCTGCATAATGTAAAAGTATTATATCAAAAATGATTTGTTTAAGCAACATATTTGTTAAAAAAAGGTGCTAGTTACTAGCACCCTTAATATGTTATTTTGCTGGAATCCATGTATATAAAGTAATTTGTTCAGATTGTCCATCTTTAGTAACTGTTACTGTATATCCAACACTTTGAGCTTCTGCAGCTAACTTTTTAACATATCCATGTTTATGAACATATGTAGAGTTTTCTGCTACTAATGTGAATTCGTAATCCGCAAACTTAGTACGTTTTTCATATTCTGTTTCAATTAATTCTAAGAATTCCCACCAAACTTGTAAGTCATTTTCTAACATTGGTTGAGGACAATCTTTACCATCAAAGAAATGGTGTCCTTTAACTCTTTCAATACCTAAGTTATTTTCTTCCATTAATTGTGCAACAAGTTGAGCAGTTAATTGCCATGTGTACCAAAGGTTAGATCCTTTATCTACACATGATTCGATACCAATAGAGTTGATATTACCACCAGCACTACAGATACGTCCTTCGTAAACTTGACCATAACTCCACCATGTAGAACCCATATAGTATTCACCATTTTCAACTTTAATAGGGAAACTTTGATCATTGAAGAATGATTCTACATCAACATTAACAAATGGTGAACGGAATCCTTCAACTGATGAAACAGTTCCGTCAGCATTAAATGTGTGGTTAGTTTTTCTATCTTTATAATTATATGTTTCTGGTAATTTAATAGTTGTTTTTTGTCCATTGATTTCATAATAGAAGTCATCAGATGCTGTGAAAACTACATCAAGTAAATCAGTACCATCATATTTAACTCCTGTTGGAATCCATGAGAATAATTTATATTTTCCAGATGAATCATATTCTTCACTATTAGAATAATATCTACTATTAGAATCACCCGCATGCCAAGCACCATATAATTGGTCATCTAAGCAGTGATATACACCATCATTACCAGTAACATAGTGAATTGATACTCCGCTTCCACCATGGTCTGAAGACATATAATTGGCATTAGGTTTTGCTCCTGCTTGGAAGTTTGCTGTATAGTGAACTGTAACAAATTCAACATTTGCGTTGTAATCAGCTCTTAAATATTTTTCACTATCGGCATTACCTTGTGCTAAATATTCATCTTTAATATCAATTTCTTTAAATAAGATATTATTTACTGAACCTAATACATCATAATAATAGTTAGGAGTTCCAGAACCGATTGGTAAACGTCTCTTATAGAATGAATAACTATTATGAGAGTCTAAAACAAATTGTAATGCTTCACTTAAATTATTATCAATTACTGTAATACCTAAAGTCATCTTAACATCTGATCCTTGGATAGTTGCTGTAATTAAAGCTGTACCAGGTTTAACTCCTGTAACGACACCATCAACAACTGTAGCAACTGTTGGATCTGATGAAGTCCATACTAATACTGTATTTGGATCTTCTTTTGCTGTTTTAGCAGTAATAACTAAGTTACCATTAATAGTTGTATATGATTCAGTTTCATATTTTAAAGTAACACTATCAGGTGTAGCATCATAAATAGCTTTTGCTAAAGCATCTTCTTTGGCTTGTAATTCTTCTAATTTAGATACATGTTTTCTAACATTGTTTTCTGCTGCTTGATATGCCGCTCTTGCTTCTTCAATAACTTTTTCATCTGTTACTGCTACTGTATCAGGAATAGCATCAATCATTTCATCAATTACTAACGCTCTTGCTTTGTCATACATTTCAATCGCTTGGTCTCCTTTAGTAACGTAATTTAATACACCTAAATCTAATGTTTCAAGTTCATCAACTAATGCTTTTAAAGCTTCTACATCTTTTGATGTATATGAACTTAACGCTTCAACTTTCGCATCATATGCTTTAGCTGCATCTACTTTAGCTTGTTCTTCCGCAGTTAATTTTACTTTAACTGGAATACTTACAGTTAAATCATTATTTTCATCTTTATAAGAAATTGAAATAGTTGTTTCTCCAGCTTTAACAGCTTTTAAAGTTCCATCAACGAATGTAGCAACTTTACTATTTGCTGATGCATAAACAATTAATGTTTGATCAACTATTTCATCTAAATTTAATTCTACTTTTACTTCATCACCTTCAGTTAATTCATAAGATGATTCTTTAAAACTAAATGTTTCGATTAGTTTAGGTCCACATCCTGCTAAGACTAACGCTAATACTAATACAAAAGAAAATACACTTAATCTTCTAATACTTTTTTGCATGTCTGTTACCTCTCTTTATACATTTATTATAACATTTATTTCTTTTATTTGCAATCGTTTTCACCAATTATTATTTTATAATATTTCGACATCACATTATATAGCGGTTTAAATAACCAAATTATTGTTAAAAAGTTAGAAACCATTAAAATTAAAGTAAACGGTATGTCCGCAAGTACATAAGCAATCACATCAATTTCATGAATTAACGCTGTAGTGATACCAAAACATGCTGAATACATTACCACGTGGATTATTCCAATTAATCCTAAAAACCAAACATTAATACTTTTATTTTTAAAAGGTATTAATAACAACAGTAAACTACTCCAAGCAATAAACATAACTGGAGTATATATTACGTGAAAAGTACCAAGCCATAAGTTATCCACAATTACATACAAAAGGGTAATTAGTAACATTGGTTTAGTACCAAATACATAGAAAAATAAAATTAATAAAATGGTTGAGAATTGAAAATTAGGTATAACTGCAAGTAATAATTTTTGAACAACAATAATTGCTGTCATTAAAGCATAAATTAAACACTTTTTTAAAATTCTATTCCGCATAACCAGGGTCATATTTAGTTACTTCGAACTTAATAATTACTCCATCAACTAACTCTACTTGATCAATTCCGACCATTGACATTTCATCATTTACATATAGTGTAAAGAAATATTCATATCCATCAGTTTTTACATCATCAATATCATAAATAAACGTCATTCCCCAAGAATCATCACTTCTAATTTCATAATGTTCTTGTAAAATTCCTAAAGCAGTATCTCCTTCATTAAATCCCCATTTATCATCAATAACCATTTTCCCATCTTTATCTACCACTTGAACATACATCGTTCCATCGGAAAATGAAACATATTCTTTTAATAAAAATCCAACACCAATAGTTAACCCAACAATTAATACGATACTTACTACTATTTTGATTAATAATTCTTTTTTCATATGTTCACCTCATACATTTATTATAACATTTTTAAGTATAAAATAAAAATAAAGTACTTACGAAAAGTACTTTACTAAACAAAAATATTTAATTAGTGGTTTTTGTTTTCTGCTAAATGAGCACGAGCCTCTTCTCTTGGAGCCGCTTTTGTTTTCGAATAATCAATATGGTATTGTTCAGTTACATAATGAGCAGCTGTACAGTAAATACCTGTTACTAACAAAATTACCGCACCAATACTAAAAAACAATAAATATGGCACTGCTTCCATTTCTGCCATCAAACCTACAACAACATATTCTAATGCTGAAACGATTAATAAAAATCCTGCTGTTCTAGGTGCGCTTGATAAAATTAATGCACCAATCAAAGACAATATTGGGGCAACCATTGCCATAATTGTAACTACTAACCACATATTTCCAAAATCAAATTCTAATGCTCCGTTAAAGAAAGTCCCACCTGTTGCGAAATACGCAATCATATAGGAAATAACAATATTAAATAGTGCTCCTATGCTCGCAAAAACCGTTGGCAAAGCAAGTCTATTTTTTCTCATAAAAACCTCCATTTTTGTTCACATATATGTTTTACAAAATATGTTGATTTTAAACAAGTATTTTTTGGTAATTTTAAAAAAATAAAAACATGGTATTACTACCATGTTTACTGCTTTTTGTAGATTGAACCGATTAACGGTTATAGAATTCAACGATTAAGTTTTCTTTAATGTCAACTAAGATTTCGCTTCTTTCAGGTAAACGAACAAATGTACCTGTATTAGTGTCTGCATCAAATGATACAAACGGAACACGAGAAACTGTAGCTTCTAATGCATCTTTAACAATTTGTAATCCTTTTGAAGATTCTTTTAAAGCAATCTTTTGTCCAGGTTTTACTAACATTGAAGCGATATCAGCTTTTTTACCATCTAAAGTGATGTGCCCATGAGTAACTAATTGACGTGCTTGACGACGTGTAGCTGCAAACCCTAAACGATATACAAGGTTATCTAAACGAGATTCTAATAAGAATAAGAAATTATCCCCTTGTTTACCAGCCATTTTTCCAGCTTTAATGAATAAATTGTAGAATTGTTTTTCGTTTACTCCATATGTGAAACGAACTTTTTGTTTTTCTTGTAATTGCATTCCATATTCAGAAAGTTTTGCACGACGTTGTCCGTGTTGACCTGGTGCATAAGGACGTTTTTGAAGTTCCTTACCATTTTCTAGAATAGAGAATTTTAATCTTCTTGATTGTTTCCAAGAAGGTCCTGTGTAACGTGCCATGTTTTTTCTCCTTTATTATATATTTTTAAGTGGATAAAAAATTCAATTACCTTTTTAAGATAGATCATCTTATTGTTTTCACCTAAGCAGCGAGATTACTAACATCCTAAAGTGATAATCTAAGAACTTAAAACAAAATGAATGCTGCTTTTATCGCACCTTGTATATTATACACTTTTTTGTTAAAAATGTCAAACGATATATACACTAAACTATTTATGTTTTGCGTAAAAAGAAATTCCTACTGTATCTGGTCCGCAATGACTTCCCGCTGTTGGATTTACCACAACATATTCGATATTTAATTTATTATCATATTTTTCTTGTAATAAATTCCCAAGCTTTTCAGCAAGGTGTAATGCATCAGTATGTCCAATGATGATTCGGTGGTTAAATGGATCACATACTAATTCATCAAAATGTTCTATTAATTTATTAGTTGCACTAGTACGTCCTCTTTCTTTACCAATATTAGTCATCATTCCTTCATCATTCATATATATAATTGGCTTAATTCCAATCAAATTTCCCATTTTAGCAGTAACGTTACTAACTCTTCCGCTACGTCCAAAGAATTTCAAATTATCTGCGAAAAAGTATGTCGCATAGTGATCTACATTAATTTCTGCCCATTTTAAAATTTCTTCTACACTTGCTCCTGAAAGATACATTTCACCAATTTCTTTAACAATATTTAAACTTAAAATAGTAATACCTTTTGTATCAATTGTATAAATTGTTCTTTCTGGATACTCTTCTTTCAGTTCTTCAATAGCAATGTTCAGCGCATTAAACGTTCCACTCATTGCTTTGGAGAAATGAACATACAAAACATCATTACCCTTTGATAATTCCTCTTTAAAATATTCTTTATATTTTTCAGAATTAATGGCACAAGTAGTAGGAAGTGCCCCTTTTCTTAAAGTGTCATAGAAAGTTTTATAATCAAACTCTTCAAAATCTTCGTAAGGTTTAATCTCTTCATCATTCACAATATATGGCATACTTATTAATTTATATCCATATTTTTTCGCTTCAACTAACGTTATATCAGTATCTGTATCAGTAAATAACGTATACATATCTTTGTCTCCTTTCAACTAATCAATATAATAAACACTATCTATTACGATATTTATCCCTTACACTTTAATTATTCCGGTAAATAAAATAATACCACTTACGAGCAAAAGTGTCAAATTATTTTACATTTTTTGTAAATAAAAACACTAAACGAGTATTCGTTTAGTGTCATATTTCTACGCTTTCCAAAGTCCATGTAGATTGCAATAAGCATATACTGCTTCGACAGTATCTCCTTCACATAAAGCGAAGCATGCTTTAGGAGCATCTCCTGGTTTTAATGCTTTTCTTTGGTTTCCTTGTTTAGTTTGGATTGAAATCCATTCAATATAATGAACATCTTGCATTGGGTGTTCTACACTTCCTACTGTTACTTTCACAATATTTCCTTCTACTGTATAAACAGGTATATGTTTTTCGTGTGATGCTTCAACTGTTCCTGGAATAATTTCTTCCATTTTTGCTCCACAACACATTACTGGCACTTTTGTTTGTTTTACAGCCGCATAAATATTTCCACAATGTTTACATATATAAAATTTTTGTTCCATAATATTCTCCTATTCTTCAACTTTCTCTTCAAATAATTCTGGTCCTACACCGCATAATGGGCATACGAAATCTTCAGGTAATTCATCAGCTTCATGTTCATAACCACAAACTGTGCATACATATTTTTTCATATTATTAAGACTCCTTTCTATTTAATTTCTTCAAAATCAACAATTCCATGTTTACATAATGGACAAATATAGTCTTCAGGTAACTCGTCACCTTCATATACAAATCCACAAATTTTACATACATAACCTTTTTTACCTTCAGTATCTGGTTTAGGTTTAACATTATTTTGATAATATGTGTAAGTCATTGTTTCTAAATTATTAATTACACGTGCTTCATTAATTGAACAAATAAACATACCATGTGTATCTAAATCTACATATTGTTCAACCTTTAACGACATAAATGAATTAATATATCTAGGTAAGAAAACAAGTCCATTATCTGAACGTAATACTTCTTCGTTTTCAAATTTGTCTTTATTTCTTCCACTACAGAATCCAAATTTTTCAAATACTGAGAATGGTGCATCAACCGATAAACAGTTAACATTCATTACCCCAGTTTGATTAATTATATGGTGAGAATAATTTTGTTTATTAATTGTCACCGCAATTCTATCTGGTGAGTTAGTAACTTGAGTAACTGTATTAACAATTAAACCGTTATCTTTTTTACCATCATTACTTGTTACTACATATAATCCATATCCAATATTGAATAAAGCTGTTAAATCATTTTTATTAGCTGTCGCATCTTGATGAGCTAAATATTCTTGGCAAAGTTCATTAGCTAAATCATCTAACGATTTAGTACTTTCCTCATTTAAACTTGACATAATTCTAACAGTGTTTTCTGTGTAGTTTAAATTCTTTGATTTTTCAAGAAGTCCTTTCATAACTTTTGTTGCCATCGGAGCCCAACTTCCATTTTCAATGAAAGCAACAGTGCGATTACTAAAATTACGTTCAGTTAAATGATTAATAAACTCTCTCATAAACGGAAAAATTTCTGCATTATAAGTTGTTGTTGCTAAAACAATTTTTCCGTATCTAAAAGCATCTTCAACCGCTTCTGCCATATCACATCTAGCAAGATCGTTAACGACTACTTTTGGACAACCTTTTTCTTTTAATTTTTCAGCAAGCATCATTACGGCTTTTTTAGTATTTCCATAAACAGATGTATAAGCAATAACAATTCCTTCTGTTTCAACCGCATAACTTGACCATATATCATATAACCCAAGATAATAACCTAAATTTTCAGTTAATACCGGACCATGTAATGGACAAATTGTTTGAATATCTAGCGTTGATGCTTTTTTAAGTAATGCTTGAACTTGGGCACCGTATTTACCAACAATTCCAATATAGTAACGACGTGCCTCACATGCCCATTCTTCTTCTACATCTAGTGCTCCAAACTTACCAAATCCATCAGCCGAGAATAATACCTTATCATAACTATCGTAAGTTACAATTACTTCTGGCCAGTGTACCATTGGGGCAGTAACAAACGTTAAATTATGTTTCCCTAAAGACAGTGTATCTCCTTCACCTACTACGATTTGGTTATCAGGAAAATCAGTTCCAAAGAAGTTTTTCATCATCACAAAAGCCTTTGATGAAGAAACAATTTTTGTGTCTGGATATGTTTTCATGAAATTCATAATGTTTGCTGAATGGTCTGGTTCCATATGTTGAATCACTAAATAATCAGGCAATCTATTTCCTAAAACATTTTGAATGTTATCTAACCATTCATGAGTAAAACGAGCATCAACAGTATCCATAATAACAATCTTTTCGTCTAAAATAACGTAAGAATTATATGACATACCATTTTCAACAACATATTGACCTTCAAATAAATCAATATCGTGATCGTTTACTCCAATATATTTAATATCCTTTGAAATATGCATAGATATTTTCTCCTTTCTTTTTCTCTAATATTATATCATAAAGCCTTTTTAAAATAAAACAAAATTACTTAAAAAATTTAACAATCCCTTTTACGATAAAACAAATAATTTTCTTTAATACTTTCTTTATTAAGTTTTGAATAATAACATGTTATTTTATCCACCTCTAATTAAATTTGATATTTATTTTTAATAAATAAAACCGCTTCTTTCAACTAATTTATTTAAAGCTTTTTTCGAGATCTAAAATCCTAGTTACATTGTTATAAGCTACAAGTAATGAAACTCCATCTAAAAAATGCTGTTCTAGACCATGAATATTAATATATTCTTTATTCATAAATATTTTAACTATTTCAATAGAATCAATCGAGGTTATAAATACTATTTATCCTTTAATTTTTGATATTTTTCTTCAAGTGTATACTTAACAAGCGCTCCTTTATATTATTGGTATAAATATTATATTAAATACTTAAATATTTTGCCATATCATATAGTATTATTTGACTTTATATTATATCAACATAAGCTTTTCAAGATAACTCATACGTTGTTCTTATTTCTTTAATTTAATTACCTAATAATAAGTTATTAATTTCTAGATAATTATTTTTATTCTTCTTAATTTTTTATTTCCTAATTGATTTATCATCATAATAATAGTCTAATTCTATTTCGAAGGTTGTTTTAAGTTTAAAAACTTCTTTTATTTATTCTTACCTCATAAAAGGATATAACACATACTTTATCTTCATTACGAACCATTTTAATATAAATACTGTATATTTCAATATCTTTTAAAAATACATACATTAGAAGAAAATCATTTCTTGTATCTATCTCACATCTTAAAAATTTACTATTTCATGGCTTTTTTGTCGACTTTAACAATAATAAAAAAAATCTACACCTTTTTAGTTTTATCAATGTATTTTTTATATAAAAAACTACCAGATATCTGGTAGTTAATTTCTAATTATAGAGTTATTTATTTAAAGCTGCTTGTGTAAATGTTACAAAGTCTTCAGCTACTAAGCTTGCTCCACCGATTAATGCACCATCGATATGAGGTTGAGCCATTAATTCATCAATGTTGTTAAGTTTAACACTTCCACCATATTGAATTCTTACTTCTTCAGCAACTTCAGATCCATATAATTCACCTACTAATGAACGGATATATCCACATGTTTCATTAGCAACTTCAGATGTTGCAGTTTTACCTGTTCCGATTGCCCAAATTGGTTCATAAGCAATAACTAAAGTTTTAACTTGTTCTGCAGTTAAACCTTCTAAATCTTTAACGATTTGTTCTTTAATAACAGCTTCTGTTAATCCACCTTCACGGTGTTCTAACATTTCACCTACACATAAAATTGGAGTTAATCCATGTTTATATGCAGCATGTAATTTTTTGTTACAAGTAGCATCTGTTTCATTGAACATTGCTCTTCTTTCGCTATGTCCGATGATTACATATGTAACACCAGTAGTAGTTAACATACTTGGAGCAATTTCTCCAGTGAATGCTCCACTTTCTTCAAAGTGCATATTTTGAGCACCAATTCTTAAATTTTCACCTTGACGTTTAACTAAACATCTTAATAATACAAATGGTGCACAAATAACTGAATCTACTTTATCAGTTGAAGGAACTTTTTCTGAAACTGCGTAAACAAAGCTTAAAGCTTCATCACGAGTTTTGAACATTTTCCAGTTTCCAGCGATTATTGGTTTTCTCATGTTATTCTCCTCTTGTTAATTATTTGTCAGATAAGCAAGCTACACCTGGTAGAGTCTTACCTTCTAAGTATTCTAAACTAGCTCCACCACCTGTTGAAATGTGGCTGAATTTAGCTTCATAACCCATTGAAATTGCTGCGGCAGCTGAATCTCCACCACCGATAATAGTTGTAGCACCTTCAAGGTTAGCTAATGTTTCACAAATTGATTTAGTACCAACTGCGAATTTTTCAACTTCGAATACACCAGCAGGACCATTCCATACAACAGTTTTAGCACCAGCTAATTCTTTCTTGAATAATTCAATTGTAGCAGGACCACAGTCAAGACCTTGGGCACCATCAGCGATTGCGTCAACTGGAACAACTTTAGTAGCTGCTTTAGAGATAGCTCCAAAGAAATCTGCTGCACAATCTTCATCAGATACTTCAACACTTACAACGTCAACTGGTAATACAATTTTACCATTTGCTTTTTCTAATAATCCTTTTGCGTAATCAACGAAATCTGGTTCACATTTTGATTTACCAACATTTAATCCTTGAGCTTTGAAGAATGTATAAGCCATTGCTCCACAGATCATAACTTTATCAGCTTTGTCAAGTAAGTTTTCAATAACTGAAATTTTGTCACTTACTTTTGCTCCACCAAGAATAGCAACGAATGGACGAACTGGTTCATCAACTGCTCCACCGATGAATTTAATTTCTTTTTCTAATAAGAATCCAGCTGCAGAATCATTAGGGAAATGAGCAGCAATACCTTGGTTAGATGCGTGAGCTCTATGTGCTGTACCGAATGCATCGTTTACGAATACATCCCCTAAACTTGCCCAATAAGCACCAAGTTCTGGGTTATTTTTAGATTCTTTTTTACCATCTAAATCTTCATAACGTGTATTTTGGAACATTACGATTTCGCCTTCTTTCATTTCATTGATAGCGTCTTCTAATTCTGCTCCACGAGTTGCGTTAACAAATTTGACATTTGCGTTAACCATAGTTGCAAGTTTTAAAGCAACAGGCGCAATATTATTTTTTGCTAAATCCTTTTCTTCTTTAACACGTCCTAAGTGTGAGAATAAAATTACTTTTGCTCCTTGTTCTAAAGCATAGTTGATAGTAGGTAATGCTTGAACAATACGGTTGTCATCAGTGATAACTCCGTCTTTCATTGGAACGTTAAAGTCAACTCTCATTAAGACTTTCTTTCCTTTTAATTCTAAATCTTTAATACTTTTTTTAGCCATTATTGTTTCACCTTTCTTTTTAAAAATGGATTTTATTTACTTATATATTTTACACCTTTTCTTATCTTTTTGCAAGTCTATTGAAAGTGTAAATTTTTTCATCATATGGAATGATAAATTTTTAAGCTTCTTTCATAATATTTTTTTAGCTTTTGATATTCAATATCCACAATTAATTTAGTTTGATTTCTAAACCTAATTACTGCTTTTTTATCTAATTTATCAACACCTAAAATATTGACAATATTTACATATATGTTATCAATATCTTTTTTACCTTTTGTTGGCATTAACATTAGCTCTTTATTTATATATATTGGTACAAACTTTTTAAAATGAAATTTTGTTTTTATTGCTTCCATTCTCCCATCTAAAGTTGTTAATTCTTCCAGACACCATTCATTTAAGAGATTTGTTAATGTTTTATCAATTATTATTTTTTGATTTAAATTATAAATTATGCTTTCTCGATTCCCCTGTTTAATATACAATATTTCTTTATTATTAATCATTTTCTAAAAAAAGACCATCATTACTGATGGTCTAATATCCTTTTATTATTCAGCTGTTTCTTCTACTTCTACTTCTTCAACAGTTCTTCTCTTAGGAGCTGTTTTAATTCTTAATTCTGTTTCAGGATCGAAGAAATGACATTTATTCATATCTAATGCCATTGTAAACATATCATTTGTATGAACGTCTACACGAGCTTTAACCTTAGCGATAACCATTTGTCCTGCAGCTTCGTTACTAGGGAATTTAACTGTAATTTGAGATTCAGCACCTAATAATTCAGATACTTCAACTTTAGCTTCAACTTTAGTTTCAGGATGTTTTTCAATATATTCAGGTTCATCATGGCAATCTTCAGGACGAATACCTAAAATAACAGTTTCATCAATGTAACCTTCTGATTTTAAGATATTTAATTGTTTTTCAGGAACTTGTAAACGGAATACACCATTTTTGTTATTTCCACATTCGAAGTATCCATCTTCACCAACTTTACCTTCAATGAAGTTCATTGGAGGAGTACCGATGAATCCACCTACGAACATGTTATTAGGGTTGTCATAAATTTCTTTTGGTGCTCCAATTTGTTGTACCCAACCATCTTTCATAACAACGATACGGTTTGCCATTGTCATCGCTTCAATTTGGTCATGGGTAACGTAAATTGTAGTTGTACCTAATGATTCATGTAATCTGATTAATTCTGATCTCATTTGTACACGTAATTTAGCATCTAGGTTAGATAAAGGTTCGTCCATTAAGAATACTTTAGCATCACGAACGATAGCACGACCTAAAGCAACACGTTGTCTTTGCCCCCCTGATAAAGCCTTAGGTTTACGATCTAAGTAAGGTTTTAATCCTAAAACTTCAGCAGCATTACGAACACGACGATCGATTTCATCACGTGAGAATTTACGTAATTTTAATCCGAATGCCATGTTATCATAAACTGTCATATGTGGGTATAACGCATATGTTTGGAATACCATCGCAATATTACGATCTTTTGGAGCTACGTCATTCATAACTTCATCATCAATTAATAATTGTCCACTTGTAATTTCTTCAAGTCCAGCAACCATACGTAATGTAGTAGATTTACCACATCCTGAAGGTCCTACGAATACGATAAATTCACGGTCTTTAATTTTTAAATTGAAATCAAAAACAGCTTGTACATTATTATCGTAAATTTTGTTAATATTTTTTAATTCAACTGTTGCCATAATGTTCCTCCTTGGCTTATTTTACACTAATATTATATCATTTTCTTTAAAAAAATAAAAGGGGCATTTTGCCCCTATTTTTTAATATTTTTTAAGCATTTTGCTTAATTATGGTAATTTAACAATAATAATACTGCTGATGCATGCTTAAATTTTTGAATATTTAATCCCATTTGACGAGATATTGTATCTAATTTGCTATTTAAAGTATTGCGGTGCATATATAAAGTAGCAGCTGTTTTAGATATATTCAAATCATTTTCAAAAAACGCCGTTACAACTTGTAATGTTTGTTCATCTTCTAATATTTCATCAATTATACTTTTTTTCATGAATCCCGCAACATCTTCAAAATCTTCTTTGCTGGCTTCATACAATAAAGTACACGCATCTGAGAATTCTTTTTCATAAGTGTCTTTCGTATTAAAGAAAGCATTAATGTACTTAAAGAAAGTATTACCCTTAACAACCGGCGAAATATTACATCCTTCATGAACATAGATTGGTTTACCAAAGTCAAAACTAATTGTTCTAAATAACTCTTCAATATTTAATTCACTTTTATTTTGATAGAATACAAGTTCATAATCATGATATTTGACAATTTCTACTTTATTAAAAATATCTTTTAAAAGACCATTAATAAGTTCATGTTCAGCTGTTGTTTTATAAAACATAAATTGATATTTTTGATTTTTAAACGGGTAGCTCGCATTATCAAAAATATATTTATGAATCTTTTCTTGAACTGAATTATTATAATGAAAAGTCTTTTCAATATACATTCCTTTTATAAGTTCATATTCATTGTTTGTAATAGTTTTTTCAATTCCAAAAACAAAGTTATTTTCATTGTAGAAATAATAATATTTACTATTATCAAAGTTTTTTGGGTTTTCCAGAATGATATTTTTATACAATTTTAATAAACGATCGTACATTAAAATTCACCTCATATTTATTATAACATTTTTATATTAAAAAGACAAATTATTACTTTTATTTTATTTTTAATATAGTAAAATATTACCTGCGAGGTGACTTATGAACGAAATATCAACAATTGCTTTCTTTAAAATTTATCAAACAACATCAGACTGGCGACTTATTGATGTTAGAGACCCTTTAGAATATGATGAAGCACATATAAAAGGATCAATGAATATTCCGTTATCTCTTTTAGTAGATAAACATTTTTTATTTATTAATCCTAACAAACACTATTATATTATCTGTAAGAACGGTTCAAGAAGTTTTACCGCTTCAAGCGTTCTAGATAATCTTGGCTATAATGTAACTAATATTGTTGGCGGAATTTCTAGATGGCCAGGTAATTTTAAAAAGACTACTAAAACTAGATATTATTAATGGGTTAAAAGATAACTTTTAACCCATTTTAATTTTTAAAGCAATTAATGTCATATCATCTTTTACTTTTAACTTTTGTTTCATTGTATAATTAATTAATTCATAAACAATTTTTTGAGGAGATTCCTCTTTAATACTTAAAATATACTTTTCTAAAGCAGCGTCATCTAAAATATTTTCAAATATTCCATCACTACTCATCAATATTAGATCATCGTCTTCTAAAAAATAGTTATAATTTTCTATTGAATCATCTATTCCAAACGGCAAATTTCGATTAACAACTTTTTCGATTTTGCCGCTTTTTTTAACAATATATGTAGTAGTTGCTCCCATCTTATAAAACTTTGCCATTTTAGTATAACGATTTATTTCTAATAAATCCAGGGTTGCGTAACGTTCTAAATACTCCTGTACCGCATAAAATGTATTAAGAATCTCTAACGATGTTGAAGAAGAAATACTTAATTCTGCTAACTCATTTATTAATTTTAATGTTGTATTACTTTCACAAAATGCGTTATATCCTTTTCCCATTCCATCAGAGATTGCTGTGACAAACTTACCATTATTAAAGTTTTTAACCATATAATTATCCCCACAAATATGTTCTCCTTCTCCACTAACAGAAGCACTTCCATAAATGATATCAACCTTAATTTCCGGAATAATTCTTATTACTTCTTCATCTTGAATAATGCTTACAGGCGTATTTAAAAAAGAAGAAACAATACTTTTTAAACCTTCAAGACTCTTTTCATTACAATCATTTAAACTAAGTTCAATCAAAAAATCATCTTTAAAGGCTCTTTTCAGTTCAAACTCCTTGATATCAAATCCATACATTATTAATTTTTGTTTTAGCTTTTTTATTTCTTCATACTTTAATTCTTCTTTAGATACTATTTCTGTTATATAGTTTTTAATTGAAGATGATACTCCAGTTATTTGTGCAATTAACGCGTTATTACTTGATTCATCTTGATTTAATTCAATTCGATAATTAATGTTTTTAGCCGTCGAACAAATATTTTTCGAATAATAACAACCATTAATAAACTCCCTCATTTCCTTATTATATAAGTCTTTTTGGAGAATTAAACTTTTAAAATATGGATAAATAACATTTTTATGTTTCTCAAAACATTCTTTTTTCTTTGGACAAACATTACAATGTCTTTGAAATAAAATAGAAATAGCCTCAGTTAATTTATCATTATACGTTTTAGAAACCTTAAAGTTTTCCACAAACTTATCTAACACTTCTGCGAAACTAAGCATTTCATTACTAAAGTTTTCGGCCATTTGATTATAAATTCCTTCTCTAATTACTTCTTCAGTTTCATATTCTTTTCCTAAAAAATACCTTATAACCTCAAAAAACAAACTTATAATCATTAGTCCTACCATTGTTATATCATTATAACCGGTATTTAAGATAATTACAATTAGGGAAAATGCATTTAAAATTATTACTGGATAAACAAATGGTAAAAAGTAAAAAACGCCAATAAACGGCAAAAATAACGCCTCATTTTGCCCAAAAAAGACATATTGAACAACTAAAACTAACATTGATAAAATGACCGTATAAATATTTTTCCATGAGTTTGACGCATACATAACAAAATATGCAGCTACCAAAAAACCCATATTTACCTCAAACACATAAACATTTGAACTACCTAAAATACATATCAAACATATAAATACTTCAGAGACAATCTGATTGTATAAATAACTATTTATTTTTAAAGCTTCAAATAAATTCTTTTCAAAATACATATAAAGCAACATACTTAATGCTGATAATCCAAGAAACATTCCAACATCATTTATCCCTTTAAAAGTAATAATATATGTTACAAAATTCAATAATCCAACAATTATGTACATATAATATCCCTTAGATAAATACTTCATAATCCACAAAATAAATAATAATAAAATAACCAAAATACCATACGACACCAAATAACTTGTGCCAGTAAAAATTAGTAAACTAACTAGACTACTAGGAATAATATAGTAAATATACTTATAATCTTTTAATAAATAAAAAAAGACAACCGGTATATATAACAAAAAACCAATATCAAGTAGTACAGTTAACACTGAAAAGAAAGATACAATTACCAAATTAAACTTTTTAAACATCCTAATCACCTCATAAAAATATTATAACTAAACGACTATAAATATTTTGACACATTATGGTCTTACAATGAAAAGTTATAATCATTCTTGTTTTTGATGTTTATTTGTAGTATAATTTAAGCTGTAAAGGAGAATGATTATGATTACATATTTAAACTATACTGAAGAACACCAACATGCAATGTATGAAATTTTTTGTGGATTAACTAAAGAAGAAACATTCTTCAAAGAATTATCATTTGATGAATTTAAAAATTTATTATTTAATAGCTCAGCATTCCAAAAAGAAGGAACATTTGTGGCCTTCGATGAAGGAAAAATGGTAGGTTTTGTAAGTGCCAATGTTCGTGATGAAAATCCTAATACCTCAGGATATGTTCATACAATCATTGTAGATAAAAGTTATCGCCGCCAAGGAATTGGAGGAAAACTTATTGAACTTGCTGAAGAATATATTAAAGGAAAAGGAAAAGCGTCTGTTCGTTTCGTATTCTTAAGTGGTATTAACTGGCCATGGTATATTCCTTATACTGAAAAACATATGCATCCAGGAATGCCAGCGGTAAGAATGAACTCAGATTTTTATATTTTCTTATATCACCATGGATACGTTGTAAACAGCATTCATGAAGGTTTCCACTTACCACTTTCTGAATATGAATTACCTGATGCTGTTGTTAAAAAGATGGAACAAAATAAAGAACGAGGATTATTCGTAGAACTATACGATCCCGCTAAACACTATGGTGTTGAAGAATTCTGTCAAAAAATCGAAAAATCTAATGCTGGATTCGCTAATGCCATTAGATACAATATAAACAGAGAAAAGCCATATCCTTTCCTTTGTGCTAACGAATCTGGAAGAATGGTTGGATGGACTGGAGCTATTTGGAATGAACCAAGTGGACGTGGACACTTTGATGGTATTATCGTTGATGAAGATATCCGCGGAGCAGGACTAGGAAAAGCCTTATTCTGCTACTTATGTTACCAATCTAAATTAAACGGTGCCCAATATATGACATTCTTTACAGGACTTGATAACCCTGCTCGTTACATTTATTTAGGAGCTGGCTTTAAAATTGCCCAAAGCTTTGCAGATATGAAAAAAGTATTCTAAATGATAAAGATACAAACCAAGCGGTTTGTATCTTTTTTTATATATTAAATTCTCTTCTTAATCCCCAAAGAACTTCAACCATTGCCCAAGTATCTTGTTGACAATATTTTCTTAAAGCTAAATATTTTTCTTCATACTCTTTATCAGTTAAAGTTGGCAATAATCCATACACATATACCGCTTCAGTTCCATTGTGTACCTCTAAATTAGCATACGAAAGATCGGTAAATATTGGGAGAACTTTTTTAATTGAATAAGACCCATGAAGATTATTATGATAATAATTAATTTCTTTAGCAAGTTCTTCTTTTTCCTTACTATCAAGTTCATTAGATAATAATGGATAAAACATCTTTGAATTACCCTTCAAAACAAACAACAAATCAAATACATGGTCTCTAATATTTAATAAATCTTCTGCTAAATCAGGATATATTTTAGCAAGTTCTTTTAACCTTGTTTTTTCAAAGGCCTCATTATAGACAATTACCGTTCCACCATTTGATAAATCAATATTTTTAATTAGCGATTCACAAAGTTCTCTACGACAATCACTATGATCTTTAGCTAAAAATTCATAATGATCTTTTTCTTTATCACATACAAAAGGTTCTTTTTCAATATGTAAAGAATATTGAAACAAAGACTGAGTATATGGTTTTTCTCCTTCATATCTTGGGAATGGACAACCATAAGATTCAAAATCTAAGTGATATAGTGGATATTTTAAAGATTTAATCGCCAAAGTAATCTTTTCCTCATTTATAAACGTTTTATTACATACATAACAATCATACTGAATTTGATTAACCTTTTTACCTAAATAGTCTTTAGGAATACTGTCTATTTTATAACAACCTTGGTTTAAAAGATCATATACACTTAACGAATCATAACCTGTATCTTTTCCCCCAAACGCATACTTTTTATTTATGTACTCTAAGATTGAACCATCACAAAGAGTATTTTTAAAACAAACTTTTTTAAACTTACATTCCGATGGTTTCTTTAATTCACAATGATCGCCAACACAACGACCTTCAATCACTCTTTCCTCAATTCGGTCCTCTATTTTTTTACGATCAATGTCAATTTGTTCTAAAAATTCTTCTGTAATTTTACTTACATCTACTAAAGTAATTAAATCGTTCCCATTTTCATTTTGGTTATAAAGACGCATTCCCTCATTATCCCGACAGCCATCATATATATAATCGCCATTTAAAACAACTAAATAATACTCAATATTAGGTTTTTTATCCTTGTAGCTATTTTCAATAAAATATCTTTCAACCGCGATATCATAAACATATTTCCCTGTTCCATCACTACCAAATCTATCAAACATCTTATTACGATAAGCCCTATACTTCTTATCTTCTAAAAGAGTTGGATCAAGATTTTCTTTTAATCTTAAAATTCCTTTTTCATCTTTATAAAAAATAGAATCATACTTATCATAACCTAACGCATCATCACCCACTTGTTTTTTAAGACTTTTACCAAGACGATAAAACTTATTTGTTGTAGTTGCCTTTACCTCAAAAATCTTAATACTACCATCCGGAGCTTCTAAATATATATCCAAATAACAATAATATGTATTCCCGTTTACTGAAAACTCATACTTCTTTTGTTGCTTAGTATCTTCGGAATACACCAATTCCCCATCAAAGTTGTTCTTAATGTATTCCGCAGCAAAAACTTCTAATTCCTTAAAATATTCCGCATACGCTTCCATTTGGGCATTCGTAGAAATTGTTAAATCTTCCCCTGTTTCCTCATCAAAAATACTATTAAAGATTTCCATTGCCTTCTCATGTTCTTCGGAAAATAACCCATCTTCTAATGTATCAACTGCCGATTTAATTGAAGCAACATCTACCCCTTCAATCTCTTTTATATGGTGAGCATTTCTAAATACATACATATCATATATGCTAGCAAAGTCCTTGCATCTTGATAAATTCTTAAACATTGATTTAGATATATTCATTTATATCACCTCTTTATTTTATTATACCATAAAATAAACTAATAATTAAATAAAACAATAAAGGTGTCCAAAAAAATGGACACCTTCACTTATTATGCTAATATTCTAACCCTTTAGATATCTTTTTCATTACCATTTCACATAACCCAACAAAAACAATAATTATTATTGACCAAGCCAAAATCACATCTAAAGCAATATTGCTTTGGGCATTATACAAAGCTTTACCAATACTATTATTTGTTTGAGATAAATACTCAGATGTAACCATTACCTTTAATCCAAGACCGAAAGTTTGGAAAAAAGTTATAAAAATATATGGCAATAAATATGGTAAATACACATGGAAAAATGCGACAAAATGATTATTATTTACCATTTTTAACTCATCAACTAGATTTCGATCCATTGAATTTATTGCGCCAATAAGCCCTTGAATAATTACTGGAATTGTAACTAACACGGTTGTGATAATTGGCACACTCTTTCCCCCAACTAAAAGCCATATAAATATTGATATCGCTACAACCGGAATAGTTTTAAAGAAAACTAAGATTGGCTTTAAAAAATGATAACTGTTTTTAAATCTAATATAGATAAAAACAACTATAATTGATACTAAAAAAGAAACCAAAATGGAAAACACAATTCTTAAAATATCAAATAAGATATATTTTAAATTATCTGTTTTTCCAAAGATATTAACTATTGCTTCAAATATTTGATTTACTGTTGGAAAAATTAAACTATTGTCAGCAACTGTGCTTACAATTATCCATCCTAAAACTAATACTAATATACCTGTTCCAGAATAAATATAACTTTTATTCCAAATAGAATTCTTCACTAGGAACGCTTCCTCCGATTTGTGCTCCAAGTCCTAAATCAATTAATTTTTGAGCATAATAGCTTATAGCAGCTTGTTCTTCAGCTTTTGTTTTTAGTGAAATCCAACAATTTGGAATAGCCTTTTCTAAATTAGCCGCACCAATTGTTTCAAAACTAGAATCAACCTTTACCGCTGCAGCAGCAAGAACACTTGGATTTTTATAATCTTCAAGTTTTTCTAAAACTTTTTCAATAAATGCTAAAGTATTAGCTTTCTTGTCTTCAGCTAATAATGCTGTATTAACAAATAAACCAGCTTGTGGAAAACTCTTTCCATCAGTAATTTTATTCCATTCAGCTTGTAAATCGATAGTATGAATATCTTTCTTATTTTTTAACACACTAATTGATGGTTCAGCAGATACAATAATTTCTGCTTGCCCAGACATCATCATAGAATTAGCTGTTGTAACCGCATCAACATATTCAACCTTTACTTTATCTTTTAATCCATATGCATCAAGAACCGCTTGTAACATAATATCTGGACTTGAATTTTGAGAGAACGCAGTAATTGTTTTACCTTCTAAATCTTTGATTGAAGAAATTTCAGATAAACTAGCGATATAGAAATTACCCCAAACTAAAGTCTTAACCAATTTATATTGTTGATTATTTGCATATAGTTTGGCCCCAACATTAATCGGAGCTACAACAAAATCATGTGTACCACTTGTAAGAGCAGCAACTAATGGGTTTGCTCCAGCAACAATTTCATATGTCACTTGAGGATTATTGTCAAATAATGTAGATAGTGATAAGCTAGGTGTCCCACTAGGAGCAATAAATGAATAAATGTGATCATCTTTTACTTCATCTTGAGCACCATTTCCATTACATCCTGTTAATAATGTAATACTAAATAATAATGTTAATACTAAAAATAAGTTTAATAAAATTTTCTTTTTCATAATTTTTACCTCTTTCTTTGCAATTATATTATACTCATGATAGAATTAAATATATGTAACATTTGTTACACTTTAGGAGTTTTTATGAAAATAAATGAATTTAAAATGTTTAAAAATGCAAATCACCATAATTACAATAACTACTTTAAAACAATTGACTATCAATCTAACGCTATGATTTTTAATGAAGGAGATGAGTGTACTAATATATCTTTTATCTTAGAAGGAACCGTCAGTATTAGAACATATTCCTTAAACGGAAAAGAGGAAATTTTAAATACCTTACATCCTGGCGAAATATTTGGTGATGTTATCTGTTTTTCCGGAAACAAAAAATATATCGGTCACGTTATTGCCGATAAAAACTGTAAAATTGCACATGTTAATAAAAACAACTGGTTAAAATTAATTCAAAAAGATTCTGCTATTTTAACTAACTTCATCGAAAACATTACCGATAAAACTTTTAAAACAAAAATGGAAAATAAAATGTTATTACATAAAAACATTGAAGATCGAATTTATTACTATTTAAACACAAAGTTAAATAAGAAAAGCCCTTCAACCGTTATAATCAAAAATGTAACAGAACTAGCAAAAATCCTAAACCTACCAAGACCTTCAGTTTCCCGCTCTCTTAATAAAATGGAGAAAAGAGGTTTAATTAAACGAAATAAAAATAAGATAGAAGTTTTATAACTTCTATCTTATTTCTTTTAAATCTTCTAAAAATTCAACGATACGTTCTTCTTTAGTCGCCCAAGAAGTAACTAATCTAATTATTTGACTATCTTCAAAATCCTCCCATACTTCAAAAGCATATAAAGAAGATAATTTATTAACAAGACCTTTATCCATTTTCACAAACAACTGATTAGTTTTATTCGGATAACATATCTCAAATCCAAGCTTATCTAAACCATCTCTAAGTTTTTTAGCCATCATATTAGCATTTTCAGCAAGTTCAAGATATAAATCGTTTGATAATAATGTGTAAAACATTTTAGATACCACAAATGTTTTGGCGAGCATCGCTCCACGATTTTTAAGATGATAATGGAAATTATGATATATGTCTTTATTTTTAATTACAATCAATTCTCCATAAGGAAGTCCATTTTTAGTCCCTCCTAAATAAAAAACATCAGAACATTCCACCATATCTTTTAAAGTTACACCTTCTGCGACCATTGCTTGAGAAAGTCTTGCGCCATCTATAAAAACATATAACCCAAGTTTTTTACATGTTTTATAAATATTACCTAATTCTTGTTTAGTATATGATGTTCCAACTTCAGTTGCATTCGAAAAATAAACCATTTTCGGTAAAACCATATGACAATCTTGATGAAGATTAACTATTCTTTCTATTTCTTGTGATGTTATTTTTCCATTAACACTTAGTACTGTTAAAACCTTATGTCCCGTTCCTTCAACAGCTCCTGTTTCATGAACATTAATGTGCCCAGAATCAACAGAAATTACTGCTTCATATCTTGCTAGCGCTTTAGAAATAACCGTTAAATTTGTTTGAGTGCCACCAGATGCTAATACTACTTTAACCTCTTGAAATGCTTTTTCAGAAATTAATTTTTCAAGCATCTTAGTATTTTCATCAAACCCATATCCATTATTTTGAATATATGCATCATCTAATAACTCTTTTAAAACAATTGGATGTCCAATTTCGCTATAATCATTTTTGAAACTATACTTCATATTTACACCTCATCTTTATTATATCATATTAAAAATAATTAGCAACTTTTTTACATATAACATACCTTTTCAAAAAATAACTTTTAGTTAAAATTGTAAATGTTTTTCGAAATATGAGTTATATTATAACTCACATAATATAAATGTAGTCTGTTTTAAACTATTTTGTTAATTTTTTAGTTTAAAATTGTATAATATATAGAGAATATATAATTAATAGAGAGGGAACGACATGAATAGATCATTTAACAAAAAACTAAGAGCTTATCGTGAAGATAAAGATTTGTCCCAAAGGGAAATAGCCGAGCTAATTCCGATGAATCAATCCAATTATTCAAAAATTGAAAGAGGAGTTCAAGAACCAAATTTGTTTCAATTGAAAAGAATATCTGAAATTCTATGTGTCAGTGTTGATGAATTATTAGATATCGATTCCAAAAAATATGCTAATTCAAAACTTGAAAATTTAAAAACAGAACTAGAAAATATTTATAAGAAGTTTTTTTACTAATAATGTCACATTTAAAATGTGACTTTTCTATTTCTTATAAAGAAAAAAACTCTATGCATAGCGCATAGAGGTATTTTTTAAATGGTGGCTTGGGCCGGGATCGAACCAGCGACACATGGATTTTCAGTCCATTGCTCTACCAACTGAGCTACCGAGCCGTTTAAAATGGCGGTCCCAACGAGACTTGAACTCGCGATCTCCAGTGTGACAGACTGGCATGTTAACCACTACACCATGGGACCAATTAATGGTTGCGGGAGAAGGACTTGAACCTACGACCTCCGGGTTATGAGCCCGGTGAGCTACCAACTGCTCTACCCCGCGATAGAAAAAATGGCGGAGAAAGAGGGATTCGAACCCCCGCGGCTGTTACACCCTGTCGGTTTTCAAGACCGATCCCTTCAGCCAGACTTGGGTATTTCTCCGTTTATAAATGTTTTTCTGGTGGACCCAACAGGACTCGAACCTGTGACCAACCGGTTATGAGCCGGGAGCTCTAACCAACTGAGCTACGGGTCCTCATAATTTTTAAAAATGGTAGCGGCGGAGGGACTTGAACCCCCGACCTCTCGGGTATGAACCGAGCGCTATAGCCAACTAAGCTACACCGCCGTCTTACTATTATACAAAAAATGGTGGATCCAATGGGGCTCGAACCCACGGCCTCCTGCGTGCAAAACAGGCGCTCTCCCAGCTGAGCTATGGACCCACGAAATGATTTGGTGCCTAAGGCCGGAATCGAACCGGCACGGTATTGCTACCACAGGATTTTAAGTCCTGCGCGTCTACCTGTTCCGCCACTCAGGCATATCGTGTTCAACGTTATTAGATGGTGTCCCCGAGACGACTCGAACGTCCGACCCACTGATTAAAAGTCAGTTGCTCTACCGACTGAGCTACGAGGACATGTAAGAAATGGTGCCGACTATAGGAATTGAACCCACAACCTACTGATTACAAGTCAGTTGCTCTACCGATTGAGCTAAGTCGGCATTTCTTAAATGGTGGAGGATGACGGGCTCGAACCGCCGACCCTCTGCTTGTAAGGCAGATGCTCTCCCAACTGAGCTAATCCTCCATATGTAGTTATTATACCACAATCTTTTGAAAAAATAAAATAATTTAATAAAATTATAGAAAGGAGAAGGCAACGTCCTATTTTCGCTCGTTAGAACTATCGTCAGCGTTAAAGTGCTTAACTTCTGTGTTCGGCATGGGAACAGGTGTGTCCACTTTGCTGTAGTCACCTTTCTCTCTTTCAAAATTAGATAA
>JAFTPH010000013.1 GCA_017463365.1 Bacilli bacterium
AACAGGACCAGCCTCACCAATTGGACCTTGTGGACCAACAGGACCAGCCTCACCAATTGGACCTTGTGGACCAACAGGACCAGTCTCACCAATTGGACCTTGTGGACCAACAGGACCAGCCTCACCAATTGGACCTTGTGGGCCTACAGGACCAGTTTCCCCAATTGGACCTTGTGGACCAACAGGACCAGTTTCACCAATTGGACCTTGTGGACCAGCGGGACCTTGAGGACCTCTAGGACCGGTGAATCCCATTGGCCCCATTGGACCTTGAGGACCTTCAGGACCTGGCAAACCTCTAGGACCCGTAAATCCCATTGGCCCCATTGGACCTTGTGGCCCTTCAGGACCTGGTAATGATTTAGTAGAAGAATTATAAATAAAATTAGTATTTTCATTTTGTCGTTTTAAAATAGGGAAAATACAATTATTATTATTTATATTATTATAGTCATCTACATTTTCACAAAAATCGTATGAATTGTTTTTGTGATTATAAAAAAAACGTTTATTCATATTTCCTCCAATAATATTAGTTATTTTATATAATATAAGATATGTAAAAAGATACAAAATGTTATGTGTTTTAATACTTATTATAATAAAAAATTAATATTTTAAATAAACAATTTATTTTTATATGTTATAATAAAAAAAGAGGTATGTGATATGACAATATTTGAACAATTAACTAACAACATTATTTTACATCCTAATCAAGGTTATGCTTTATATTATTATCATAATGGAGAAGTAATAGAAAAAGTAAACGGTAAAGTAGCTGGTATTGATAGTGCTGATATAACATGTAATTCAAATTTTCGGCTTGCTTCTGTCACAAAACAATTCATTGGTTTTGGAATTGTTAGATTAATTAATCAAGGATTGTTATCATATGAAACAACAATAAAAGAGTTGTATCAAGAACTTCCTGATTATTTTAAAAAAATAACTATTAAACATTTACTTAATCATACATCGGGATTATATAATTATGAAGATGTTCCTCATGAATTAGATGCTCCTCATGAATTAGATGCTCCTCAAATTCAAGATGATGATATTATTCCTTTTTTAAAGAATACTGATGGTACTTATTTTGAAGTTGGAACTACTTATAGATATAGCAATACTGCCTATGTTTTGCTGGGGTTAATTATTAAAAAAGTAACTGGTTTAAGTTTAGGTGAATTTTACGATGTTGTTTTTAAAGAAGTAGGTATGATTAATTCGATAGTTAATTATCAAGGAGAAACGATTGTAAAAGAAAGAGCCTATGGGCATTTAATTGATGATAATAATCAATTATATGTTAAAGATCAATATTGGTGCAGTGCTACTATTGGCGATGGAGGATTATATTCTTCGGTTGCTGATTTAAAAAAATGGTGTAAATACTTAATGAATTCTAAAGAATTTGAAAGTATGAAAAAACCTAATCCCCTAAAACCTGATGATTTTACTTCATACGGTTTAGGTATTAGAATAATTAAAATTGATGGAAAAGAAATCTATTATCATTGTGGAAGTACAATTGGTACAAGTACAATCGTTATTTTTTCTAAAGATTTTAATGTTTGTTTAATCTTCTTAAGTAACTTAGGAAATGTTAATACATCTGGTGTTAAAGATAATTTATTAAAACTATTAGGTATATAGGAGTATTTTATGAATAAAATTTTTATAAATAAAAATGTAAAAAAGATTTTTATTACAAGTATTATAGTTTTATTACTGGTAGTTTTAAGTGGTTGTGTTAAAAATGAAGTAATTACAGTTAGTGGAAAAACTAAAATTACTTTTTATAATGCTTATGCTATGAGTGGTAAGAATTTGTTTTCAGATATTATTGAAAACTTTGAAAAAACTTATCCTATGTTTGAAATAGAAGAAGTCAGATGTGTAAGTTTTGAAGATATAGAAACTAATGTTTTATCGAAAAAAGTAGAAGAATTACCGACTATTGTTCAAGCTAAAAGAGAAAACATTGTAAAGTTTTTAGAAAAGGATTTAGTTGTAAACTTAAATCAATATATTAGTAATGGTTACATTACAAGTGAATATATTGATTATTTAGATGATGATAATTGGTTGAGTGAAGACATTATTGGGTTAACTAATAACGATATTCTAGATATAATCCCTAGTTTTTATGAAGAAGGAGCTATTTATGGTGATTCACAGATGTATAGTTTGCCTTTCGGAAAAACGGTTGAAGTGTTATATTATAACAAAGATTTTATGATAGAACACTATGAGGATTTAACAAAGTTTAATATTGAGTCAAATGGTGATTGGAATAATCCTACTTGGGAAGATGTTTTAGGGGTTGCTGAATATTACAAGATGGTTACAATGAACGCAAGTGCTAAAAAAGTTGGTTTTATGACGGATGATTTGACAAATTTATTGATCAATTTAACTCATCAAGCAGGATCAAAGTTTAGTGAATATAATGGAAAAAATATAGTTTATACATTTAATAATGATTTATCAAAAGAAGCAACTAAGTGGTTAGCTCGTAATTATCAAGAGAATTTATTTGGAATGGTAAGTGATTATGATGTTCAATATGCTTCAGATGTTTTTAAAAATGGACACTGTTTAATGGTAGTTGATAGTACTGGATCATTTGGTTATTATGCTAATAATAAATTTGAAGTAGGAGTTACCACCTATCCTCAAAAAGATGAAAACAATCAAAGTGTTACAACTAGTGGTAGTACTTTTTGTTTATTAAATAAGAATAACGATTTAGAAACTTTAGGTGGTTGGTTATTCTTAAAATGGTTAACTAATTATGAAAATAGTTTATATTTATCAACTAATACTAATTATTTGCCAATTAGAAAAAGTGTTTATGAATCAGATTTATTTCAAGATAAGCTTAATAGCGAGCAATTAATATTTGAGGTTAAGAAAATTGGTTTTGAACAACATCAAATGTTTAAAACCGTAATACCATTTGATAATGATATTAATAAAATAATTGAACAAATGGTTATAGATTGTGTAGATGGAAAATCGATAGATGAAGCATTTGAATTGGCGATAGAAAAGATTAAAAAATAGGAGAAAATTTATGAATAAAAATATTAAATTAAAAAAGAATTTATTTATAAGTATTGTTGTATGTTTCTTGATTTTACTTGCATCATGTGGAGAAGAAGTAATTATTCCGACATATACAGTTACATTTAATTCAGATGGTGCAGTAGTTCATACCATTACGGTTGATGAAGGAACTCCACTAGAGTTAGCAAGTGATCCAGTAAAAGAAAATCATAAATTTGTTGGTTGGTTTGATGAGGCTGGAACGCAAGTTGAAAAAGGACTAGCAGTTACAAAAGATATGAATTTAACTGCTAAATTTGAAGTTAATAAATATGTTATAACTCTTGATTATAATGATGGTACAGGCAAAAAAGAAGAGTTAACTTATGAATATGGTGCAAAAATTAGTAAATTTGGTACTCCCACAAGAACTGGTTATTCATTTGTTGGTTGGTACATTGGTGATGAAAGATTTGATTACGAAAACATGCCAGGTACAGATTTAACAGTTACAGCTAAATGGTCTTTAGATGAAACTGTTATTACTTTTAAATCTAATGGTGGTTCAACTGTTGCACAAATTATTGCTTTACCAGGATCTCCAATTACTGAACCCAAAAAACCATATCGTGCCGGATGTACTTTCCTTGGATGGTATTTAAATGATGAATTATTTGTATTTGATGTAATGCCAAGTGAAAGTATTACTTTGGAAGCTAAATGGCAAGGTAAAGATTATACAATTACCTATGAATTAAATGGTGGAACTTGTGATAACTTAATTACAACATATTCATCTGCTCGTGAAGGTGATATTGAACTTCCTAGACCTAAAAAAGAAGGTTACTCATTTATGGGTTGGTATGTTTCTGCTTCCTTTAATCGTGATCCAATTTTTAAGATTCCTTATGGGACTAATAAAAATTATACATTATATGCTAAATGGGTAGAAACAAAAACTAAAGAATTAAAGACAGTTGGTATTTATGGTGATAGTATTTCAACATATGAAGGATATGTACCAGATGATGCTTTATTCTATTATCCTACTGCCTCTGCTACCGTTCGTACTGTTGAAAAAACATGGTGGCGTTTATTACAACATATGACAGGATTAGAATTAATTACTAATGCTTCATATAGTACATCTCCAGTATGTGGTACATCATCTATTTGTGGTGTAAATGGAGGACGTATTAAGAAATTAATCAATTCATATGGTGAGGCTCCAGATATTATTATTATCACAATGGGTGCAAACGACATTGTTAATGGTTTTTCTCCTGAACGTTTTGAAGAAGAATATTGTTTAATGCTTGACCGTATGAAAGAGGTATGTCCTAATTCAGAATTTATTATTTGTAATATTCTTTATAATACATGTACTGAAGGTCAAAATCCAGATCCAAGATATGATGCATACGAACATCCAGGTTTACGTGCTGAGTTAAACGAAGTTTTAGCTAGAATTGCGGAAAAATATGGATGTCCATTAGTTGATTTATCAAAATTAATATCTGAAGAAACTGATACGCCAAATAACTGGTATTATTTAGGAGATAACATGCATCCATCTGATAAAGGTATGGAAATTATTGCGGAAGAAATCGCTAAAACAATTTTAGAAATATACTAAAATAAAATGAACCTATTCAATAATAGGTTCAATTTTTTTAAATATTAATAAAAAATTTTATTATAACTTATCAGGACTAAACATTATACCCCATTTACCTGCTTCATATGGAGCATATTCAGAATAACAATAAGAATCTAAATGTTCAAAGTGATTGTATGATACTTTTACTGATTTTGATAAATCAATTTCTTTAGTTGTTTTTAAATAATTATTAATTACATCTTTAGGCATAATTTGACCAGCTCCATGACCTAATAAGAAGCCATCAAATGGTAACTCTAACGCAAATTTAAGGGTTTCGAGATATTCTTTAACAGATGTTGATTCTTCTAAGAATAACCATACCCATGGACATATCGCATCACTGGTTACTAATAATCGGTCTTCTTCAATTAAGAATCCAATTGAACCTTGAGTGTGTCCTTTTAAATCAACAATTTTAATTGTTAAATCTCCTAAATCTAGTGTTTCAAAATTTAATTTTTTTAAATTTCCAGCTCTTTTTCCTAAATAACTAGGAATATCAAAAGAACTAGTTAAAATATTAAGTTTTTGGGCAGTTTCAATATTATCATTACGTTTCTTTTCGTTATTATGTTTTCCGCATAATTCATAATCTCTTTCATCAATCCATACTTCATTAAATTGATAATTACCACCACTATGGTCCATATGTCCATGACTATTAATAACGATTAAAGGTAATTTAGTTAATTCCTCTAATTCTGATTTTAAATCGCCAAGCCCATATGCGGTATCAATTAATAAGGCTTTTGTTTTTCCAATTATTAATGTTGTTAAAACTCCCATTGGGTCTTTTAATTGATAAATATGATCATTTATTTGATAAGTTGTAAAATACTTTTTATCCATTATCATCACCTCGTATTTATTATATCATAAAAATAGAAACATTTATTATTAAAAGAAAAAAAAGGTGCATTGCACCTTTTTGTTGGGAGGATATAAAAATATTTACAAATAGATTATAACATTTAATATTGAAATGAAAGTGTAGTAAAGGTGAACTTTAATTGAAAATTGATATTTTATGTGTTATAATATTAGTGTATTAAATATCAAAACTTTTTAATGGAGGTCTTTATGAAAGGTTTAAAAAATGTAAATGTTTATGTAGAAGGTAAAGGAGTTATTAAAACATCAATCGGTTTTGAAAATGGTTTAATTTCTTGTCTAGATGAAACATGTGAGGTAGAAGAAGTAGCAAAATTATCAGAAGATATGGTCGTTGTTCCTGGATTTATTGATCAACATATCCATGGTGCTAAAGGATATGATGCGATGGACGGAACATATGAAGCATTATATGGTATTGCTTCTGCTTTACCAAAAGAAGGAACTACTGCTTTTTTAGCAACAACTATGACACAAAGTCCAGAAAATATTACAACAGCTTTAAATGCGGTTCGTGATTATAAAGCTTTAAATAAAGAAGAAGGGGCATTCTTACTTGGAGTTCATTTAGAAGGACCATTTATCTCTACATCAATGATTGGAGCACAACCTTTAGAATATGTTGCTAATCCAAATGTTGAGATTTTCAAAAAATATCAAGAAGAAAGTGGAAATAGTATTAAAGTTGTTAGTTTAGCTCCAGAAGTAGAAGGTGGAGCTGAACTTGTTAAATACTTAAAAGAAATAGGTGTTGTTGCATCTTTAGGGCATACTGCTGCTGGATATAATGATGTTGAAAAAGCTGTTGCCGCTGGGGCAACAAACGTAACGCATACTTATAATGCTCAAAAAGCATATCACCATCGTGATATCGGAACAGTTGGAGCAGCGTTATTAATTGACGAATTAAACTGTGAACTTATCTGTGATACTATTCACGTATCTGTTCCAGCAATTAAAATGGTTGTTAAAAACAAACCTCATAATAAAGTTACTTTAATTACAGACGCAATGCGTGCTAAACAATTAGAAGATGGAATTTCTGAACTTGGTGGTCAAACTGTTATTGTTAAAAATGGAGAAGCTAGATTAGAAAATGGAGCTTTAGCTGGTTCAGTATTATTAATGAATCATGCTATCAAAAATGTAGTTGAAAAATGTGGTGTTCCATTCACTGATGCGATTGACATGGCAACAATTAACCCTGCTTGTAATTTAGGTGTTGATAAAGAAATGGGATCAATTGCTTTAGGTAAAAAAGCTAATCTTACTGTTTTAGATAAAAACTATGAAGTAATTTTAACAATTAGAGAAGGTAAAGTAGTTTACCAAAAATAATAATCATGCTTAAAATTGAAAACTATACTAAAATTTATTCAAATGGAAAAAAAGCAGTTAATAATTTAAATATTCATGTTTTACCTGGTGATTTGTTTGCTTTTATTGGTCATAATGGAGCAGGTAAAACTACTACTATTAAGAGTGTAGCCGGAATCTTAGAATTTAATGAAGGGCGTATTTTAATTGATGGAGTATCAATTAAAGATGACCCGCTTCTTTGTAAAAATAAAATTGCCTATATTCCTGATAATCCAGATTTATATGATTCATTAACAGGAATGCAGTATTTAAATTTTATTGCGGACATCTTTAAATTATCAAAAGATGAAAGAAAAGAACGTATTGAATATTATGCGGGAATGTTTGAATTAACTGATTATTTAAATAATTTAATTAGCTCATATTCTCATGGAATGAAACAAAAATTAGCATTGATTTGCGCATTTATTCATGAACCAAAATTATTAATTTTAGATGAACCATTTGTAGGATTGGATCCGAAAGCTGCTTATACAGTTAAACAATTAATGAAAGATTTATGTGCTAAAGGAGGAGCTATTTTCTTCTCAACACATATTTTAGAAGTTGCGGAAAAACTATGTAACAAAATTGCGATTATCAAAAATGGTGAATTAGTTGTAACTGGATCAATGGAAGAAATAACTAAAGATACTTCACTAGAAAATGTGTTCTTGGAGCTTACAGAACGTGCGTAATATTTGTTTATTAATTAAAACGTATTTCTTAATCTTTTTAGGTAATTTAACTGGCAAAAAAGAAACAAAAAAGATTCTTGGTGGAGGGTTAATAGTTACTTTAATAAGTTTATTAATGGTTGGTACATTTACCATAACTGCTATTACAACCACTAATCAATTTCTTGAATTATCAAAAGTATTGCCAGGAGCAGAAGAAATGGCGATGTTTAGTAATTTAACAATTGGTTTATTATTGGTAATTCTCTTTACGATAATGCGTAGTATTTATCCAGCTAAAACAAGTGATGAAGAAATGTTATTAAGTTTACCAGTAACAAAGTTTCAAATAATTATTTCAAAGGGGTTTTATAATTATCTTTTTGATGTTGCTTCTTTTGGAATGGTTCTATTGCCATCATTTATTGTTTATTATGTGTTAATTCCAACAGCCACTTTTATGGTTTTAGTTTGGGGAATTATCTTTGTATTGTTATCGGCTCTAATATCTAATGCCTTATCTTATTTTATTGGATTAATCTTTATTAATCTTGCTTCCAAATTTAAGAATATCTCTATTATCCAATCGGTTTTAACCCTTATTTGTTTAGCGGGATATTTAATTTTACAGTATAGTATTCCCGGATATTTAAGTGATTTTGAAGGGGATCCTATATTATATATTAATAATATTGGGATTATGAAAGTTTTACTTTCTTGGATTTTACATAATAATTTAATTAATTTTTTAGTAATTTTAGCTTTATGTATAATTCCATACTTATTAACAATAATAATAAGAATTAATTTATTTGGTAAAACTTTTAATGTTTATCAAAACCATGATAAGAGTTTAAAATACCATTCATCAAGTGTATGGTATGCGTTATTTAAAAAAGAATTAAAATTTTATTTTGGAAATTCGACTTATTTCATTAATACTATTATTGGTTGTTTCTTTGTAATTGGCATCTCGGTTGCTTATAGAATCGTTGGAAAAGAACAAGTTTTAGCTTTTGTTAATGTTTTACCAGAAGAGTTAAGACTTTCACCAGACATTTTAATTGTCATCTTACAATCGATGTTGCTTACTACTACGGTGACGACTAGTGTTGCAATATCCCTAGAGGGTAAAAATTTATGGATTTTAAAAGTACATCCTATAAGAGAAAGAGATGTTTTTATTAGTAAGATTCTCGTAAATATAACTTTATCTGTTGTAGCTTGTTTAATAAGTGGAATAATGTTTATGGATTTTAATAAACCATTTACAGGAGTTGCTTATTTTATAATACCAGCTTTAGGTAGTATAAATAGTAGTATTATTGGGTTACTTATTAATTTAGTTTTTCCTAAACTTGAATTTGACTCTGTTGAGCAAGTGGTAAAACGTTCAATTTCGGTGCCACTTTCAATGGCAGGAGCGTTTATTGCTTCATTAATACCTGCTGTTATCTATTTTTGCTTTGGCCGCAACACATGGAATCTTGGAATTTACACAATTGTAAGTATTGGGGTTTATTTAATTATTTTCTTTATTTTAACTCTAATTCTTCGAACAAAAGGAGTTAAACTATATCGAAAATTATAGTTAAAAAGAAAGTCCAAAAACTTGTAAAAAATTGTCAAATTGTGTATAATATTGTTGTGATGTTTTAAAACTTTTTTCTTACCATAGATAATTGATCAGAAAAATAGTCGTTAAAAATCAAATTTATTTATGGAGGAAAATATGGACAAAATTATTGTATGTAAAGATTGTGGACAAGAATTTACTTTTACTGAAAAAGAACAAGCATTCTATGAAAGTAAGAACTTTGCTGAACCAGTTAGATGCAAAGCTTGTCGTACAGCAAGAAAATTACAAAAAGAACAAGAAAAGAAAGCTGAATAGTTTGCTTTGAAAGTGATGTGAAAACATCACTTTTTTCATATATTTAATAAATAAACAAATACTAATAATATGTTAGAGAAAATAAAAAAATATCTTAAATTATATGAAGAATTAACGAAAACTTATTCTATAAACATTTTAAGTAGTGCGGTTACTTATAATCTTATTCTTATTTTTTTACCACTGATTATGCTGCTTAATATTATCACGAAAAGTTTAGGTATTTCTAATGTTATTTATGAATTAAATGAAATCAGGATAGAAGGGATAATTCCAACAATTTTTTTAGTTATTAATCTTTTGTGGAGTACCTCAACGCTTGTTTTAATATTTAATCAAACTGGAGATACGATATATCATACCGTTCAGAAAAGAAGTTATTTTAAAACGCGAATAAGTAGTTTTATATACTTTTTAGTCATTATTATATTTATTATTTTATCGTTTATTTTTGTATTCGTAATAAATCATTTTATTAAAATCACAAATAATTATTTTATCAAATTGGGATTAGAGATATTTGAATTTATTGGTGATTTTATAAGTGTTTGGCTAATAAGCGGGTTTATTTATAAGAAAATTATTCCTGTCAAAGTAAGATTTAAAGATACAATTGGAATAAGTTTTATTATTACCATAATTTGGTATTTATTAACGATTATTGTTTTTCCTTTTTTAAATTATTTTTTAACAATTAGTTATTATAAAATATATTATTCGTTATCAAGTGTCTTTATTTTTATCTTTTACTTACATATTATAGTTAAAGTATTTATTTTAGGAATTATTTACCAGTATTATTTATATATAAAAAAGTATAAAAAATAAGAATAAGTAAATACTATATTTGAACATAGATGGAGGTGTTATACTTTGAAAAAAAGTATCCTACTATTGTTCATTACTTTCTTATTTATTATTTCCTTTAATATAACTGTTGGAGCATCTGGTTGGGGTTTTAAAAAGAATCCCAATCATACTCCCCCAGAAATAGGTTCGTATCAAAAAGAAATTGAAGGAACTAACAGTTTTTATGTTGGTTCACCAGATGAAAACAAAGTATATTTAACTTTTGATGCGGGATATGATAATGGAAATTTGAGTGGTATTTTAGATACTTTAAAAGATAAGAAAGTTAAAGCTACATTTTTTGTTACGGGTGATTTCGTTAATAGATTCTCTGATTTAACTAAAAGAATGGTTGAAGAAGGTCACATAGTGGCTAATCATTCTTATTCCCACAAAACCATTAATTCTCAAAGTAAACCTGATCTAGAAAATGACTTAAAAAAACTAGAAGATAGCTTCCAAAATCTAACAGGTACAGAGATGGTTAAAGTTTTTAGACCACCTAAAGGAGAATTTGACCGAAATAGTTTATTAACTTTAAAAGAATTAGGTTATAAAACCGTCTTTTGGTCAATTGCTTTTCAAGATTGGTCAGATGAGCATCAACGCGGTAAAGAATATAGTTATAATTCAGTGATTAATAACTTACATCCTGGCGCGATTATCTTGATGCATACAGTATCAAAATCAAACAGAGAAGCTTTACCTGATATTATTGATGAAATAACAAATCAAGGTTATGAATTTGCTTTAGTAACAGAACTTTAAAAAAGATATCACGATATCCGAAAAGATATCGTTATGATATCTTTTTTTTGTAAAATATGGTATAATAAGCATGAGGTAATATCTATGGCAAATATATTAAATAAGAATCAAGAAATTTTATTAACAATAAAAAGAGTAGGAATTAATGGTGAAGGTATTGGTTATTACAAACGATTAGCGGTTTTCGTTGATGGAGCTCTTCCAGGAGAAGAAGCGGTTGTTAGAATCACAGAAGTAAATGATCAATATTCTAAAGCTGATTTAGTAAGAATTAAAGGGGCTAAGTCACCATATCGTGCAGAACCGGCATGTCCATATTATGGAAAATGTGGTGGATGTAATTTAATGCATGTATCATATGAAGCATCTCTTAAAATTAAAAAGAATTTAGTAATGGAAGCTTTTAATCGTTATTATGATCGTGATTTAAATGTTAAAGCTTTTAAAGATACAATTGGAATGGAAAACCCATGGCATTATCGTAATAAAGCAAAACTTCCAGTTCGTTATGATGGAGAAAAATTAGTTACAGGTATGTATGAAGCTGGTGGAAACCGTTTAGTATATATTGATAATTGTGACATTGAAAGAGAAGATATTCGTAAGGCGGTAAAAGAAATTTGTGAATACTTAACTAAATTTGAGGTTATCGCATATTCTCCAAAAGCTCGTGATGGAGTTTTACGTCATATTGTTGTTCGTAGTTCTAAATATACTGGCGACATTCAAGTAACATTAATTTTATTCAAAGATGATAATCGTACAAAGAAGATTGCTAAGGGATTATTAAATATTGAAAACATTAAGAGTGTTTATATTAGTATTAATAGTGATAAAGATGCTTTAGAAAACTTTGGAGAAAATACATATCTTTTAGCAGGAGAAGAAACAATTACGGAAAAGTTAGGTGATTTTTATTTCAAACTATTACCAACTAGTTTCTTCCAATTGAACACTGAACAAACTGAAAAACTATACAATACTATTCTAAACGTTGGTAAGTTTAAAGGATATGAAAATGTTGTTGATGCTTGTTCAGGAGTAGGAACAATCGGTATGTGGGTTGCTTCAAGCGTAAAAGAAGTACGTGGTATGGATACAAATGCGGAAGCAATTAAAAATGCGAATGAAAATGTTAAATTAAATAATATAACAAATGCTTCCTTCTATAAAGGAGACTTATTATCTAATTTAACAAAATTTGAAAAAGATGGTTTTGTTCCTGATGTTTTTGTAGTTGATCCACCAAGAACAGGAATAGATTTAAAAACAATTAAGTATTTACAAGATCATCCAGTTAAAAAGATTATTTATGTTTCTTGTAATCCCGCAACGCTTGCGAAAAACTGTAATCACTTAAGTAGTAAATATCATATTTTAACCATTCAACCACTAGATATGTTCCCATTTACATCTAATACAGAAACGGTTGTCTTGTTGTCCCACAAAAGTAATAACTCCAAAGTTAACGTAAATCTTAATTTTGATAACGAAAAAGGGAAGAAACTTATTAAGAAAGTTGTTGAAGATGTGGATTCTAGAAAAGAACCAGAAGGAGCGTCATATCCAGAAATTAAAGAATATATTTTAAATAAATACAATGTTAAAGTATCTTCATTAAATATTGCTCAAATAAAAACAAAATATGGAATCATAGAAAGAGAATGCTATAACAAGCCAAAAAGTGAAAATTCACGTCAACCTAATTGTACAAAAGAAAAAGAAGAAATGATTGTTGATGCATTAAAACATTTTAAAATGATATAAAAATATTAGGCATTGAACTATAATTGTTCATGCCTATTTTAATATTTAAAACTATAAATTTAAAATATATATTTTTGAATATTTGAATAAAAAATGGTATAATGAAGTAACAAAAGCAAAATTAAATAATTATGCATTAATAAAAAAGTTTTTTAAAGGAGAGCTAGTATATGAAATCTTTAGTTGAAATTTTAGAGAATAATAATTTAGAAAAACAGATTGAAAATCAAAATATTTATTTTACAGTTAGCTCTTTAACTGAATATTTAAATATCATTAAATTGCTTAAAAGTGAGGCGAGAGGTGCTTTTTTGGGTGAAGAAGAGTTGATTTTTAGAGGTGAATCAGATTTTAATTATGATCTAGTTCCATCAATTCTAAGAGTGAAAGAAGAAGAAAAAGTTTATAATTTATTAACATATGAGAAACACATGATAAAAAGTTTTCAAAAATTAGTTCCTAATGAGTTTAGTGAATATGAGTCAACTATTGATTTATTATCTAAAATGCAGCACTATGGTCTTCCAACCCGTTTGCTTGATTTTACTTTTAATCCATTAATTGCACTATATTTTTCAGTAATTGATAGTCCAAATAAAGATGCCAAAATTTATGTGTTGTCACATCGAGTTGAATTAGAAGAAAAATATAATTTTATATTTGATGAAACATTTGAGTCTTTTGATGGACAAGTTCATTTGTGTAATTTATCTGATAAATATTTTCATAGTTTGCTTATGGATTTAGAATATGGAGGTTTATTTTCTTCAAAGATTTATCACCCTAAGTACATTTCACAAAGAGAAATTAATCAATCAGCAGTTTTTTTAGTACCAAATTATAAAGTTTCAAGACTCGAAATTACTGAAGAAGGCGAGCAATATATTGATTTAAATGATAAAGATATTAAATATTTGAGTGATATGCAAGAAAAGATAAGAGATATAAAATCTGATTATGTATTAAATTATAGTGAATTGAATTGTAAATTAAATGGTGGGAATTCACTTGTTTTGAAGATCCCTAAAGATTTAAAGAAAATCATTTTATATGAATTAAGCATTTTAAATATTACAGATGATTTTGTATTTCCAGAATTAAATAATATTTCAAAGAAAATAACAAATAAATATTTGAATATATTGCGTAGAAATGATGATTCCATGCAAAAATTTATACATAATGTTGGTACTGCTTCAAAATGTCTTTCTGATGTAAATAAAAGTTTGAAGATTAAAAATGAAAAAGAATAGTATATTTTAATGTTAGGTTATGAATACTGAAAGTGTCATTTAACACCTTTTTGTTTTATGAATTCATAAAAGTCGCATTTTGTCGAATTGACACATGTGAGGAGTATGTAACTTACATACCAAAAATAGAGGAAAACACTATAAAAATAGGTCATTTTAGGCATAAATGCAGGTATTCTACCTTTATAATCACAGAAGATGGCTATAGACATAGGGTGTGGAAAGACAGTGTAAAGGTCATAATTAGTCTTAACCTCAGTGCGTCGAACATAAAAACTTTATAAAAATAAACTAAGTAAGAAGAGATATTTGGTAAGTCTCTTCTTATTTTTTAATGGAATATATCATTTAAATATGATATAATAATAATGTTCAAATGGTAAATAATCTAATAAATTCAAATGCAACAAATACGATACATGATGTAAATAGAAGTTGATAGATTATAGTTACTTATATTTATATAATATAAGTGAAAGGAGGAACCCATGACGATAGGAGATAAAATAAAAGAATTAAGAAAAGAACAAAATATGACGCAGGAGAATTTGGCGGAAAAATTAAATGTTTCTAGACAGACTATTTCGAAATGGGAATCAAATATTTCAATCCCAGATGCAAATAACATTGTTCTGATTTGTAAAGTTTTTCATATAGATACAAATTATTTATTAGATTATCAAAATGATAAAGTAATAAAAAGAAAGCAATTTGTTACTGATATGATTGTCTTAGCATTAGGTATTTTTGCCCTTATCATATTTGGTATAATGTTATTAACAAATAAAATTGATGAAACAACTTCCACAATAACAATAAATATCTATGGCGTTTTTTGTATAATTTTTTTGATTTTAATTATTTTATTTATAATAATCATGATTAAGAGGTATGTCAAAAAATAAATTATATTATATATCGTTAATTACTGGAATAATGCTAGTCTCTACGTTAATAGTTTTTATTATTTGCACGATTATTTCTTGTGTTAAAATTGCAAACAATATATCAAATAGTGCACCATGGTGGGTAGGAATTATTACTAATTTTTTGTATTTTTTTATTCCATTAATTATTGAATTTATACTATTCCTTTATTTTTTTATAAGATATAAACACTAATTATTTTTGATAATTAATAAATAATTAAGTGTTATAAAAAAAGTGGAGGAAGAAATGAAAAAAATTATTGGATTATTTTTATTATTTGTAACAATTTTTGCATTTGGATTTAATGCACTAAAAGTTGATGCTGCATCAAATGATGTTGCTCGTTTAGTAATTTTTTCTTATGATGGTAATAGCGCAGGAGCTACAGGATCATCAACCAATTTCTCTGGACATTCATTTTTAATGGTAGAGAATATTTCATCGAGTTCTATTACAGTAGGACAAATGACAGTTACAAGTGGTAATGTTGTAACAATAGGTACTTGGGGAAATAAAGATGGTCATAAAGGAATATGGTATAATCTTGAATCATATTTTGCTAATAATGGGGCTTATTCTGGCAGAGTGTCGATTGAAGAAAATTTGACTTCTTCAGAATTAAGTACCCTAAATGAATTTATAAATGATAATGATAAATGGACATTATTTAATAATTGCTCTAAATTTGCACGTGAAGCATGGAATTCAGTATCTGATACTCAATTAAGTTCTGGTTGGCCAAGTACGCCAGCAAAATTAAAGAACTCAATAAAAAAGAATAGTTATGATGTTAATGTTTCTATAGGATATAATTCCAATGTGGGTTATTATGATGATGGTACTTTCGTGTCATTTAATATGACAACTCTTGCATATGGTAGAAGTGGTGAAACAACATATACTTTAGATAGCGATAAAGCTAATCAAATGTATAACCCATGCAGTTTTGGAGAATAATTTGTGAAAAAGATATTTTCTCATATTATTAATTGCACAATTATTATAATATGTATTTTTGCAAATTTTTACCTAGCAAAGTATACCTTAAACCATGAATATATTTATGGAGGTATATTCAAAGAAAAATCGTTAATATATCTAATTATGTTTTTCAGCATGTTAATAGGTATATTTACAACAATACAAATCTTAAATATTTTTAAAATTAAGAAAAATTAATTTATTTTACTATAACACTTAATTTTATTTAATTATAGAATTCTTGCTTTCTATGGCCCTATAATTTAGATTGGGGTTTATAGAAAAACACCTATAACTTTCTTTGGGGTTTTAACACCTATAAAGAAGATTGGGGTCATAAATGTAAATAAGCAGCTTCCGAAAGGGAGCTGCTTTTACCACACAAAATTA
>JAFTPH010000046.1 GCA_017463365.1 Bacilli bacterium
TTAATATAAGCTTTTATCATTTTTTCTAAAAAAAGACAGTCATTTAATCATTTTGAGAGTGACATCCTTTTTTATACTCTTTTTACATTTTCTTTAAAATTTTTTAATCATTTTACTTGATTATTAATAGTTAGTCTCCTTATAAAAAAATGAGCAAAAAAATCCTAAAATCTAAGGACGAAATTTCTTTCGCGGTGCCACCTTAGTTCAGAATCCATTCTGCTCTTTAACTTCTTTTAACGCAAGAAATACGTTTCTCCGGAGGTGTCAGACTCCATCTACAAAAATTTTATATCAATTATTAGTATTATACATTTTTTTAAAAATAATAGCAAATATTTTATTATTTATTATTTACATTTGCGTTGGAGCACTAATTCCCATTAATGCTAAAGCATCTTTTAAAACAATACTTACTGCTTTTAGAATTGTTGCTTTTTCAAATGTTTGTTCTAAATCATCACTTACAACTTTTTCATTATTGTAATAACTATGAAGAGCATAAGCAAGCTCATCAATGTAATGCGTAACTTTATGAACTAAACGTTTTGAGGCAGCTTCTTCTATTACCATTGGATATTTTAAAAGTGTTAAACATAAATTTTTAGTTGCATCTTTATTGATGTGTTCAAAACTATTTGCTTCTTTAAAATTATATCCTTTAGTTTCCATTGTTCTAAAAATACTACAGATTCTAGCATGAGCATATTGAGCATAGAACACAGGGTTTTCATTAGATTTTTTCTTCATTAAACCTAAATCTAAATCCATTTGCGTATTAAGAGCTTTTGAAACATAAAAATATCTTAAAGCATCACTACCAACTTCTTCAATTAAATCAATTAAAGTAATAGCCTTACCACTACGCTTACTCATTTTAACTTCAACGCCATCTTCCATAACTCTAACCATTTGAAGAATTTCAACATCAATTAAGTTACTATTTCCACCAACCATTGAAACAGCGGCTTTTAAACGATCAATATATCCATGATGGTCAGCTCCTAAAACGTCAATTAAATGATCATATCCACGAGATAATTTATTGGCGTGATAAGCAATATCTGGTAAAAGGTAAGTATAACTACCATCACTCTTGACAATTACACGGTCTTTTTCATCAGTATAGTTAGATGTTTTCAACCATGTTGCATCATCTTTAATGTATGTAAAATCACCATCATGTAATGTTTTTAATGTTTTTTCAACCGCATTTGTCGCATAAAGTGATTTTTCACTAAACCAGTTATCAAAAGTAACATTAAAACGTTCTAAGTCTTTCTTTAAATTTCCAAGTAAAACTTTAGTACCAAATTCTTTAAAAAATTCTAAATCAAAGTTATCTAAGAATTTATTATCATACTCTGCTTTAATCATTTCCGCAATCGTAATGATTTCTTTACCATGATAGTAATCTTCTTTAAAATCAATTGGTAAACCATATAATTCTTTATAACGTTCATAAACACTTAATGCCATGTTAGTAATTTGGTTTCCCGCATCATTTACATAGTGTTCTTTATCCACATCAAAGCCAGCTTTATTCATAACATTAGCTAAACTATCACCATAAGCAGCTCCACGTCCATGACCTAAATGTAAATATCCAGTTGGATTGGCTGAAACGAATTCTAATAAAACTTTTTTACCATTACCATAATTTACTTTACCATAGTTTTCTTGTTCATTGTTAATAAGTAAAATAACTTGTAGTAAATAATCAATATCTAAAGTAAAGTTAATAAATCCACTTCCTGCAGCTTGAACATTTGAAACGTGTGTTTTAACTTTATCAAATTTTTCAACAATTTCTGTGGCAATCATCATTGGAGCTTTTCTAGCGACTCTAGCAAGACGCATCGCTACATTAGTTGCATAATCTCCATTACCTTTATCTTTAGGTATTTCTAAAACTATTTCTAAAGAATCACTGTAATATCCTAATTCCTTAACTACTCTTGTTAATTCTTCTTTAATGTTTTCTAAAATATCTTTTATCATATTTGTACTCATAAAAATATCACCTTTTTTATCATAATTCTTTCTTATTGTACCACAAAATAATAAATTTAACAATTAATACCATAAATAAAAAACTTCTTTCGAAGTTTTTATTAATAGATAAACCCAGATGAACCGTTATCACTATGCGCAACCGCATATTTTACAAGGGCGGAAATCTCACGGAATATTCTTTAGGATTCCTACTACTAATATAAGTGCAGGCTTTCAACACCGAATAACCTCAACTTCCTATTAAAGACTGTTCGGGCAGCAATTATGTGAAAATGCGTGAACTCCAGGCTTTTTTAAGTACCAACATTATAACATTTACTTTTTATTTTGGCAAGCATTTTTACTCTTTTCTAACATAAATAAAATTATTAAATTGAAAAGTCCTAAGATTAGTAAACCTATATCAACTAACTCTATTGTTTCATTCATATTTAACACAATTCCCAATGATATTCCGATTGTGAAAACTAGTCGATACAATAAAACAAAAAGATTATTTTTTCTTTTAAAAAACTTCGTAAACAGCATCGCATTGCTTTCTCCTAAATAGTATTGCCCAAGAAGAGAAGAAAATGCAAAAATAAATAAAAAAATTACTCCAATTAATAAACCAATATTTCCAAAATTTTTAACAAAAATTTCTATTAATAAATCTGCCCCATCATACTTACTATAATCCATTTGCATTTGCACTATAAAAATACCTGTTATAGTACACATTATTAGCGTATCAACATATACTCCAAGCATACCAAAATAACCTTGAATATCTGGTGTTGGTGCTTCACTCATTCCTGTAACTGATGGCATAGTACCTAGTCCTGCTTCATGAGAAAAAAGACTTCTTCTAATTCCAACTGAGATAGCATTAATAATAAGGCCAATTCCCATACTTTTGATATTAAATGCAGAATTAAATATTATGATAATACTATCTATAAAAGTGTGATAATTCATAATCATTAAAAAAATAATCGTTGTCATAAAAGTAATTGTCATAACTGGAACAATTTTATTAGTAACATCAACAATTTTTTTAGTTCCTTTAAAAACAATTGTTAACAAAAAGATTATTAACAATAGCCCTATAATATATTTATTAAACGGAAAAATTTTTGCTATTGCTGAAAGAATTGTATTGACTTGAATAGGAGGGAAAAATATGGTATTGGTTAATAATAAAAAAACTGCAAAGATAATACTTAAAATTGGATTATTTAAACCCTTCAAAATATAATAACAAGCTCCTCCACGATATTCATCACCTATTTTTTCTTGATATTTTACCGCATATACATTTTCAATATATGATAAAGCACTACTGAAAAAACCAAAAATCCACATCCATATTATTACCCCAGGTCCACCCATAATAATACCAGTAGTTACCCCAACTAAATTCCCTGTTCCTAAATTTGTCGCCAAAGACACCAAAAATGTCTTATATGTGGGATGATTGGGATATTTCTTAATAAATACCCCAACTTCTTTAAAAACGCGAAATTGGGGCCATTTTAAGTAAATTGTCCAACCAATTGATGCTATAAAGATAATCAACATAATAATTGTAAGTATTTTTTCCATAATAAAACCTCATTACATTTTAGTAATGAGGTTATTTTTTTATGTATTATTCTTATTTAGTTCCTGCTTGAGTCTTTTGATAAGCCTCAACATTTTCTAAGATTTTAGCACGCATTTCTTCATCTGGTAAAGCACCATTTGCAAGTTCCATTGCCCAGATGATTGCGCCACTTGCTGGAGCAACCTTTAACACAATATACTCAACAGCTTTATTAATATTTGATTCAATCGCATCTTTGAAACCATCAAACATATCAGGTGCAGCTGCATTTGCCCAAACAGATCCTGCTAAAATGACATATGCTGTAGATTGAAAATCTAAATTATCTATACATCCTGCAACAGATAATCCCATACAACGTCCAGCAGTTCTTAAAACATTTTTAGCAACATTATCACCATTATTTGCATGTCTAAATAACATTTGAATAATTTCAGTACGATTTAATTTACCGCTCATTGAAACATCAACAATTGTTGCAAGATAATCTTCTTTATCAGTAATACCAAATTTTTCAAATAGTTCTTTAGTCATAGATGTTTTTTCGCCAACACGATATAACTCATCATAAACCGCTTGGAAAGTTCTTCTTGTTAAGAACGCGCCTCCTGCTTCATCACCTGATAAGTATCCTACTCCACCTACTTGAACATGATTACCAAGTTCATCCATTCCAACAGTTACTGTTCCTGTTCCATTGATAGAACATACTCCACAACCATTTGGTGATGCTGCTTTAACTCCAAGGAAACCATCATTTTCCATTCCGAAGTTTTCAAATCCAATTTTAGAAATAATTTCATTTAACTTCTTTTTTTGATAAGGAACATCCGCACCAGCAAGACCAAATCCTGCTCCAGCAATATCCATAACGGTAATATTATTACGTTTAAATAAAATTTCTAATTGTTCTTTCATTACGCGATAACTTCCATCAAAAGAGTCTTTTAACCCTTCATGACTACAAGTCCCACTACGAAGACCATCTACAAAGTTACCTTCTGTATCAAATAATAAATAATCTGTCTTAGTGTTTCCACCATCAACACCGATAATATATTTTTTCATTATTTTTCTTCCTTAAAAAATTGTGGTAAGAATTCTTTATGAGCTTCTAACATTTCATCAAAACAAGCTGAAGCAGTTTTAAAATCACCAACAAGCGGGTTAACAACTAAAGCACGTAATGCTTCTAATTTATCACCATTAATTGCTGCTTTAACTGCATGACGTTCATATGCTTTAACATTAGAAATATATTCAACCATATGATCAGTAATAACACCTGTTACTGGAATAGGAGTTGCTCCATTTTTACCAATTTTCGCACAAATTTCAACCGCATCAGTATCTTTCAAGAATGGAATTGCCCCGTTATTTAATACGTTAACAACTTGTACATCCCCTGTATCATTCCAAATAGAGTTAACAAGATTAATCGCAACTTCTGAATAACGAGCTCCACCACGTTGAGAAAGTTGAGCTGGCTTAACATGAAGTTCACTATTTTGATAAATTTCAAGAAGTTCTTCTTCAATTTCCATACATCTTTCACCACGTGTTTTTTCAGAATTCTTTAAAGTATTTAATTTACTATCTTTGAAATAGTAATATTCTAAATAACATGTAGGAATTGCACCAATAGCAGCAACTTGTTCTTTTGAGAATCCACTTGCTGGAATATTTTTCATTGATTCGCTATTTAATCCAGCTTCTAAAGCTTCTTGTAAATAATCTTTTCCATTAGCTTCAATTTTTGTAATATATGCAAAGTGGTTTAAACCCATATATTCAATATAAGCATCAGGTAAATTCATATTGCGTTTAATACCATCAATTGTATTAATTGGAACGTTACATAATCCCATCATTTTAACATTTGTATGATTTAATAATGCTTCAGCGATCATTCCTGATGGATTTGAGAAGTTGATTAACCATGCATCTGGACAATATTCTTCCATTAATTTAACAATTTTTAACATTACTGGAATTGTTCTTAATCCTTTAAACATTCCTCCAATACCACATGTTTCTTGACCAATTAAACCATGTTTTAAAGGAATTTTTTCATCTTTAACACGTGCCGGAAGTTTTCCTACACGAATTTGAGCTAAAACAAAATCAGCTCCTTTTAAAGCATAGGCATAATCATTTAAAACAAGTTCAGTTTTACAAGGTAATCCAGCTGCTTCAATCATTCTTTGGCATAATCCACCAACAATATTTAATTTTCTTTCATCAATATCCATGAAAGTAAGTTCTGTAACTGGCAAAGTTTCTCTTTTGTTAATAATTCCTTCAACTAATTCAGGTGTATAAGTACTACCTGCTCCAATAATACAAATTTTCATATCACACTCTCCTTATAAATATTTTTTTAAATCTTCTACTTTATCAAGTTTTTCCCAAGGTAAATCTACATCATGACGTCCAAAATGACCATAAGCGGCAGTTTGTAAATAAATTGGACGACGTAAATTTAAAGTTTCAATAATACCTTTTGGTGTTAATTTAAAGTTTTCTTTAATTACTTTAATTAATTCAGCTTCTGTATATTTAGAAGTTCCAAATGTATCAACAGAAATACTACTAGGTTCAGCTACCCCGATAGCATAAGCAATTTGAATTTCCATACGTTTTGCAAAACCGGCAGCAACCATGTTTTTAGCAACATATCGAAGCATGTAAGCCGCACTTCTATCAACTTTTGTTGGATCTTTTCCACTAAATGCTCCTCCACCATGACGAGCAAAGCTTCCATATGTATCAACAATAATTTTTCTTCCTGTAAGACCAGTATCTCCTTTTGGTCCTCCAATTACAAAGCGCCCTGTTGGATTCACCAAAATTTTAGTATTTTCATCTATTAATTCGCTTGGTACAATTTTCTTAATTACTTCATTAATTAGAGTTTCTTTTAAAACTTCTTGTGTTACATGTTCATCATGTTGAGTTGAAATTAAAATTGAATCAATACGAACTGGCTTATTATTTTCATCGTATTCCACACTAACTTGTGTTTTACCATCTGGTCTTAAGAAATTAACAACACCTGTTTTTCTAACTTCTGTTAATCTTTTAGCAAGTTTATGAGATAAAACAATTGGTAAAGGCATATACTCATTTGTTTCATCACATGCATAACCAAACATCATACCTTGGTCACCAGCACCATCTTTATCAACCCCTAAAGCAATATCTTGAGATTGACTATCAATTGCTACTAAAACTGCTAAATTTTCTGCATCAAATCCATATTTTCCACGATTATAACCGATGTTTTCAACTGTTTTACGAACTACTTTTTGAACATCACAATAACCATTTGTTGTAATTTCTCCCATTACCACTACAAGTCCTGTTGTTACGCATACTTCACAAGCAACACGAGAAAGCGGATCTTGACTTAAAATATCATCTAAAATTGCATCTGAAATTTGGTCACAAATTTTATCTGGATGACCTTCTGTTACTGATTCAGATGTAAAAATACGATTTTTTTGTTCCATTTTACTACTTCCTTTCTTATAAGGTTTTACTTTCTTATTATACCTTTTTTTTATTATTTTTGCAAATTAAATAACTCTTCATATAAAAGAAGAAAACTCTCGCACGTAAGCACGAGAGCATAATTTCATTTTCACTCTTGCCTATGCCACATTTTTCACAGTTTTGCCCACCTTACCATTTGCAGGTTGGGGATGCATCTTTGAGTTAACTCTCTCCGCATCTTCTTAATGCCACTCCATTTCAGAAGCTATAAATTATAGTAATCTCATTTACCGGATAATATTATACCTCTAGATATACTAAATGTCAAATAAAAGAAATATTTTTATCAATTGAACATTTCCCATATTCCATTTGTAGGAAAATGCTCAAAAACTAATTGTTCTTTGGTAACTGGGTGATAAAACTTTAATGAATATGCATATAATGAAAGTGAAATTTTTGGCCCATTACCATAAAGCATATCTCCATATAAAGGATACCCTCTACTTGCAAATTGAATTCTTATTTGATGATGACGTCCAGTATGTAATTTTATATCAAGTAAAGAAAAAACATCAACTTCTTTTATGACTTTATATTCAAGAGATGCTTTTTTTCCACTTTGATCAATTTTTGAAATTCCACTTTTTTCATCAACTAGAATATAATCAATTAAATTATCATGTTTTTTAGTAATACGATTATTGGTAACTGCTAAATAACTTTTTTCAAATTCATGATTTCTAATTTGTTCACTTAATCTTGAGGCGGCTTTCGATGTTTTCGCAAACACCATAACCCCACCAGTCATCCTATCTAAACGATGTACAAGACCTAAATATACATTACCTGGTTTATTATATTTTTCTTTTAAATATTGTTTAATGAGGGAAAGCATATCCGGATCTTTAGTATTATCCTCTTGAGATAAAACTCCTGATGGTTTTACAACCACAATTAAATGATTATCTTCGTATAAAACTTTTAATGTTTCTAAATTCATAAAATCACCTTTTTAACTAAATAAATTATACCATACTTTTAAAAAAATACCAATTTTTATGCTATTCTTTCCTATCAAATTATTTGCTATTTTTGCCGAATTATGATATGATTACGATGTATTAAATTTTGTAAGGAGTTTGTTATGGAACAAAAAGAACAAATTGCTGCTGTAGAAAATCCCGTAGAAACACCACAAGTTGAGAAAAAACCTAAGAAAAAACTTTCCAAAATAGAAAGAAAAAAATTAAGAGTTATCACGAAATTAATTGAAGGTGAAATTAACGGTACTCAGGCCGCAAAAAAGCTTAAATTATCAACACGTCAAGTACGTAATCTAAAACGTCAAGTTCTTAATGAAGGTGTAGATGGAGTTATCCACAAAAATAAAAATTATAAACCATATAATACTTACGATACTGAAATTAGTACCTTTATAACTAAACTTTACCGTAAAGAATATCGTGGAACTAACTTTAGTGCCTTTGCTAGAATTGTTCAAGATGAATATGGTATTACCGCATCTCGTTCTACAATCTACAACTTTTTAAGAAGAGGAAGAATCCGTAGTCCTCAAAGAAAGAAGAAAAAACGCAAAATTGTAGTAGCAGAAGCAGAAAATAATACTTCTACTGCTTCTAAAACAACAAAAAAAACTACTAAATAGACGGAGCTTGTGCCCGTCTATTTTTTATAAGGAGTTACCACAATGAAAACTGTATATGTTAGAGATATACCAATCGGAAATAACCATCCCATTGTTATTCAAAGTATGACTAATACAAAAACAAAAGATATTTCAGCAACTATTCAACAAATTAATGAATTAGTTACAGCTGGATCACAAATTGTAAGACTAGCTATTGCAGATATGGAAGATGCCGAATCTATTAAAGAAATAAAAAAACAAGTATCTGTCCCTTTAGTTGCCGATATTCATTTTGATTATCGTTTAGCTTTAAAAGCTATTGAAAACGGAATTGACAAATTAAGACTAAATCCTGGCAATATTAAAGATAAAAAACAAATTACTGAGGTAGTTTTAGCCTGTAAAGAAAAAAAGATACCGATTAGAATTGGCATCAACGGAGGTTCTTTAAACAAAGAGATTTATGAAAAATATGGCCATACTGCTCAAGCATTAATAGAAAGTGCTAATGAACATATTAAAATTCTAGAAGAATTAGATTTTCATGATATTATTATTAGTTTAAAAGATACTGATATCGATATCACCTTAGAAGCCAATCGACTAGCTTCTTCTTCTTTCAATTATCCACTACATATAGGGTTAACTGAAGCAGGGACAATATGCTCAGGTACAGTTAGATCAAGCTATGTTTTAGGAACACTTTTAAAGGAAAAAATCGGTAATACAATTCGTGTATCTTTAACCGCTAATCCTACTGAAGAAATTAAAGTTGTTAAAGAAATTTTAAAAATGACAGGTAATTATTCTTCACCAACAATCATTAGTTGCCCTACTTGTGGTAGAACAGATTATAATATGTTAGAGTTAATTAATAAACTTGAACCAATGATTTCTAACCTAAATTATCCACTAAAAGTCGCAATTATGGGTTGTGTTGTTAATGGACCTGGAGAAGCCAAAGATGCAGATATCGGAATAGCTGGAGGTAAAAATCAAGTAATTCTTTTCAAGAAAGGTCAAATTGTCAAAACAATTAAAGAAGAAAATATAATAAATGAATTTATGAAAGAAATTCAAACTCTTATAGATGAAAAAAATCAGGAATAATTTATATTCCTGATTTTTCATTTACTTCTTCTAATGTAGGAATTGCATCCATTACATATGGTTTAGTAACACTTAATGCTGAAGATACAATTGCAAAATCAATGGCTTCTTCAATATTTTTATTAAAACTTAACATTGTCACAAGTCCTGCATTAAATATGTCTCCTGCCCCCGTTGTATCTACCACATCTACTTTTAATGGGTGAAAATATTTATAATAATTTGGTTGAACAAGAAGACATCCATTACTTCCTAAAGTAACAATTAACGTCTTTTTTACAATATTTTTTAAATATTCTCCATATTCTAAGTAACTTAAAGTACTTGGCACTTCGTAAATATCTTTTAGTTCTATTTCGTTAGGAGTTAAAACATCAACTTTTTCATAAAAAGAATGATTCGTACCTAATCTAGCTGGAGCCGGATTTAGTACGACTTTAACATTATATTTTTCCGCTAATTCTAATGTTTTGGCAAGAACTTCATTTTTTACTTCTAATTGTAATAAAATATAATCTGCATTTTTTATTTCATCTTCAATTGATAAAACATCTTGTTCTGTTAAATAACTTGAAGCACCGCTAAATACAGTAACTTCATTATTTCCTTCTTTATCCGTTAAGATAACCGCATAAGCAGTTTGAACATTTTTAACAATTCGATATTTAACATTTATTCCTTTATTCTCTAAATACTCAACCGCATATTTCCCATAAAAATCATCACCAACAGTTGTTAAAAAAGTAACATCAGCTCCAAATTTTGCTGCAGCAGCTGCTTGATTATACCCTTTTCCACCTGGTTCGGTATGTTTTTCGTATGCATTTATAGTTTCACCTGATCGATGAAAGTGATCAGTTTTAAGGAAAATAGATTCACCACTAATTCCAACAATAACAATTTTTGGTCTCATAAAACACCTTATTTAATTACTTTCTTTTTCATTAAAGCATATGTTTGAATAATTTTAAAACCAGCTCCCATATAAATATAACGGGCATGATTATTTAAACCTGTATAAAAAGTCATAAACTTCGCACCATTAAGTTTTGATTTGTAAGCAAGCATTGAAAATAATGCTTTACCTAAACCTCTTCCTCTAACTGATTCAGAAATTATAATCCCATCAAAATGACCACGTCCAGTTGGTTCATTCCATAAAGCGCCTGTCCAACCAACAACTTTATTATTTTTAGCTACAACTAAAAAAGGATATGGTTTTTCTAAAGCAAGATTCGATCTAATTACTTTTTCAAATTCTAAAGCATTTATATCTTCATAAAATTCATCTATTCCAAAGTGTTTATTTTCGTCATAATATTCTATTACAATACCATCTTCGGCATTTGTATCAAGAATATTTTGTATAGAATCGGATATTTCATATTCAGATAATGGTAAATGGAATGCATCTTCAAATCCTACTGCCGCATATCCATGGTGTAATAAAAAGAAATATTCCTCACTATTTACTCTAACAGCTGGAGCACAAGGATGATTATGTTTATCAAATCCCGGAATATACCATTCATAACATAATGGCAAATAATTATATGCTTGTACATAATTACGACCAGAGTTTTTAAAAAATTCTTCTACTTTTGTTAAAAGGGCAGATCCAATACCTTGTTTACGATATTCTTTTTTTACCACAATACTATTTAAACATCCTGGATTATCAGGATTTTTAGCATAAGCCGAACGTATAAATCCCATTACATAACCAATAAGTTCTTCTTCATTATAGGCAACAAAAACACCATCATAAGAAAAATCAGGGTCTTTGGTAAAAACATTAATAAATTTATTTAAATCTAATGGTTGATAAAATCCTAAAATCGCAATATCACGGTTCCAAAGTTCAACCATTTTCGGAATATCATTTATATTTGCATTTCTAATTATCATAGCAATTCTCCTTTTTCTATATTATACATCATTAAATAAAAATAATCAAGCAATAAAAAAAGGACACCCTACGGTATCTCGAATTGTCTTATTTCATAAAAAAATGGCGCCTCTTCACGGACTTGAACCGCGGACACCATGATTAACAGTCATGTGCTCTAACCGACTGAGCTAAAGAGGCATATGTTATAGAAAGGAGAAGGCAACGTCCTATTTTCGCTCGTTAGAACTATCGTCAGCGTTAAAGTGCTTAACTTCTGTGTTCGGCATGGGAACAGGTGTGTCCACTTTGCTGTAGTCACCTTTCTCTCTTTCAAAATTAGATAA
>JAFTPH010000047.1 GCA_017463365.1 Bacilli bacterium
AGGTATAGAGGTCAAACAGTACCAATAAGACAAAAAATCAAGTTAACAACGAAATGATTCATGTATAACTTGATAATTTGCTTCTTATAAAACAAGGGATTTAGCTCTTAAGTGATTTTTGAATAAAAAATCATTTTGTTCTAATATTCTGTATTTTTTACGCATATATTAAAGTGGTGAATAAAATGAAAAAAATAATTGGAATATTATTAATCTTTCTTATGTTTGCTTGTCCTTATTATATATGTAATGCGGAAGTTGAATTAGTTCTTAATTCTAAAAGTGCAATTTTAATTGAACCAACTACTGAAAGTATTGTTTATACTAAAAATGCTCATGAAAAAAGGTCTCCCGCAAGTATGACAAAAATAATGAGTTTAAAAATTATTTTTGATTGTTATAAAGATGGTAAATTTAAAATGGAAGATTTAGTTACAACCTCAGAATATGCATCAAGTATGGGAGGTTCACAAATTTTCTTATCAGTTGGGGAACAAATGATTGTTGAAGATTTAATTAAATCAATCATCATTGCTTCAGCTAATGATGCTTGTGTAGCAATGGCTGAATTTACTTATGGAAGCGAAGAAGCTTTTGTTGAACAAATGAATAAAGAAGCGAAAAACTTAGGTTTAACTAATACTAATTTTGTAAATTGTACTGGTCTACCAACAAATAATCATTATACAACTGCTCACGATATGGCTCTAATCGCCTGTAGTTTATTAAATAATCACGCAGATGAAGTTTTACCAATATCTTCAAGATATGATGATTATATTAGAGAAGGAACAGAAAAGCAGTTTTGGTTAGTAAATACGAATAAATTAGTTAGATTCGTTGAAGGAATAGATGGGTTAAAAACTGGTTGGACGGTTGAAGCAGGTTACTGTTTAACAGCAACAATGTGTAAAAATGATATACGTTTTGTTGCTGTAGCGATGGGAGCTGAAACTCCTCAAAAACGAAATAGTGATATTGTTAATATGTTACAATATGGGGTTAGTAATTACGAAATTGTTTCCTTATATAATAAGGACGATAGTGTTAAAGAAGTTGAAGATATCTTATCAAGACCTAACAAATATCATTTAGTTGTCCCTAAAGATATCAATATTCTTAAAAGAAAAGGTGTTGATTTAGGGGAAGTTTCAACAAAAATTAATAAAAATGAATTGGAAATTTATATTGATGATAAGTTCTTTCAAAGTGTTAAATTAGAAATAAAAGAAGTATTAAGTAAAGCTAATTTCTTAGAGATATTTTTAGAAATTATTGGACAAATGTTTGGATGATAAAATGAGAGAAAAAGAATATCTTTTAGAAGTGTGTGAAGAATTTTTTGACCCTAAAAATGTTATTGAAATAAAAGAGCTTACAACTGGTAATATTAATGAGACATATTTAATAAAATTTGCTGATTGTAAATATATTTTACAATTACTTAATTCTCATGTATATTATTCTCCGATTGGGGTTATGAATAATACTCGATTAATTGTCGATCATATTCGTAAAAAATGTATTTATCAAGGGAAAAATCCTCACAAAGCTGTTTTAAACTTTATTAAAACAAGATTTGGTCAAGATCTTGCGATTGTCAATGATGAATATTGGCGATGTAGCGAATATATTGAAGATGCTTATAGTCTAGAAAAAGTAAGTGATGAACAGGAATTTTATGAAATTGGGAAAGCAGTAGGTAATTTCCAACAACTATTAAGTGACTTTCATCCAGAAGTGTTAGATGATACAATTAAACAATTTCATGATACCCCAGAACGATTTAAAAAATTGAAAGAACTTATTGATTTAAATTACTATGATCGAGTTAAAAATTGTCAAAATGAAATTGAATTTATATGTATGCGTCAAAATAAATTTGATATTCTAATTAAAGAACTTAAAAAAGGCTCCATCCCTAAAAGAGTAACTCATAATGATACAAAAGCTAGTAATATTATGCTAGATAGTCGTACGAAAAAATATTTATGTTTGATTGATTTAGATACAGTGATGAAAGGGACCCTTTTATTTGATTATGGAGATGCTTTAAGATTTGGTGCTTCAAATGCTAGTGAAGATGAAATAGATCTTTCACATGTTGATCTTAATTTAGATTTTGTTAAAGCTTTCACAAAAGGATTTTTAGAAGAATTAAAAGGTGAAATTACCCCTTTTGAAATTGCTTTATTATATGAGGGACTATGGATTATCACAATTGAACTTGGAATGAGATTTTTGAGTGACTACTTAGATGGAGACAAATATTTTCGAACTAGCAAATTAGATCATAATTTAATCAGAGCCAAGAATCAATTAGATTTAACTAATAAAATTGAACAAAAAGAGCTTCAAATTAAAAAAATAATTAATGATGTATTAAAAGAATTAGGATATGAAAATGAATATTTGATAAGATTATAGGTATTTTGATAAAATGCTAAATAATCCATCATAGTTTTTAAGAAATAGACCAAACGATTAAAGTCGCTATTTTAGAGCCTTTGTCGAAGGTCTTTTTTTTATTTGGATGATGTGATATGATAGTTTAGAAAGGAAGAGAAGTATGGGACTAAATGTACAAATGGCATTAAAAAAGAATGTTTTAATTATTCGTCTCAAAGGCGAACTTGATCAATCAAGCGTTACTAATTTGAAATATCGCGTTAGTGAGATTATCGATAAATATCATATTAAGAATTTAGTTATTAATATGCAAGAAGTGGCGTTTATGGATAGTAGTGGGATAGGGTTTATTATAGGACGTTATTCACAGATAAAAAAACGTAAAGGGCATATTGTTATATGTTCAATGAATGAAATGGTTCAACGAATTTTTAATTTGTCGGGATTAAAAAAAATTTGTTTTGTAACAAAAAATGAAATTGAAGCGGAAGAAAGGTTGGAGATTGCGTAATGAAAAATTATATGAAAGTTTCTTTTTCAGCGAAGGTAGAAAATGTGGTATTTACTAGAACTGTTGCTTTAGGCTTTTTAGTAAATCTTGATTTGGAAATTGGGATTTTAAATGAAATTAAAACTGCTATTTCCGAAGCAATAACAAATGCGATTGTTCACGGATATCAAAATGATGAAACTAAAACAGTTGATTTAATAATGTATTATGATGATACAAAAATTACAATGGAAGTTATTGATTATGGAATAGGTATTGAAAACATTGAAAAAGCAAAAACACCACTTTTTTCATCGAAAGTTGAAGAAGAAAGAGCAGGACTTGGTTTTACCATTATGGATGTCTTTAGTGATGAACTTATTGTGGAATCTGAACTTGGAAAAATGACTAAAGTAGTGATGGTGAAAAATTATCATGAATCAAGAGAACATTAGTAGTTATGAATATTTAATAAAGGAGAATCAAGGGTTAGTTTATCATGTGGTTAAAAGATTCCATGTATCATCATTTGATCGTGATGATTTAATACAAGCGGGATTAATGGGATTATTAGAAGCTGCTAAAAAATATGATGTGTATCGAGATTCATCATTTAGTACATATGCTATTCCTTATATTATAGGTAGTGTTAAAAAAGAATATTCGAAACAAAACTATATTATAACGGGTGACTACTACCGTAAATTAATCAAAAATGTTCAAAATGATAACGATAAGTTAAGTTATTTAGAACTTGCTAAAAAGTATAAAACAACAGTTGAAAATGTAATTGTTGCTTGTAATTTTCACAATAATATTTCATTCTTAAAAGAGGAAGAGGTAGATTTAATAAAAGATAATAGTACATCTAAACTAGATTTAAGTTGCCTTGATAAAGAGGAATTAATTATTTACCAAATGTGGGTTAATATGAAATGTTCTCAAAAAACAATTGCTGAAAGACTAAATGTAAATCAAAGTACTATAAGTAGAAAACTAAAAAAGATTGCGAAAAAAGTATTGGATTAAGAATAAATAACACAATTTTTGGCAACAATAAAATTGGTGATAATTGTGAATCGAAATGATGAAAAACAAATATTTAAAAAAGCATTAGACAATAATAAAGTAAAACGACCAGTCTTAAAAAATACGTTAAAAGCCTTTTTGGTTGGGGGGATAATTTCAGTTATTGCAGAAGCATTTCTTTCATTTTACTTAGAAGTATTAGGCCTTGATAAAGATATAAGTAGTAGTTTGATGAGTATCACGATGGTTTTTATCGCATCTTTATTAACTGGTTTAGGAGTTTACGATCGTCTTGGACAATTTTCTGGAGCTGGGACTATTGTGCCAATAACTGGTTTTTCTAACTCTATGACTTCTTCCGCATTAGAAAGCAAAAGCGAAGGTTTAATTCTTGGGGTAATGACTAATATGTTTAAACTTGCAGGAGCAATCATTGTAGCAGGAGTGGTAAGTGCGTTTGTGGCGGGTAATATTATATATTTGATTGGGATTTTGGTATGAGAAAAGTAGGAAAAAATAGCGTAGCATTTGATAATGTTTTCTTGCATAGTTGGGGGACTTCATGTGGCCCAAAAGAAAAAGAAGGGCCGATTGGAACATATTTTGATGTTAGTTTTAATGATTTATATTGTGATGAAAAAACATGGGAGACCGCAGAAATGAATTTAATGCGTACCGCGTTAGTTGAAGCAATAAGAAAAGGCAATTTAAGTATTTCAGAAGTGGAACTAGCCGTTGGAGGCGATTTAAATAATCAGATTGCGGTATCGAATTATTTAATGAATGATTTTCCTATTCCGTTTATTGGAATATATGGAGCATGTAGTACAGCTGTACTTAGTTTAATTAATGCATCTACCTTTATTGATTCTGGATATGGTAAATATATAGCTTGTATGACTAGTTCTCATAACTCAACTAGTGAACGACAATTTCGTTATCCTACAGAATATGGGGGACAAAGACCGCCAAGTATTACAACGACAGTAACTGGATCAGGGGTCGGAATTTTAACAAATAAAAAAACAGAAATTAGAATATCTAAAGCGACAATTGGTTGTGTAACAAGTTCAGGTGAGAATGATGCTAATGATATGGGTCGGACTATGGCTCCTGCTGCTTCAATGACTTTAAAACAGCATTTAGAAGATTTTAAGATTTCGCCAGATGAATATGATTTAATTGTTACAGGAGATTTATCTTTATATGGTTCAAAAGTTTTTAAAGATATTTTAAAAGAATATAAAATAGATGTGGAAAATAATTATCAAGATTGTGGATTGATGATATATGACTTACAAAACCAAGATGTAATTGCTGGAGGATCAGGGTGTGGATGTGCAAGCTTAGTGATGTATGGATACATTTGTAGTTTACTTCGTTCTAAAAAATTAAAAAAAGTCCTCGTTATTGCAACAGGAGCTTTGTTAAACCCAGTAATGGTAGCTCAAGGAAAAGAGATTCCTTCAATTGCTCATGCGGTATGCTTAGAGGGGGTAAGTGAATGAACTTTTTAATGGCTTTTTTAATTGGTGGTTTAATTTGTGCATTTGCACAAATATTAATGGATGTTTTTAAACTTTTACCTATTTATATTACAGTTTTGTTTGTATGTGCTGGTTCTTTTTTAGAAGCATTTAATTTATATGATAAGCTTATCGAAATTGGTCATGCAGGAGCAATGGTACCAATATCATCTTTTGGACATTCATTAACTCATGCCGCATTAGAAGCATCTGTTAATGATGGATATATTGGAATGTTACTAGGCATTTTTGATTTAACGGCACCAGGTATTTCAGCAGCAATCCTTTTTGCTTTTATTATGTCATTAGTTTTTAAACCAAAGGGGTAAGAATATGCGTGAATATGATTTCATAAAAGATACAACAAGACTTGATCAAATCTTAGGAATTGGTCAAGTTTTTGATATTAGTAAACGAGAATTTATTATTGATAATAAACAAGCTATATTATATTTTATGCCATTTTTGGTTAATGCTTCAGATATTATTGATTTATTTTTTGGTTTTTACATGACTGAAGAGTCATCATTACCACTAACTTCTAAAATGGCTCATCAAAGTATTACTTTGGAACAGTCTCTTGATAAAGTTGCTTTAAGTATTCTTGAGGGATTAGTGGCCGTAGTAATTGAGGGAGAAAATGATATTTATTTATTAGACAGTCGTAATTATCCAAGTAGAGGGATTAACGAACCTGAAACCGAAAAAGTTGTAAGGGGTAGTCGTGATGGTTTTTGTGAGACGATGGCAATAAATATCGCACTAGTAAGAAGAAGAATTAAAACTGGTAATTTAAGAACTAAACTTTACCGAATTGGAAAATTATCTGAAACTAATGTAGCTTTAATATATTTAGAAGATTATGTTGATAAAAAGGCTTTAAAAAGTATTGAAAAAGCTTTAGATAGGGTTGATATCGTTGAACTTACAATGACTGATAAAGCACTAGAAGAAATTGTAATTGGACATAAGTATACCCCATATCCTTTAGTTCGTTATACAGAACGACCTGATACCTTTTCAGCTCATTTATATCAAGGGATGTTCGGTTTAATTGTTGATAATTCTCCTAGTGCTATTTTGGGACCTGTTTCTATTTTTGACCATATGCAGCACGCTGAGGAGTTTCGTCAGACTCCGATTGCGGGAACATATTTGCGTATTTTAAGATTTATAGGTATTTTAGCTTCCTTCTTATTAATGCCACTTTGGTATATGTGTATTAAAATGGATTATTTACCATTCCCTTCTAAACTCTTTGAAATAGATAGTTCTGAAAACTTATTCTTACAAGTAATCTTAATAGAAGTGGGGATAGAACTTTTAAGAATGGCCTCCATTCATACTCCTAATGCTTTATCTACCTCAATGGGTTTGATAGCTGGAATTGTAATTGGTAATATTGCGATTGAACTGGAAATTTTCACTAATGCTATTGTTTTTGTAGGGGCAATTTCCGCTATTGGAACATACATTACGCCTAGTTATGAACTTGGTCTTGCAAACAAAATATTAAAAATTGCTTTATTATTTTTCATTTATTTATTTGATTTTTGGGGTTTAGTTGCGGGAATAGTGTTTTTAATAATTTATCTTGCAAGTTTAAAGAGTTTTGATCGCTCATATTTATTTCCATTAATACCATTTAATTTTAAACAATTAGTTAAACAAGTAATTAGAGTTCCATATCAAAATAAACATCCTAAAAGAAAGTAAATAATTTATTTGATAAATAGTAATTAATTTGGTAAAATATAGTTAATAAGAAATAAAACAAATAATGAGGAGACATATGAGCAAAATTAAAATCTACGCGCTTGGTGGTCTAGGTGAAAATGGAAAAAACATGTTTTGTGTTGAAGTAGATGAGCGTATTTTTGTTTTTGATGCGGGGTTAAAATATCCAGAAAAAGATATGTATGGAATTGATGCGGTTATCCCGAATATTGATTACTTAATTCAAAACAAAGAACGAATAGAGGGAATTTTTATCTCTCATGGCCATGATGACCATATTGGAGCGTTACCATATTTATTAAAAAATATTAATTTACGAGTTTACGCAACTCATTTCACAATGTGTTTAATTGAATCTTTACTTCAAGAAAACAATATGAATATTAAACGTTATAAATTATATCGAATTAATGATACGAAAGTTTTAAAATTTGGTGATGTCAGCATTTCGTTCTTTAATACTACGCATAGTATTCCTGAATCAGTCGGAATTGTGGTATCAACTAAAGATGGAAATATTGTATTCGCTCCAGACTTTAACTTTGGAATTGAAAAAAATGCTAAATATTTAACATCATTTGAGAAGATTACTAATAATAAAAATGTATTAGCTGTTTTAGCAGAAAGTATTGGTATTAGTGATATTGACCGTTCAACAAATGATTTATTATTTGAACATACTTTTAAAAACATTTTAGATAGCAATGAACATCGCATATTTGTATCCGTTTTTTCAACTGATTTGTCAAGAATTCAAAAAATGGTTGATATGTGTGTTGAGAAAAACCGTAAAGTTGCGTTTATGGGACGAAAAGCCGAAGAAGTTGTTGGGATTGCGATTAACTCTGGATATTTAAAAATTCCAGATGAAATTTATTATCTTTTAAAACCATATGATGAAAACAATAAAAATGAAGTAGATAATCTTGTTGTTTTTGTTACAGGTACTTTAAGTGAACCATATAATAGTTTAAGTCGTATCTGTGCTAATAAAGATCGTTTTATTCGTTTTACTCCGAAAGATAAAGTAGTATTTATATCAGATCCAACAACAGTTACTTTACGAAATTATATTAAAACTATGGATGATCTTTATCGTAAAGATGTTGAAGTTGATACAATTTCTAAAAAGAAACTAAGAACATCTCACGCAACAGCAGAAGATTTATATTTACTTTATTCAATGTTGAAACCTAAATATATTTACCCAATTATTGGTGAATATCGTCACTTATATCGTCATAAAGATTTACTTAAAACATTTGGTTATGGTGATGAACAAATTGTTTTATTAGATAATGGAGAGGTAAGTGTCTTAGAAGGTGGAGAATTAGTTTCAAAAGAAATAATTCCAACTGGCGATGAATATGTTGATGGAACACTGATTGGAAATGTAAGTAGTGAATTAGTAAGTGAAAGAGAAAGACTTTCAGAAGAAGGGGTTGTAATTATTGTTGCTTATCTTGATATGCGTCGTAGAATAGTTGTTGAAAATCCCGTTATAAATTCTAAAGGTTTTGTCTATACAACAGATTTAGAAACTTTTAATCAAACAATAAGTGAATTCTTCTTAAGAATGATGAAGAACTCCTTAAATAAACCAAAATTTGATAAAGAACAAGTTATTTTATCTTTAAGTGAAGAAATTGGAAAAATAGTTTATCGTATTTCTAAAAAACGACCCGCTATTTTGCCGGTATTAATTGAAATTAAAAAATAATAAATAAGAAAACCCCTCATATAATTATATGAGGTGTTTTAAATGTTTGTAAATAATATAAAAGATTATAATTTAGCGTCTTTATTTCAAGTTGTTAATATTTTAAATGAAAAGCATCCTTTATGGTGGCAAACATTCTTAGAAAAAGTAATGTTTAATTCAAGTGTTACTTTTGTTAATTATACAACTTTGATAATTAGAATTTATGATTTAGAAATACATAATCTAGTTATTCTCTATAATGTTTTAAAATTATTGAAAAAATACCGTTTAGTAAATAAAGTGATTAATAAAAAAGAATTTTTAATTGTTCATTTAAATGACGAAAAAATAATAAGTTACCTAACAGATTCTAAAAAATGGCTTAATCTTGTGGTATATAAATATTTAAGTGATGTTTATGATCTAAATACACTCACTCTAGAACCAACTGAAGATGAAAATTTACGTTTTGTATATCAGGGAACAATCTATCATATTTATACCTCTCCAAAAGAAAAGATGAATTCTAATAAATATCATAAATATATTTATTTGTATAAAGATAAAGGGAAAACATCGTCTGTTTTACTAGATAATGAGCTAAAATATGTACGAAATAAGTACGATTTTATTAAAGATTTTAAACGATTAGTTGAAAAAAATTTTTGATGTTAATTTATGATATGTTTTTCTTGCAATTTTAGGCAAAATGTATTATAATATGAGAGATGTAATTTTAGGAGGAACAAAAAATGCGTATCAATTTATTATTGAAATGTTCTGAATGTGGTAATGAAAATTATTTAACAGAAAAAAATAAACGTAATACTCCAGATAGATTAGAGTATAAAAAGTATTGCCCACATTGCAAGAAATCAACTATCCATAAGGAAAAAACAAAAAAATAAAAGAATTGGAATTATTCCAATTCTTTTTATTTTTCTCTAGCATATAATTACATTTTTCTTATCTTCAAAAGTATACAATAGTATTGTTTAGGAGATGAGTTTATGTCAAAAGAAAAAAGAATGGTTTTAGAACAAAATAAAAAGGAGTTAACTTTTTATTACGAATTAATTGGAGTTTCAACGATTTTATTATCGTTATTAGCTTTGGCCCGTCTTGGTTTAGTAGGATATTACATTATGATGGCTTTTAGAATAATGTTTGGTGATTGGTATTTTGCTTTTTTGTTAGCATTATTATTATTTGGAATATACTGTCTATTTAAACATCAACCATTAAATGTTAAAAATATGCGATCTGTCGGAATTATTTTATTAATGATTGCGGTTTTAACAATATCACATTTTCCCATGCATGAATATGTAAATCAGTTTGGGACAAGCTATCTTAAAATGACATTTAGTTTATATTTGGATTATTTTAAAAACTATCAAGAAGGTATGATTGTTGGTGGGGGAATAATCGGAATGCTTTTTTTCTATTTGTTTTATACACTTTTTTCAAGTGTAGGAACAGTGGTAATTGTTTTATTTATTGGTATGGTTGGAGTTTCTTTTAGTTTTAATAAAACAATTGGTGAATCTTTAGGTTTTATTAAACGGATAAGTTTAAAAGTTTTCAAAATCTTTACGAAGTTTGGTAAGACTCTTAAGTATGGTATTGTAGTTAAAGGTAAAGCCCAAGAAGAGGTAAAACCTAAAAAGAAGGAACGCTTTCCTAAACTCACTATTGATTGTTTAAGTGAACCATTTCGTCGAAACTATGTTATTACCGAAGAAAAACACGCAGTTAGCTTAAAAAAAACTATTGCTAGTGTACTAAATAATATGAATGTCTTTTATCAAGGAATAAGTTATATTGTAGGTGAACATGTAACAACTTGTAAAATTGAAACAGTTAGTAATATTAATTTGGATAAACTATATTTAAAATTAAAATCAATTTTATCAGAACGTTTTTTAATTACTAAAGACATAGATAGTCCAAAAATTAAAATTGAAATTGATAATATTGATACTAATCCACCATTTATTAAAACGATTCTCTTATTACAAGAAAAATATACCAACAATTTAAAACTCGGAATGGGAATTGATACAAATAATGAGTTAGTTGAAATAAATTTTTTAGAAGAAAATAATTTTTTAATAATTGAAGCAAATGTTGATAATGTAGTTAAGTTAATGAATAGTTATATTTTAATGTTGATGATTAAATTAACTAAGATAAAATATGAAATAAAGTTTTTTGATGTAAATAATACTTATAAACAATTTGAAAAATGGGAATGCTATTATAAAGATTTAAACTTTGAATTTGTTGGAATTGGAAAAGATATTGAAAAAAGATTAGAATTGTTAAATCAATATAATTGTAATGATATTTATGAATATAATAAAAGAAGTAATGATAATTTCAGAATTAAATTTATTTTTATCCTTAATTTAGAAGCAATCTTAAAAAAACCTAAAGAATTAGAAATGTTGCTTTATTTTTTACGGGTGGGTAGTAAATGTGGATATTATTTTATTGTTCATTATTTTGATAACTATAGTTTAAATAGTATTTTAGATAGTTTGTTTATGGTAAAAATATTTGGAAAAAACTCTGGAAAAGTTGGGGAACAATATATTGGAATTGATCCAGGAAATTATTTATATGAAGATGAAGCATTTTACTTATGCAAAGATGAATTATTTAGATTTAGTTTAGTAAATATTACCGATGATGAACAAAATAAATTACAAAAACTGATGGAATATGATATAAAATCACTAGCCAAATAAAACAAAGTATGGTATAATAAGAACAATGTAAGGAGAGTTGTTATGAAAAAAACTAGATTTATTTTATTATTATTAGTATTAATTGGATTAGTATTCGTAACTGGATGTAGTGAGCAACAACTTCCAGGTGATGATACTGATGATCCAGATGTAGTAGATTGTGAAAAAAATCCTGAACACGAATCTTGTAAGGATCCTGGAGATGATAAAGATCCAGATCAAAATCCAGATGGGGATTACCCATATTCATTAGGGTTTACAATTTATGAATTACAAGATAGCAATGGTAATCTCCTAAATGGTTATGCGGTTGGAGATTATAAAGGTACAGATACTGAAGTATTAGTTCCAGCTGTATGGAAAGATAAACCAGTTATTAAAATTATTGATAAAACATTTGAAAATAACGATAAAATTACAAAAGTAGTTATTCCATCAAGTGTTAAATTATTAGGTAATAATGTATTTGCAAAATGTAAGTCTTTAACAGAAGTAGAATTTGCAGGAGTAAGTGAATTACAAGTTATTCCAACAAATGCTTTCTATGAATGTACTTCATTAAAAAGCTTTACTGTTCCTGCAAGTGTAATTAAAATTGAAAAAACAGCATTCTATGGATGTTCTAGTATTAGAGAATTAGCAATTCCTGCTAGTGTTAAAGCAATTGGTGAAGGTGCTTTTGCAGCAATGACATCTTTAAGCAAAATTACTTTACCATTTGTTGGTGGAGGAGCGACTGATAGTACTACTGCTGATTTATTTGGGTTTGTGTTTAATACAGTTTATACCGAATACACAACACCTATTGACCAAAAAGTATCTGATAAGAACACAATTACTTACTATATCCCTACTGCTTTAAAAACTGTTGAAATATTAGATGGGCCAATTGGTTTAGCGTATGGAGCATTTAGTGGTCTTACAAATGTGGAAAAACTTATTTTACCGAAGAGTATTGAGCGCTTTGGAGATAATTGTTTCTATGGAGTAAAAGGATTAACTGATATTTACTTCCGTGGAGAAGATTATGAATGGGCAAAGATAGCTGGAAAATATACTGAAGGTAATGTGGATACGCTTGATGCGGTAGAAGTTACATTTAACTATGCTGAGTAAAATAAAATATCCAAGTTCAAGTGAACTTGGATATTTTTTATTTTGCTTGTTTTTTCCATCTTTCGATTTGAAGATAGCGTTCTTTTAAACTGCTTTCTAATTTAGATGAATCTTTTGGAGTATAATATTTACTATCTTTTAAAGTATCGGGAAGATACTGTTGATTAACCCAGGCATTTGGATAATCATGAGGATATTTATAACTTTCTTGTTTAGGATTGAAAGAATAAGTATTTTTTAAGTGAAGAGGAAGGGTTCCACTCTTACCATTTTCGATATCTTCCATGGCTTTAGCGATTGCTAGATATGCAGAATTTGATTTTGGTGATAGAGCCATTTCGATAACAATTACTGATAGTGGTAATCTTGCTTCTGGATTTCCAAGCTCTCTTGCTGCATCAACTGCCGCTTTAACTCTTGGTCCAATTGTTGGATTAGCAAGTCCAATATCTTCATAAGCAATAGCTAAAAGTCTTCTTGACAAACTTTGTAAGTCATCAGCGATAATTAATTTAGCTAGATAATGTAAGGCCGCATCGACATCACTACCACGAATTGATTTTTGAAGACCACTTAAGGTATCATAATAGCTATCTTGATTTGCGTCAATCGATACATTTGGTTTTATCAAAGCAGAAGTTGCTTTGTCTAAAGTTATATCTTCATTAGGATAGATTGAGACAACCATTTCAAAGTTGTTGATTAAAGATCTAATTTCATAGCCAGAAATACCAACTAAATAATCATAAACCTCTTCATCAATTTTATTTGTTAATTTCATATTTACATATGCTCGGCGAAGAATGGTATGCATATCATCGCTATTTAATTCGTTTAACTTAAAGATGTGACAACGTGATCTTATAGCTGGATTAACTGAGTGATAAGGATTAACTGTTGTTAAACCAATCATAATTAAGGTTCCGTCTTCAACATATGGTAGTAAAAAATCTTGAATATCTTTTTTCATGCGATGAATTTCATCGACAACAATAATTGTATCTTTATTAAATCTAGCATCATTAACTATTTGTTTTAAAATATCTTTATTATCAGTAGATGCATTAAAATGGTGAGAAGGAATGTTTACCATCTTTCTTGTTGCTTCAGCAATCGTAGTCTTTCCACAACCTGGTTCTCCATAAAGAATAAATGAGAAAAGATGATTTGATTCGATCATTTTACGTAATACACCGTTTTTACCAACTAAATGATCTTGTCCCACAATTTCATCATAATGTGTTGGACGCATGGCGTAAGCTAAAGGTTTCATATTTATCACCTCGTTTTATATGGTGCTCCTAGCCAGAATCGAACTAGCATTTCAGCATTACCATTGCTGCGTTCTACCACTGAACTATAGGAGCTTACAAATTATTATAACATAATTTTTTAAAAAAACATTGTTAATTCATAATAAACATTTTAGTTCATATAATTTTCACTTTAAAATCACTCTAAAATATTAAAAGTATGTTATAATATTAGTAAGGAGATAGTATTATGGATAGATTATTAATTGTAGATGATGAAAATAATATTCGTGAATTAATTAAGAAGTATGCGTCATTTGAAGGATATGCTGTTGATGAGGCAATAAATGGACTTGACGCAATTAAAAAATGTGAAACTGAAAACTTTGATTTAGTTATTATGGATGTTATGATGCCTGAACTTGATGGTTTTTCAGCTGTTAAAGAAATAAGAAAAAAGAAAAACATCCCAATTTTGATGTTATCAGCTAGAGGTGAAGAATACGACCGTTTACATGGTTTTGACTTAGGAATTGATGATTATGTTGTCAAACCATTCTCACCTAAAGAATTAATGATGAGAGTTAATGCGATTTTAAATCGTTATCGTTCTAATTCAAATGTTGTAAATGAAAATTTTTATGTTTGTAATGAATTGAAAATTGACTATAATGCGAGAATTGTATATATTAAAAATGAACGTATTGATATGACACCAAAAGAATATGACTTATTAACATATTTAATTAGAAATGAAAATATGGCAGTAACAAGAGAAAAATTACTAGCAAATGTTTGGGGTTATGAATTCTTTGGTGATGATAGAACATTAGATACGCATATGAAATTATTAAGACGTAAGCTTGGGGAATATGGAAAGAATATTATTACTTTAAGAGGGGTAGGTTATCGTTTTGAAAAGTAAGCATATTTCTTTAACCTTAAAAACTTTTACATATTTTATTATTTTTGCTTTTGTAATTGTGTTAGTATTTTGGTTTTTAGAAATTGCGGTATTAGATCAATTTTATGCGGAAACGAAAAAAAATAACTGTTATGAAGTAGCTGAACAAATTGAGTATGAATTATCAGAATATAATAAAGAGATGATGATTTATAATACTTCTGATTTGGCTAATGTATTTAGTGATTTAGAAAATGATAATGAAATGAATATTTGGTTGATTCATAGATCAGAATTTGGATTAGTTACTAATATCTATGGGAAAACTTTAAACCCTATTACAGTTACAAATTTATGGAACAAAATAAAAAAATCAACTTTAAATGAAAATTTTACTGAAACAGGATCTGATTTTATATTTTCTAAAATTATTAAGTTAAGTGATTCAACGGAAGTATTAATAATTTTAGTATCAAGAATTGTTCCTGTTGATTCAATTGTACAAGTGTGGCGAAGACAGTTTTTTGTTATTTCGATTGTTATAATTGGGCTAACAGCGATTTTTGCAACCCTTGTTTCAAGAAGTGTATCTCGACCAATTGCATCTTTAAATAAAGCTGCTAGAAATCTAGCAAAAGGTAAATATGATACTAAGTTTGAGGCCCATGATTATGTGGAAATTAAAGAACTCGCAGATACCCTTAATTATGCATCTAATGAACTTGGAAAATTAGATAATTATCAAAAAGAATTGATAGCTAATGTAAGTCATGATTTAAGAACACCACTTACTCTTATCGCAGGATATAGTGAAATGATGAAAGACTATCCAAGTGAAATTAGCAAAGAAAATTTACAAATAATTATTGATGAAGCAAATCGCTTAACTTCTTTAGTTAATGATATTCTTAATTTAACGAAGATGCAAAGTGATACAACAACATATGAAAAAGAAGAGTATAATTTAACTGAGAATATAGAGGGTATTATTAATCGTAATGCGAAACTACTTAGTCAAGTTGGTTGTACAGTTACTTTTGAATATGAAGAAGATATTATAATTTATGCGGATATTCGAAAAATAGAGATTGCTTTATATAATTTCTTGAATAATGCGGTAAACTATTGTGGTGAAGATAAACTTGTTATTGTTAAACAAGAAATTGAAGGATCATATGCCAAAATATCTTTCATTGACCATGGAATTGGTATTGATAAAGAACATATTGAAGATATTTGGAATCGTTATTATAAAGGTAATCAATCTCACAACCGAGGAATTGGTGGTAGTGGACTTGGACTTTCGATTGTAAAAAGTGTTTTAGAAGGACATGGTTTCGAATATGGTGTTGATAGTGAATTAGGAAAAGGAAGTCAATTTTGGTTTAAAGTACCAGTCGTAAAGAAAATGGAGAGTGAAAAAAGTGAATAATAAGAAAATGTGGATTATTCCGGTAACAACAATAATTGGTTGTTGCCTAGTTGTTTGTTTATTGGTTGGGCTACTATTTCCATATAACGGAGGTTATGTTGGTAGTGATGTAACAAATAAAGTGACAAATGAGATAACTAATAAAGTAGTGGAATATGAAAATGTTTCAGTTGAAGACTTACAAACAGCGGTAAATGAAGCATATGAAAAAGTAGAACATGCGGTTATCGGTGTTACTTGTAAACAAGTAATGTCAACAGGTTTTGTAACTAGTGATGTTAATCATTCATTAGGTAGTGGAGTAATTTATAAACGTGAAGAAATTAAAACTAATGGAGAAATTAGTGGTTATAAATACTATGTTATTACTAATCGCCATGTTATTTTAGGTGATGATGAAACAAAAGAATATAAAATATTTGCTTATTTAGGTGAAGAAGATTTAGAATTTCCAGCTACTATTGTTGGTTATGATAAAAAGGTTGATATTGCGGTTATAACATTTGAATGTACAAAATATATTCAACCAGTTAAAATTGCGGATAGCGATGAACTTGACAAAGGTGATTTTGTAATTGCAGTAGGGAATCCAGATGGATATTATTACTACGGTTCTGTAACTTTTGGGGTAGTTAGTGGAGAAGCTAGATATTTATCAAGCGATACTGATGATGATGGAATAGAAGATTTTTATTCTTTATATATTCAACACGATGTAGCTATTAACCCTGGTAACAGTGGTGGAGGATTATTTAATTTATATGGTGAACTTGTGGGAATTAATACTTTGAAATTAGTTTCTGATGAAATTGAAGGAATGGGATTTGCGATTCCGTCAAATATTGTTAGTTTATTAGTAAATGAATATATTGAACCCGGAAAAGAAATTGTTCGTGCGAGACTTGGTGTTATGGGAGTTGAAGTTAGAAGTTTAACTGATTATGCTGTCGCAACAAGTGGAGGAGCATATAAAGAAATTCCTGACATCTATAATGGTGAGACAAGATATGGTATTTATGTAAGCGAAATAAGTAAAGAATCAACTTTATATAATAGTGGAATTGAGCCTCATGATATTATCCTAAGTGTTGGTGGCGTAAAAGCTTCTAGAACATATGTGATTAACGCTAAATTAAATTCTCTTGTTGATTTCCAAGTAGGCGATGAAGTAGAAATTGTTTATTATTCTCGTATTAAAAATCGTGTTGTAACAACTACGGTTACATTAAAACCATAAGAAAAGGAAACATGATATTCTTTGTGATATCATGTTTTTATTTTAATGGCTTTTTTTTAGGAAATATGATATAATAAGACGATTTTCTAAAAAGGAGGATTAAAATGTTGCTATCTGTTGAAAATTTATCGATGACATATGATAAAAAAACACTATATTCTAATGCTTCTTTTAGAGTATTTAAGAATGACAAAATCGGAATTGTGGGACAAAATGGAGTTGGGAAATCGACTTTAATTGAAATCCTTGGTCAAAAGATTATTCCTGATTCTGGAGACATAGTTTTTGATAAAAATATAAAAGTTGGATATTTAGATCAATATCTAAAAGTTGATAAAAAAATATCAATTATGGATTATCTAAAAAGTGCTTTTAAAAAAGAACTAGAAGATGCAAAAAGATTAGAAGAAGTAAATAAGGAAATTGCAGAAACGAAGGATAAAGAAGCATTAACTAAATTAGTAAACAAGGCAACAGCGATTCGAGAAGAATTAGAACGTGCCGATTTCTATGCGATGGAATCAAATATTATGAGAGTTGCTAGCGGACTTGGTGTTACTAATTATGGGATGAATACAATGCTTGGTAATTTATCAGGTGGACAAAAAATTAAAGTAATACTTGCGAAATTATTACTTGAAAATCCTGATTTAATTATCTTAGACGAACCGACTAACTTTTTAGATACTAGCCATGTTGATTGGTTAGTTAAGTATTTAAAAGAATATAAAGGGACTTTTTTAATTGTTTCTCATAACCAAGAATTTTTAGATGATGTAGTAAATGTTATTTTTGATATTGAATTTGGTAAAATAACTAGATATCGTGGGAATTATCAAACATATCTTGTTAAAAAAGCGATGATGATGGAAAATTATGAGCGACAATATGCATCAAATCAAAAAGAACGAGCAAAACTTGAAGAATATATTCAAAAAAATAAAGCAAGAGCTTCAACAGCGAACATGGCTAAGAGCCGTCAAAAGAAATTAGATAAAATGGAAGTATTGGAAAAACCAAAAAGTAGTAATACAAAAATATATCTAAATTTTAACTATCAAAGTATAAGTTCTCACAAGTTCTTAGAAGTTAACGATTTAGAAATTGGGTATTATTCATCTCTTTTACCACCAATGTCATTTGAGATAAAAAGTGGAACAAAACTAGCAGTTGGGGGATTTAATGGAATAGGAAAAACTACTTTATTAAAAACTTTAATTGGAGAACTTAAACCAATTACTGGCTCTTTTAGTTTCGTTGAAGATGCTAAAATTGCTTATTATGAACAAGACCATAATTGGGATAATCCTAAAGAAAGTGCTATGCAGCTAATATCTAATCTTTATCCCCAAATGAGTGAAAAAGAAATAAGGAGTGTATTAGCTCGTTGTGCGATAACTGGGGGCCTTGCTTTACAACCATTAGAAACTTTATCAGGAGGAGAACAATCAAAAGTAAAACTTTGTCTTGTAATGTTAAAAAAAGCAAATGTTTTAATTCTTGATGAACCTACTAACCATTTGGATAGTTTGGCAAAAGAATCATTACTTGAAAGTTTACAAAAATATCCTGGAACTGTAATATTTGTTTCCCATGAACGTGATTTTGTTGAAAAACTTGCGACGCAAGTATTTAATATAGAAGATTTATTAACCGCATAAAAAGGATGTAATATGGAAGAATTAGAGTTAAAATTTGAAGATTTAAATGTAAAAGAGAGTATTAAAAGAGCAATTGCTGATGTCGGATATATTGAAATGACTCCTATTCAAAAAGCTGCTTTACCAGTAGTTTTAGAAGGGCGAGATATTATTGCTCAAGCTCCGACTGGAACGGGGAAAACTTGCTGTTTTGCGATACCAGGAATTGATATTGTTGATGTTGATAATCCTGATGTTCAAGTATTGGTTTTATGCCCTACTCGTGAGCTAGCAATGCAAGTATCAGGGGAGTTTCAAAAATTAGCGAAATTTACCCAAGGATTAAGAGTTTGCACTGTTTATGGTGGACAAGATATCGAAAAACAAATAATGGCGTTAAAACGTAAACCACAAATTATTTGTGGAACACCTGGAAGAATAATGGACCATTTAAGACGTCGTACTATAAAAATTAAGAAAATTAAAATGTTAATTCTAGATGAAGCTGATGAAATGCTTAATATGGGATTCCGTGAAGATTTAGATGTTATTTTAGAAAATGTTAAACATCCTCATCAAACCGTGCTTTTTTCAGCAACAATGCCTGAAGGAATTAAGAGAATTACTGAAAATTATCAAAAAGATGCTGTTACGGTAAAAACAACTTATAAAGATACAGATTTACCAGAAATTGATCAGTATTATGTAGAACTTGCTGAAAGCAATAAAATAGACTGTTTATCAAGAATGATTGATACATACAATTTTAAACAAGCTTTAGTTTTCTGTCGTACTAAACGTAAAGTTGATGAACTTAGTTTTTCACTAACAAGTAGAGGATACCAAGTTGAATGTTTACATGGTGATATGAAACAAACAAGTCGTGATAAAGTAATGGATATGTTTAGAAACGGGTTAATTCGTATCTTAATAGCTACAGATGTTGCGGCACGTGGTCTTGATATTAATGGTATTGATGCGGTATTTAACTATGATATTCCTGATGACATTGAATATTATGTTCATCGTATTGGTCGTACAGCAAGAGCTGGTAGAACTGGAGCCGCATATTCATTTGTAGTTAAGAAAGAATTATATCGTATTAAGTCTTTCTCAAGAGAGTTAAAAACTTCAATTGTCCAAATAGCTCCACCATCTTATGCTCAAGCGAAAGATGCGAAAGTTAAAAATATTTTAAAAGAATTAATAAATAGTAATAAAGATACTAATTTAATTGAATATTTAAATTATATCTATATTACATTATCAGATGAAGGGTATCCATTTGAACCTGAAATGATTGGAGCAGCATTCCTTAAACAATTAATCGATACTGATTCTCGTTTTAAAGATGCTGGACTTGATTTAAGTGTAACAAAAACTAAAAAATCTGGAACATTAGATGGTTATACAAGAGTGTTTATTAATTTAGGACGTATCGATCATCTAAATAAGGCTGAACTTGTGGATTTAATTACCCAAAATCATTTAGTTGAATCTGCTAAAATTATGGGAATTGATATTATGAATACTTATTCATTTTTTGAAGTTCCAACAAACAAAGTTGATTCTTTGCTTAAATTCTTAAATAACCGTATGTACAATGGTCGTGAAATTAATGTTGAGGTTTCGACTGGTAAGAAAAAAACAAGTTCGAAAAAAGAAGAAAAAACAAAAAGAACAACTACAAAAACTAAAGAAACTAAAAAAGAAGAAAAACCTAAAAAAGAAAATGCAAAAACAAGAGGGACAAAAGATAAGTTTTTAACAGAACACTCTAAAAAGAAAAAATCAAGTGATGCCCCAAAGAAAAAAGAAACAAAAGAAAAGAAAACAAGTGATAAAAAAACAAATAAAAGATTAGAAATTAAATGGTAGAGGTAAATATATGGTTCATATGTTAATAGGTGTACCTGGTAGTGGTAAAAGTACTTATGCTTTAGAACTTTCTAAAACACTAAATTGTGATATTGTTTCCACTGATGTTGTAAGAATGGATAATCCGGATTGGCCAGAAAATGCCATTTGGCCAGAAGTTTACAAAAGAATAGCTGATGCCTTAAAAAATGAAAAAGATGTAATATTTGATGCGACAAATATTACACCTAGAGTTCGTAAAAGAATGGTTGATGAAGTTACAAAACTTGAAGCAAACATAAAAATGGGAGCATACTTTTTTGACACTCCTGCTCATGTTTGTGCATCAAGAGTTGATAAAAGAAATAAAGACAAAACACAATATGAATTACCTGTTTCGGTTGTTTACTCTTACTCATCATCAATTATTTATCCAACACTTGATGAAGGTTTTACTTTCATTAAAAGAATTGTTGATGGAAAAGAGGTATTAGATAATATGAAATTTAAACCAATTGAACACAAAAAGTTTGATGATTGTTATCGTAAATTTAAAGATGACTGGGCTTTACTATCAGTTGGTAAATTAGATAATCATAACGCAATGACTATTGCTTGGGGGGGATTAGGTTATCTTTGGAAAAAAGAAGTAGCTTATATTTTTGTTCGTCCATCTCGTTATACGTATGAATTTACGGAAAATAATGATTTTTTTGCTTTATCATTCTTTGAAGATAAATATCGTGATGCCTTAACTTATTTTGGTACAAAATCTGGGCGAGATGTTAATAAAGATCAAGAATGTAATTTTCACCCCGTTGAAATAAACAATGTAACAGTTTATGAAGAAGCAAAGTATACGATTATATGTAAAAAAATTTATGCAGATGACATTAAACCAGAATTATTCTTAAATGAAGATATTGATAAATGTTATCCAGATCATTCATATCACAAAATGTACATTTGTGAAGTGATTTCTATTTTAGAAAATGAATAAAACTCATCAATTAGATGAGTTTTTTTTGTTGTTTTTTCGAAAATGTGGTATAATAAATAAAAAAGACACCTATAGTTAGGTGCTTAAATCTAGATGGTACACTCTCAGGGACTCGAACCCTGGACCCACTGATTAAGAGTCAGTTGCTCTACCAACTGAGCTAAGAATGCATGTGCCTATATATTATATAATAAAATACCCTAAAAATCAAGTTTTTTGATAATTCATGTGAAGGAGGTCAAACTATGAAAAAGTTGATAAAAATATTATTTAGTAGATTTGCGATAATAAGTTTTTTAATTATTGTTCAATTTTTATTATTATTCATTGGAGCATATTATTTATCAGAAAGTTTTTTATATGTTTCATTAGGTATTAACATTTTAGGTATTATATGTTTATTAATACTTATTAATCGTACTCAACCACCTTCAACTAAAGTGCCATGGGTTATGATAATTACGCTGCTTCCTTTAGGATGTTTAATTTATGCAGCCTTTGGGTTACATATGATATTAAGTAACAAAAATAAAAAGAAATTTCACACTTTAACAAATGTAGTTACTAGATACTATTTTGAAAAAAATGAATGTATAGCTGAACTTGAGAATATAGATTTAGGACTTGCTAATCAATCAAGATATATTAAAAATACTTCAGATTGTCCGTTGCATCATAATACAGAAGTCAAATACTTATCAAGTAGTGAAGAAACTTTTGAATTAATGGTGGAGAAACTAAAAGGAGCTAAACACTTTATTTTCTTAGAATATTTTATTATAGAACGAGGAATTTTTTGGGATACTATTTTAGAAATCTTAAAAGAAAAAGCTAAAGCTGGTCTAGATGTTCGTGTAATGTATGATGATGTTGGATCGATTAGTAAATTACCGAATAATTATTATAAAATATTGGAAAAAGAAGGAATAAAATGTGTTCCATTTAACAAGTTTGTTCCAATTGTATCGGCAGTTCATAATAATCGTGACCATCGTAAAATTATGATTATTGATGGTGACCAAGCCTTCAATGGAGGAATGAACATTGCTGATGAATATATCAATGTAAAAAAACCATATGGTCATTGGAAAGATACCAATGTTTATTTGTATGGTGAAGCAGTTAAGACTTTTACAACAATGTTTTTAGAAAATTGGAATGCCACTCGCTATACAGATGAAAACTATGATAAGTTTATGCCAAACTTCTATGAGAAGAAAGAGTATAAAAATGATGGATTTGTTCAACCATTTGGTGATGGGCCAAGACCTGTATATGATGAACGAATTGGTGAGAATGTTTACTTAAATATTATTAACAATGCTAAAAAGTATTTGTATATTACTACGCCTTATTTGATTATTGATTACCATATCATTCAAGCCTTAAGACTTGCGGCCCTACGTGGAGTTGATGTTAGAATTATCACTCCTCATATACCTGATAAGAAAAGCATTTTCTGGTTAACAAGAAGTAATTATTTAACGCTTGTTGAGGCAGGAGTTAAGATTTATGAGTATACACCAGGTTTTATTCACGCTAAAAGTTTTGTATGCGATGATAAAGTAGGAGTAGTGGGGACAATTAATTTAGACTATCGTAGCTTGTCTCATCATTTTGAATGTGCAACATGGATTGCATATTCCAAGGCTATAAAAGATATAAAAAGTGATTTTTTACAAACAATGTTAGTATCAGAAGAAATTACACTAAAAAAATGTAAAAAGATATCTTATCCAGCCAAACTACTTAGTATTATTTTGGGATTATTTGCACCATTATTATAATAATATCAAGAATTAGTATTAATTTACTAATTCTTTTTTCTTTATTAAAAGTAATTTTATTACATTTCTTTTTAAAAAATTAATTTTGATGTATAATTAATATGGATAGATATGTAAAAAAAGAGGTGCTATTATGGCAAAAAATAAAAAGAAAAAAGAAAATGTTAGAGCGCCAAGATATATGGCTTTTCTATTAACATTTGTATCAAAAATATATTTAGGACTATTTTATAAAGTTAAAATTGATCGAAAAGCGTTAAAAGAACAAAAAAGAGGTTGTTTCTTAATTTACAATCATTATTCTAATAAAGATCACTATTTATCATCTGCAGCGGTAAATTATCGACGTGTTAATTATGTTATTAGTGGACACTTTTTCTTTAATAAGATTTTAGCAGTTGGATTACCACTAGCTAGAGCGATTAAAAAAGAACAATTTAAACCAGATTTAATGGCAATTCGTAAAATGCGTAAAGTAATTGAACAAAATGGAATTGTGGCGATTGCTCCAGCAGGACAAGTATCAATTGATGGGGCGCCAATCTTCATTTCTAAAGCTATTGTTAAATTAATAAGAATGTGTAAAGCTGACGTTTTAGCGCTTAGAATGCAAGGAAGTCATTTATGCTTTCCTAAATGGCGTTTAGGTAAACGTAAATGTGATATGAATTTAACATTTGAAAAAGTTTTGGTCGCTGAAGAATTAGAAAATTATACTGATGATGAAATATATGAAAAAGTTGTTAAATCAATTGGCGTAAATGAATATCTTGACCAATTAGAAATGAAACGTAAAATTAAGGGTAAAAATATCATCAGTGGTTTAGAAAATGTTTTAATTAAATGTCCTAAATGTGGAAGTTATTATACTCATATAGCAAGTAAAAACACTATGAGTTGTACAGCGTGTGGTAATACCGTTATTATGGATGAATATGGTTTCTTAAAACCTAAAACAAATGATGATGTTTGTTTTGAAGATGAAACTAAGTGGTATGATTATCAAAAGGCTGAATTGGAAAAAGAATTAAATAACTCAGAATTTTCCTATTCAGCAAAAGTTAGAATGTCTAATAACTTAGCTAAAGAGAAAGTAATGGAACATGTTAGTGATGGAGTAATTACTTTAACTAATGATCGTTTTTATTATGAAAGTGAAAACTATGTTAAAGAATTTAATTACAATATGCTTATCCAATTACCATTCTCGATTAGTCCAGATAATAGAGTTTATTTTGAGGTTCCAGATAGTGAAGGAACGTTTAGTTTTTGTCCAATTGATGAACGAAAAGAAGTTATTCGCTTTGTTCAATATATTGACATAATTAATTCAAAACGAGAAAAAGAATAATTAAAAAAGGAAAGGTTGTAAATATGAAGAAAATAACAGGTAAAATATTAACATACGATAATGAATTTAATGGTATATTAAAAGACGGTAAAAATATTTACAGCATTCCTAATGTTATCTATAATGAAACTGTTGAAGTAGATGTTGAGGGGAAACCGTTAAGAGCTAAAGTTTTAGAAAAATCAACAAATAGAATAACACCTCCATGTGAAATCTATTATCAATGTGGTGGATGTAAGTTACTTCATATTAAATATGAAGAACAATTAAAAATGAAAACAGAACTTGTTAGAAAACTATTTGCTGATCGTTTTGGTAAAGGTAATTTAGTTAATTCTTGTTTAGGAATGGAAAAACCTTGTAACTATCGAAACAAAAACCAAGTGGTTTTTGGTAACCATCCAAAAGAAAAACTAATTAGTGGATTTTATGCTGAAAATTCTCATAAGATTATTCCTTTTAAAACTTGTTACGTTCAAGATGAAATAAGTGATAAGATTGTAGGGAAAATAAAAGATATTTTAATTAAAATGCACATAAGTGCTTACGATGAGGACCGTAAGCGTGGACTTATTCGTCATGTTATGGTTAAAAGAAGTTTTAAAACGAAAGAGACAATGGTTGTTGTGGTAACAGCTGAAGAAAACTTCCCAGGTCGTAGTAACTTTGTGAAAGCCGTTATTGCTCAATGTAAAGAAGTTACAACAATTGTTCAAAACATTAATACTCGTTCAACTAGTGCAGTACTTGGTAATAAAGAAAATATTCTTTATGGTAAAGGTTATATTATTGATGAACTATGTGGTAAGAAATTTAAAATCTCATCTAAATCGTTTTATCAAATTAACCCATATCAAACAGAAGTGTTATACAATTCAGCGATTAATAATGCAGGATTGAAATCAACTGATACTATTCTTGATGCATATTCAGGAGTTGGAACAATTGGTTTAATCGCATCAAGTAAGGTTAGAAAAGTGTTAAGTGTAGAAATTGAAAAGTCAGCTGTTATTGATGCTCAATTTAATGCGAAAATCAACAATATTAAAAATGTATCTTTCTTTAATGATGATGCTAGTAACTTTATTGTGAACTTAGCTAACAGAAAAGAACGTATGGATGCGATTATCATGGATCCACCACGTAGTGGAAGTGATGAACGTTTCTTAAAAGCGGTATTAAAACTAGTGCCAGAAAAGATTATTTATATTTCATGTAATCCTAATACTCAAGTTAATGATTTAAAATTATTAATGGATAAATATGAAATTAAATATATTCAACCAGTAGACATGTTTCCGCACACAGCCCATGTAGAAAATATCGTAATTTTAACGAGAAAATAGGATTATTTTTTGTAATGTATCCAATAATTGTTGTTATACGGATCTTAAATGAAGAAAAACTTTTAAGTAAGGAATTAGTAGGATATGAAAAATACCATACGAAAGTAAAATATCGTTTAATTTCTTCTATTTGGTAATTTAAACTACAAGAAAAATTCTTGTAGTTTTTTATTTTGTTGAAATTTCAACATACTTTTTATTTATTATATGGTAAAATATAGTTGTAAATAAGGAGGTAAATGTATGAGAATTGCATTTTTTGATACAAAACAATATGATAAACCATCATTTGATGAATATAGTAAATTAAATGATATTGAAATAAAATATTTTGAAACAAAGTTAACAGAAGATACTGCGAATCTTGCTAGAGGGTATGATGCAGTGTGTGTATTTGTTAATGACTATGTTAATAATAAAGTTATTGATATTTTAGTTGAGGGAGGAGTTAAAGCAATTCTTCTAAGATGTGCAGGTTTTAATAATGTAGATATGAGATATGCGAAAGGTAAAATTCATGTATTTAGAGTACCAGCATATTCACCATATGCGGTTGCGGAACATGCGATTGCGATGTTATTAACATCAATTAGAAGAATTCATAAAGCATATATTCGCACTCGTGATTTTAATTTTAATTTAAATGGTATGACCGGTTTTGATTTATTTGGTAAAACAATTGGTGTTATTGGAACAGGTAAAATAGGGAAAGTATTTATTGATATTTGTTTAGGTTTTGGGATGAAAGTCTTAGCTTATGATAAATACCCAGATATTGAGTATGAAACTGATAAGGGAATAAAATACGTTTCTTTAGATGAGTTATTTGTAAATAGTGATATTATTTCATTACACTGCCCATTAACTGAGGAAACATATCATTTGATTGATAAAAATACATTAGCTAAATGTAAAGATAAAGTAGTAATTATTAATACTTCACGTGGAGCATTAGTTGATGCGGAAGCATTACTTGAAGCAATTAAAAATAAAAAAGTTGGGGCAGCTTGTCTTGATGTGTATGAAGAAGAAGCTGATTTCTTCTTTGAAGATTTCTCAGGACATATTTTACGAGATGATACACTCGCAAGACTTATTTCAATGCCGAATGTTATTGTGACATCTCACCAAGCTTTTTTAACAGAAGAAGCTTTAGAGAATATTGCGGAAACAACTATCAATAATTTTGTGGGATTTATGATAAATAATTCACATATTAATGAGGTATGTTATCGTAATGGCAACATTGAAGATTGTAAAGATGGTAAGTGTTTTTAGATAGGAAAAAATAAGTTAGTAAAAAAAGCTGTAAAATCATCCTTTTAAGATAGTTATTTTGATAATAACTATCTTTTTTTATTAGATGAAGTTTTTAAATATTTGAATCCTTAATTAAAATGTGATATAATAATAGTAATTAAACCATTTAGGAGAATATATTATGGAAAAAAAGTTTAATGAATTAATGCAATCGGCAATAGAATTATCAAAAATTGAAAAATTTGAACGTGAAGTAAATTATCGTGCTTTTGAACTTGAAATTACAAAAATGGCTAGTTCTCACAAAATAAACGAAGAGGTTGAATCTTTTTTAGTATCTAAAATTGAAAGCAGTTATAAAACTGATAAAAAACTTGCTTTTGTATTATTCTTTGTATTATTTACAATGTGTCGTCGTCAAAACTATGGAGATATATTGGAACTTGTTCGAGAATATGATGATTTATTTAGAGAATATGAAATTATTAGACACATTACTTTAATGGCTGTATTAGTTAAGAGTACTGATGCTTCAACTATTTACAAAGCTATTAAAAATGGAACTAAGTTGGTAAGTATGAAAAATGATTTGTGTGATTTTACTAGTCATTCGGGGGTTTTAAATGCATATTCTGAACTTATTTGTAAGTATTTTGAGTTCCAACTTGATGAAAAAAATGAACCAGAAAATATTGAATATTTAAAAATAGGATTACAATGTATTAATAAAGCTATTGACCTTGAAATTAAAGATAAAGGTTCAAAAGAAAAGGTATATAGTAAATTTTATTTAAATCGTGGTCGTCTATTAATTTTATTAGGTAAATACTCTAAAGGAGAAGCGGATATTGTTAAATCAATTGAATTATTACCATTATCAGCCGATCGTGAATCAAAAGTTACTGAATATAACCAATATTTAGTTAAAGCTTCAATTATTCATGCATATGATTTAAATGAAGAAAAAGTTCAAGACTTAGATAAGATTAAGGTTAGTAACTATAAATCTATTGCTTTAATGACAACATTATTAGGATTCTTATTAGGGGCTATTAACATTTTTACTACTGTTGAAAGTACTTATACGTTAGGAATGTTAATGTTATGTTATTTAGGGTTACTATTAATTCTTGTTGGTACAATCTTATTAGGATTTACATTAAACTTTAAAGAAAGAAAAAAGAGATTATATTTATATGACATTGCACTAATTGTTGTCGGGATTGTGATTTTTGTCTTCACAATGATTTTAATTAATAAATAAGGGATGATTTTATGAAAATACTTGCTAAAACAAGAAAATCGCATTTTTGGAATGAAGATCGTTTTGTTTTGGGGAAAAATTATGCTATGGTAATTGATGGCGCAACACCACTTCTTAAAAGTAATCATTTTAATGAAGCATGCTGGATGGTTAATTACTTGAAAAAAAGACTTAATAAACTTGATGGACCTATTAAAAATCGTTTAATGGTTTTATCGAAAGAGGCATTTGTTCAAATACCAGTAAAAATTAAAGAAGAAGATTATTTTCCATCAGCAGGAATGTCCTGGATAGAGTGGGATGATGAGTTTTTTTATGCTAGTGTTTTAGGTGATTGTGAAGTTACTTTTATAACAGTAGATAACGAAGTAATACGGTTAAATACTTCTGAACTTGGAAAACTTGATGATTTTGCGATTGAAGAAATGGTTAAAATTGCTAAAGAAAAAAAGATTCATGTAAGTGAGGCTAGAACATTTATTTCACAAACGCTTTTAAAACATCGAAAATTAGTTAATAAACCAAATGGCTATAGTGCCTTTACATTATGTGATAATCCCATTATTAACGAAAAAAAAATAAAAATGCCTAAAAATAAAGTGAAAGAAATATATTTATATTCAGATGGTTTTGCTCAAAGTTTTGAAAATTTGAAAATATATGCTAGTCATCAAGAAATGTTTTCTAACTCGCTTGATTTAGATAAAGAAATTGCTATGATTGTTGAGACATCATTTGGGGATAAATATTGTGATAAATATCCTCGTTTTAAAAAAATTGATGATATTACTGTTATAAAAATTACAATGTAGATTAAGAGGTTGTTATGAGGATTCCAGCAGAAATTTTAGCTATTACTAAAAATATACCTTATACGATTGATAACATTGGTAGAAGTGATGATTTAGTGTTGGTATTTGAGAAACAATATGTTTTAAAAATATCTAATTCTTCTACTAGACTTTCGAAAGAAAAACAAGCAGTAGATTGGTTGGAAGGTAAAATTCCTGGTTCTAAAAGTCTTTGTTATCTTGAAAAAGATGGTAAGTACTATTATTTAAGAACTTGTATTGTTGGAGATAGTTTGATTAGTGAACGATTTATAAAAAATCCTCAGTTGTTAATCGAAGTTTTAGAAAAAGTAATTAATACATTAAAATCTTTAGATAATTACCAGTGTCCTTTTAAGTCTATGGATAATACAGGATTAGATTTTGTCCATGGGGATTTATGTTTACCAAATATTTTTGTAAATGAACAAAACGAGTTTATTGGTTTCATCGATTTAGAAAATTCTGGTAAGGGAGATCGTTGGTATGATTATGTTTGGTTACTTTGGAGTGTATGGTATAATTTAAAAACACTTAAGTATCATCAGGCATTAATTGATAAATTAGGTATTGTTTATGATTATCAAAAAATCGCAGAGTATTTGCCGTTAGAATATCGCGAAAATTTGGAAATATAGTAGGAATGATAATATGGTGAAATATATTGAACATAATCATATCGTGCTGCGGAAGGCTAGAATGGATGATCTTAATGACCTATATAATAATTTATGGTCAAGCAAAGAAGTAGCAAAATATTTATTTTGGAAAGAATCGGATAGTTTAGAAGAAGCTAAAGAAAGATTACTGCGAACAATTGACTATCAAAGCAATAATCATGGTTTTGTTGTTGCTTTAAAAGATACAGATGAAGCGATTGGAATTACGGGAATTTATGAGTATGAACCAAGTAGTTATCGAGAATCAGGTTTATGCATTGGAGAAAAGTTTCAAGGTAATGGTTATGGGAAAGAAATGCTAGAAATGTTGTTATACCTAGCTTTTGAAGTATTTAAGGCTCATAAATTTCGTTATTCATGTATTACAGAAAATGTAAGATCGAAGAATTTATGTTCAAAATATGGTTTTAAATATTATGAATCAAAAAAAGAAGTACGTAAATGGGATAATCAAGAGTTTATGATAGATTACTTTTATTTAGATAAAAATAAGTATTTTGAATATAAACATAAGGGGTGAAGAAATGAATAAAAAAGAACTTGTTGGAATATATGGTTTAATAATTACTGTTATATTAGCAATAAGTAATTTACAAAGTTTATTTTTTACGATTTGCTTAGTGATTGAACAAATTCAAACTGGAATGGGCTTTGGAACCCTTCTAGAAATGTTTACATTGATGGTTTGGATAAGTCATTTGATTTGTTTTCCAGCTATTTTAGGAAGTATTGGATACTTCATTTTACATATTATGTGGTCATCGGATCGTCGTGTTTTAATTGCTAATATCGCGTTATTTTCCTTTTTGGTTTTTCAAATTCTTATAACAAACTTATTTATTTTAATTTAAGATATAGGGTAAATAAAATAATCTATTCTTATTGTTGAAAAATAAGTCATTTTGTAGTATAATACTTAGGATAAAATCTTAAGGGCTTTTTAAAACTACATTGTTAATTTTGATAGTTTTAGAGTGAATATTATAAGAGAATTCTTAGTTTTCAAGTCTTTGAGATTTGAAAACTATTTTTTTGAGGTGAAACATGAAAGGCTTACTAACATTAAAAGATTTAGAAACTAGTAAAATTGTTGAATTGATTGAATATGCGATTAAATTAAAAAATGGTCATTATGTTAGATATCCAGATAAGAAAGTCGCAACGTTATTCTTTGAAAATTCTACGAGAACTCATTACTCATTTCAATGTGCATTAATGAATCTTGGTGTTAATGTAATTAGTTGTGATGTAGGTCGTTCATCAGTTCAAAAAGGTGAAACATTATATGATACAGTTAAAACTTTTGAAGCTTTAGGAGTAGATGGAGTTGTAATTAGATCAAGTGTTGATGAGTACTTTAAAGAACTTGAAAATATCAATATTCCAATTTTTAATGGTGGAGATGGTAAAACTAATCATCCAACGCAATCATTACTTGATTTAATGACTATATATGAAGAATATGGACATTTCGATGGTTTAAAATGTTGTATTATTGGTGATATCGCTCACTCAAGAGTTGCTCATACAAATATTGAAATTATGGAAAGACTTGGAATGAAAGTATACATTTCAGGGCCAGCTGAATTTAATGATAATTGTGCTCCATTTTTAAGCATTGATGAAGCTTTAGAAGAAATGGATGTTATAATGTTACTTCGTGTTCAATTTGAACGTTTAGAAGAAGGAATGACTTTAACTAATGAAGAATATCATGAAAAATATGGTTTAACGCTTGAAAGAGTTGCCAAAATGAAGAATAACGCGATAATCATGCATCCAGCTCCAGTTAATCGAGGAGTTGAAATTGCTGATGATGTTGTTGAATGTGAAAAATCTCGTATTTTCAAGCAAATGACAAATGGTGTTTATATTAGAATGGCGGTAATTTCAGAAGCGATGGATGGTAAACTATGATTTTAATTAAAAATGGATATATTGTTGAAAACAATGAATTAGTTAAAAAAGATGTTTTAATTGAAGGAAATAAAGTTGTTAAAATCGGTGATATTAATGATGATAAAGCATCGGTTTTAGATGCTAGCGGTTGTTTAATAATGCCAGGGGCAGTTGATGTGCACGTGCATTTAAGAGAACCAGGTTTTGTAGAAAAAGAAACTGTTTTAACAGGGACCGCTTCTAGTGCTAAAGGTGGTGTAACAACAATAATGGCTATGCCAAATTTAAAACCATGTCCTGATAATTTAGAACATTTAAATTTAGAATTAGATATTATTAAACGTGATGCGGTTGTAAATGTTTATCCATTTGGAACAATTACCGTTAATGAAGAAGATAAAGAGCTTGCTGATATTGATAGTTTTCATCATTTAGTAACAGCGATTACTGATGATGGACGTGGGGTAAATAATCTTAAAATTTTAGAAAAGGCATGTCTTAAAGCTAAAAAATATGGATTAGTTATTGCTTCTCATGCAGAAGATAATGTATATAAGTATTCACGTGAAGGTGAATATGTAGCAGTTTTAAGAGAAATTGAACTTGCTAAAAAAACGGGATGTCGCTATCATTTCTGCCATATGTCAGTTAAAGAATCATTTAATGCTATCCGTAAAGCTCAAAAAGAAGGATATACAAATATTACATGTGAAGTTGCACCACATCATTTAGTTTTAAATAAGACAATGATAAAAGATGCTAATTTCAAAATGAATCCACCGTTAAGGGATGAATCTGATCGTCTAGCAACAATTGAAGCTTTACTTGATGGTACAGCTTGTATGATTGCCTCAGACCATGCCCCACATACTGAAATTGAAAAATCACAAGAATATGATAAATGTCCAAATGGAATTATTGGGCTTGAAACAATGATTCCAATTATCTATACAGAATTTGTTAAAACTGGTCTAATTAGTTTGGATCGTTTCTTAGAAATTATGGTGTATAATCCGATTAAAGTATTTAACTTGCCAAAAAGAGATTTTGGAGTAGGAATGGTTGCGGATATCGCGGTTATCGATATTGAAAATGAACATACATATTCAAAAGAAGAAATTTTATCAAAAGGTAAAAATTCACCATTCATTGGTAACTCATATTATGGTTTTACTAAATATACACTTGTAAATGGTGAAGTAGTATATAAAAACAATAAATAGCTTTAAAAAAATAGCAAGAGGGAGTATTTGCATATGAATAATCGTAAATTAGTATTAGAAAATGGACGCGTATTTGATGGCGTTGGTTTTGGAAGTTTAAATGAAGTAGTAGCAGAAATTATTTATAATACCGCAGTAGTAGGATATCAAGAAATTATTTCTGATCCAGCCAATTGTGGTAAAATGGTATGCATGACATATCCGTTAATTGGTAACTATGGGTTAACTGATGAAGATTATGAATCTAAACACATTTGTACTAAAGGATTGATTGTTCGCGAATATAATGAAGTTCCGTCAAACTTCCGTTATACTCGTACATTAGGAGAAGTATTAGAAGAAAATAATGTTAGTGGTATTGAAGGTGTTGATACAAGAAGTTTAATGAAACTTATTAGTGAAAAAGGAAGCATGAAAGCTTTGATTTGTGACATTGATAAACCGCTTGAAGATTGTATGCAAATATTAAATGATTATCAAGAAGCTGATGATTTAGCGTGCGAAGTAACTTCAAAGAAAGTATGGTATTCACGTACACCAAATCCAATTTATAATGTTGCTGTTATAGATTTGGGGACAAAACTTAATTTAATAAAAGGATTAAATAATGTTGGTTGTAATGTTATTAGTTTTCCTTACAACACAACAAAAGAAGAAATATTAAAATACAAACCAAATGGATTATTTATTTCAAGTGGACCTGGTAATCCAGAAAAATTAACTGAAGTTATTCAGCTAATTAAGAGTTTTATTGGCATTATTCCGATATATGGTGTTGGTTTAGGACATCAATTAATTGGACTAGCTTATGGTGCTTCAACTTATAAAATGAAGTGTGGGCATCATGGGTGTAACTATCCAGTTAAGAATTTAGAAACTGGTAGAATTGAAATTTCTACTCAAAATCATATGTATACTGTTGATAGAGAAAGCATTAAAAATACTAATCTAACAGTTACTCATGAAAATGTAATTACTAAAGAAATTGAAGGATTACAAGACTTAAAAAATAAGGTAATGAGTATAGAGTTTGAACCAATTACAATTATTGATGAGAATACAGAAAATATATTTAAAAAATTTATTGACTTAATGAAAAACGGTGGAGGAAAGAAAAATGCCTAAGAGAACGGATTTGAAAAAAATAATGGTTATCGGTTCTGGTCCGATTGTTATTGGACAAGGGGCTGAATTTGACTATGCAGGTACTCAAGCTTGTTTAGCTTTAAAAGAAGAAGGATATGAAGTTATTTTAGTCAACTCAAATCCCGCAACAATCATGACAGATTCAAATATTGCTGATAAAGTTTATATGGAACCACTTGATTTAGAGCATGTTGCGAAAATTATCAGATTTGAACGACCTGATGGTTTACTTTGCTCAATTGGTGGACAAACTGGATTAAATCTTGGGATGCAATTAGCAAGAAAAGGGGTTTTAGAGGAATGTCGTGTTGAATTATTAGGGACTAATGCGGAAGCAATTGAAAAAGCAGAAGACCGTGAATTATTTAAACAATTATGTATAGATTTAGGAGAACCGATTATTGAATCTGAGATTGCAACATCAATTGAAGAAGTAATTGAAGCTACAAATAAAATTGGTTATCCAGTTATCTTACGTCCAGCCTTTACATTAGGTGGAACAGGTGGAGGATTCGCTGAAAATGAAGAAGAATTATTGCCGCTTGCTAAAAATGCGTTAAAAATGTCACCAGTATCTCAAGTTTTAGTTGAAAAATCTATTAAGGGATTTAAAGAGATTGAATTTGAAGTAATGCGTGATAAAAATGATACATCAATTGTTATTTGTTCAATGGAAAACGTTGACCCAGTAGGTATTCATACTGGAGACTCAATTGTTGTTGCGCCTGCTCAAACATTAACTAATAAAGAATTCTCAATGCTTAGAGCATCAGCTTTAAAAATTATTAGAGGATTAAAAATTGAAGGTGGATGTAACGTACAATTTGCGTTAGACCCATATTCATTCAAATACTATTTAATTGAAGTTAACCCACGTGTTTCTCGTTCATCAGCTTTAGCATCTAAAGCATCAGGTTTCCCAATTGCTAGAGTATCAGCGAAAATCGCTTGTGGATTACACTTAGATGAAATTGAAATTGCGGCTACACCTGCCTCATTTGAACCAACAATTGATTATGTTGTTACTAAATTCCCAAGATTCCCATTTGACAAATTTACAACTGCAAATCGTAGTCTAGCTACTCAAATGAAAGCTACTGGGGAAGTAATGAGTATTGGTCGTACTTTTGAGGAATCATTACTTAAATCTATTAGATCGCTAGAAAATAAGGTAAATCATCTAGAATTGAAATCATTAAAAGAATTAACAGTTGAAGAATTAATGGATTTTATAGCGTTACACACTGATGAACGTATTTTTGCAATCGGAGAAGCTTTCAGAAAAGGTGTAACGGTAGATGATATTTATTTCTTAACAAAGATTGATAGATTCTTCCTAGAAAAACTTGTAAATATCGTTAAATTTGAAAAAGAATTAGAAGAAAATCCAATGTCGGTTGATGTATTATATAATGCGAAAAAGATGGGATTTGCTGATTCATACATTGGAGAAAAATGGAATTTAACTGAAGAAGAAGTATATCATTTAAGAAGAGATAACAATATTTATCCAGTATATAAAATTATTGATACATGTGCTGGTGAATATGATGCTTATGTACCATATTTCTATTCTACATATGAAATGTTTAATGAATCAATTAAAACCAATCGCAAAAAGATTGTTGTTTTAGGTTCTGGACCAATCCGTATTGGTCAAGGAGTAGAATTTGACTATACAACAGTTCATGCGATTTGGGCGATTAAAGAAGCGGGATATGAAGCAATTATTATAAATAATAACCCTGAAACAGTATCAACTGACTATACTGTCTCAGATAAATTATATTTTGAACCATTAACATTTGAAGATGTTATGAATATTATTGATTTTGAATCTCCTGAAGGGGTAGTTGTTGCTTTAGGTGGTCAAACAGCTATTAACCTTGCTTCTCGTTTAGATAAAGCTGGCGTTCGTATTTTTGGTTCATCTGCTAAGAGTATTGATTTAGCTGAAGACCGTCAATTATTTGAAGAAGCAATGGAAGAAATCGGTATTCCAATGCCAAAAGGTGTAGGTGTATTCTCTGTGTCAGAAGCTGTAAAAGCTGCTGAAGAAATTGGATATCCAGTTTTAGTACGTCCATCTTTCGTATTAGGTGGAAGAATGATGCATATTGTATATGATGAAAAAGTCTTAAGAGCTAAAGTAAAAGAAGCTGTAGCATTTGACCGCAAACATCCGGTATTAGTTGATAAATATGTTGTTGGACAAGAATGTGAAGTAGATGCTATTTGTGATGGCGAAAATGTCTTCATTCCAGGTATTATGGAACATATCGAAAGAACTGGGGTACATAGTGGAGATAGTATGTCAGTATATCCACCATACTCTTTAAGTGAAGAAGTAAAAGAAGTTATTATTGATTATACAACAAAAATTGGGGTTAAATTAAACATGATTGGTTTATATAATATTCAATTTATTGTTGATAAAAATAATAAAGTTTATATTATTGAAGTAAATCCTCGTTCTAGTAGAACTGTACCATTCTTAGCTAAATCAACAGGACTTCCAATTGCTAATATCGCAACAAAAGTAATGTTAGGGGCTAAACTTAAGGATTTAGGATATGTAGGAGTTGCACCTAATCGTAAGAGATGGTATGTTAAATCTCCAACATTCTCATTTACTAAGATTACTGGATTAGATGCAGTATTATCACCAGAAATGAAATCTACTGGAGAAGCTATTGGATATGACTATTCATTAAATAGAGCTTTATTTAAATCATTAAAAGCTGCTGGTATTAGAGTTGCTAACTATGGTACTGTTTTAGCAACTATTAGTGATGCGGATAAAGAAGCGACATTGCCTTTAATTCGTAGATTCTATAATTTAGGATTTAATATTGAAGCGACTGCAGGAACAGCAAAATTCTTAAAAGAACATGGTATTAAAACACGTGTTCGAGGTAAGATTTCTGAAGGTAGCGAAGAAATTTTAGATTCAATTAAAAAAGGTTATGTAACGTATGTTATTAATACATCAAGTGAAGGGGTAGGAACAAATGATGATGGTAGAAGCATTCGTCGTGCTGCCATTGATAATAATGTTGCTATATTCACTTGTTTAGATACAGTTAAAGTATTACTTGACGTATTAGAAGAAATCACAATGGGTATTTCAGTAATCGATAAGGAGTAATTATGCAAAACGTTAATCTTAAGATCGAAAAAAATGTAAAAGTTGGAACTGATATTTATTTAATGAAATTAGTTGGTGATACATCTAGTATTAAAAAACCTGGTGAATTTATTAACATTACTGTTCCTGGATATTATCTAAGACGTCCAATTTCTGTTTGTGATTATGGTACAGGATATGTTGATATCTTATACAAAGTATTAGGTCTTGGAACAAAAGATATGTCAACCTTCAAAGAGGGAATGATGCTTGATTGTTTAGTTGGTCTTGGTAATGGATTTGATATTACAAAAGCTCAAAAACCTCTACTTGTAGGAGGAGGAATTGGAATTGCTCCACTTGTAGGGTTAGCTCGTGCTTTTAATGAAAAAGGTATTAAACCGATTTTAGTATTTGGGGCGAGATCTAAAAATGATATTGTATTAGTTGAACAATTGTCAGAATTATGTGATTTACATGTGTGCACTGATGATGGTTCATTAGGATTTAAGGGTAATGTTATTGAATGTATCAAAGCTAGTAATTTAGATTTTGATTACTATTATTCATGTGGACCACAAAAAATGCTTGAATTCTTAAGTAAAGCTTATCCAAATGGATGTGTAAGCTTAGAAGCGAGAATGGGATGTGGCTTTGGAGCATGTATGGGATGTTCAATTGAAACAACTAAAGGACCAAAACGTGTTTGTAAAGAAGGGCCAGTGTTTGAAGCGACGGAGGTAATATTTTAATGAAAAATTTAAAAGTAAATTTTTTAGGTAAAGTTTTTAAAAATCCGATCGTTCCCGCATCAGGAACATTTGGTTTCGGTTATGAATTTAGTGATTTATATGATATTAATATTTTAGGTAGTATTTCTATTAAAGGAACAACTTTAGAACCTAGATATGGTAATAAACTTCCAAGAATTGCGGAATGTCCTAGTGGATTAATTAATGCTATTGGACTTCAAAATCCTGGTGTTGATAAAGTAGTTACTGAAGAATTAGTAAAACTTGATGAGGTATATGCTGATCAAATAATTGCCAATGTTGGTGGTCATAGTACATATGAATACGTTGAAACAGTTAAAAAATTCAATAATAGTGATAAAACTTTCGCTATTGAATTAAATATTTCATGCCCAAACGTAACTGGTGGAGGTATGGCATTTGGGGTTGATCCACAAACTGCTTATGATCTAGTTAAAGCTGTAAAAGAAGTTTCAACAAAACCAATTATTGTTAAACTTAGTCCAAATGTTACAAATGTTGTAGAAATGGCTAAAGCGGTTGAAAGCGCAGGAGCTGATGCGATTAGTTTAATTAATACTTTAGTAGGAATGCGTTTTAACTTAAAAACTGGTAAACCAATTATCGCTAATGTTAAAGGTGGTTATAGTGGACCAGGAATTTATCCGGTTGCTTTACGTATGGTATATGAAGTTTCACAAGCTGTAAACCTTCCAATTATTGGTATGGGTGGAGTAAGTACTGCATATGACGTTATTGAAATGATGTATGCAGGAGCAAGTCTTGTAATGGTTGGAGCTCAAAACTTAATTGACCCTTATGCATGTAAAAAAATTATTGAAGATTTACCAAGAGTAATGGATGAATTAAATATTGAAAATTTAGAAGATATTATAGGAGGAAGAAAATAATGGGTGATGTAATTATCGCTTGCGATTTTAGTAATCAAGAAGCTTTATTTGAATTTTTAAAACCTTTTGAAGGGTTAAATCCATATTTAAAATTAGGTATGGAAATTATTTATAAAGAAGGACCACAATTAGTAAAAAAACTACATGATATGGGGTTCAAAATCTTTTTAGATTTAAAATTACATGATATTCCTAACACTGTTGAAAAAGCAATGAGAAATATTGCGACACTTGGTGTTGAAATTACTAACTGTCATGCGGCTGGAGGAATTGCGATGATGGAAGCAGCTCGCCGTGGATTAGATTCAACTGAAGAGGGTAAGAAAACTAAATTAATTGCGGTTACACAACTTACTTCAACATCACAAGAAGTGTTAGAAAAAGAACTATTAATTGAAAAACCATTAGACGAAGTTGTTAAAACTTATGCTTTAAATGCGAAAAAAGCAGGTTTAGATGGTGTTGTGTGCTCTCCACTTGAAGCATCAATTATCAAAGAATTAGGATTAATTTCAGTTACACCTGGAATTAGATTCGCTGATGATTCTGCTAATGATCAAAAGAGAATTGCAACTCCAGCTTTCGCAAAAGAAAATGGTTCTACATACATTGTTGTAGGAAGAAGTATTACTGGAGCAGCTGATCCTGTTGCTGCATATAAAAAATGTGTTAAGGAGTTTTGTTAGTATGGAAAATAATAAATTAGCCGTTGAAGTAGCTAAAAATCTACTTAAAATTCAAGCAGTATTCTTAAAGCCAAATAATCCATTTACTTGGGCATCTGGTATCAAATCACCAATTTATTGTGATAATCGTTTAACTTTATCTTATCCTGAAACTAGAAAAGTAGTTGAAAATGGTTTAGCTGAAGTTATTAAGACTTACTTCCCTACTTGTGAAGTAGTTATGGGAACATCTACAGCAGGTATTGCTCATGCTGCATACGTTTCTGATATCTTAAACTTACCAATGGGTTATGTTCGTGGAGGCGCTAAAGACCATGGACGTGGAAACCAAATTGAAGGTGTTGTACCAGTTGGTAAAGATGTTGTTGTTATTGAAGACTTAATTTCTACAGGTGGATCTTCAATTGAAGTAGTAGATGTGTTAAGAGAAGCTGGATGTAATGTTTTAGGTATTGCTTCAATCTTTACTTATAACTTACAAAAAGGTATTGATAAACTTGCAGCAGCAAATGTTATTAATCATTCATTATCTAATTTTGAAACATTAGTACAAGTTGCAGCTGATGAAAAATATATTTCTGATGCAGATATTAATAAAGTATTAAAGTTCCAAAAAAATCCTGGTGATCCAAGTTGGATGGAATAAAAGAGAAACTTTTGTTTCTCTTTCTTTTTGTTTTAAAAAAGAAGAATATATGGTATAATAATTTAAGTTTAGAGAGGTAAGATATGACAGTAGAAAAAGACAACATAAGTATTAAAACTCTATTAAAGTTAACGATACCTGTATTTTTAGAACTTATTTTGCAAGTTTTATTAGGTAATGTAGATAAAATTATGGTTCGTAATGATGCCTCAGCAAATGCGATTAATCAAGCGAATTCGATTATTGATATGTTGACAGTATCGATATCTGTACTTGCTGCAGGAAGTTTGATTTTAATTAATCAATATAAGGGGGCTGGAAATAAAAGAGCGGAAAATAAAATTTATTCTATTGCTTTTTACTTTACGTTAGTTTTAAGTTTTATTTTAGGAATAGTGTTATTAATTTTTGGACCAAGCATATTACGATTAATGAACGTAAGTAGTAGTTTTTTTGAAGAAACATTGATCTATTTACGAATAAATGGTGGTTTTTTATTTTTACAAGCTATAATTTTAACTTTATCTGCATTTCTTCGTAGTAATATGTTTATGATTCATGGTTTTATTGTTTCTGCGACCATAAATGTATTAAATGTGGGATTAAATGCCTTATTTTTATATGTATTTAATATACCAGGAGTTATGGGTGTAGGTATAGCAACAATAATATCAAGAATTATAGGGTGTATTATTTTATTAATTTTAGTTAAAAAATTGGTTAAAATTAAATTATCTTTTAAAGAGGGGATGATATCTGTTAGAAAAGAATTAACGAAATTACTTAAAATTTCGATTCCTTCAGCAGGTGAATCATTTTCTTATTCATTATCTCAGATTGTAATTTTATCAATCATTAATATTATTGGATTAACAATGATAGCTGCTCCGACAGCTAAAACATATGCTAATATCATGGTTCAATTTTCTTTTATTTTTACCTCAAGTATTACTCAGGCGATGCAGATTATGTTGGGACGAGCTTTAGGGGCGAGAAATACGGTATTAGCCGAAAAGATGATTAATAAAACTCTTGTTTTAGCAATTGGTAGTTCATTATTAATATCTTTTATTCAAGCTCTTTTCGCAAAACCTATCTTTTCGCTTTTTACTAAAGATGTTGAAGTAATCAAATTATGTTCATATATTATGTGGATAGAAGTAGGGTTAGAATTAGGACGGGCTATTAACATAACGTTAGTTAGAGCTCTTCAAACGAGTGGTGATGTTTTGTTTCCTACAATTTTGGCAGTTGTTTTTTGTTGGAGTGTTGCGGTTGTAGGTAGTTATATCTTTGGTGTTGTTTTAAACCTTGGAATTGTAGGTGTATGGATTGCTATGACAATTGATGAATTGATAAGGGCATTAATCTTTATTATTAGGTTAAAAAAAGGTAAATGGAAAAATATTAATCTGGTTTCAAATGTAATTATTAACTAAAAAAACAAGATAAAATTAAGAAATGTTATAATATAATGTAAAAAAAGTGAGGTTTTAAGTTTGATGACAAAATGTTTTAAAATAATAAAAATTATGTTTGTATTATTTGTTGGATTTTTACTTATTGGTTGTGAAGAGGCTAAATTTACGCTTGAATTTAATCTTGACGGAGGTTTAGTTGAAGGATTGACTGATTCTAAAATTTCGATCGCTCAGAAAGCCGAAAATAAGGAGGTAAATATCCCAATTCCTGTTAAAAATGGGTACAATTTCTTAGGTTGGTATTTAAAAGGAGAATTATTTGAAGAAAAAATAATTACTTTAGATAGGGATATTACTTTGGAAGCTAAATGGGAAATAATTACTTATCAAATTGGTTATTTATTGAATGGTGGTAAAATAGATAACAAAATTGAATCATATACTTGTGAAGATGAATTTGAATTGCCGATTCCTGTTAAAACAGGATATAAGTTTATGGGATGGAATGGTGAACTTACAAAGATTGAAAAAGGTTCAACTGGTGATTTAATGCTGAAAGCAGTTTGGGAAATTGAAGAATTTGATATTGTTTATGAATTAGATGGTGGTACATTAGAAAAACCTATTAATAAATTTACCTATAATGATGAAGTTGAGTTAGCAGAACCTAGCAAAACGGGTTATATATTTAAAGGTTGGTATGATAATCCTGATTTTAGTGGTGATATTGTTAGAAAAATCAATAAAGGTACATTAACTGACATCACTTTATATGCTAAGTGGTTAAGTGAAGAAGAAAGTTTTGAAATAGATTATGAACCAAATGGTGGAACGCTTTCGGAAGATGCTTCGTTTAATTATGAAATTGGGGTGGAATATTTTCTGCCAATTCCAGAAAAAGATGATTGTTTATTTATTGGATGGTATGAAACCTCTGATTTAAGTGGTAAAAAGGTTGAAAAAATTACTGTTTCTGATACTGGTAATAAAAAATATTATGCGTCATGGGTTGAACTTGAAACGATTTTTAATAGTTTAGTTCCTGAAAAAGTAACTTCAAATATTGAATTATATAAGGTACATCCAGAAGATTCATCAATGACTATTTCTTGGAAGAGTTTGAATCCAGATTTAATTGATAATGAAGGATATATTATGCCTGGACATAAAACTTTATCTGCAAGTTTGGAAATGACTGTATCACAAAATGGAGCGACTGGAAAATATGTCGGAAAAATTGAGGTTGGACCAACTAATTTTGAGGATTTGACTATAGGTAATACTTTAGTTGGATATGTGTATTCAGGAACTTATTCAAGATGGGGATCAAGTAAATTCGAAGATGTTTTCTCTTTAACAGCTATCAATGCTTTAGATGTAGTTAATTATGGATTTGCTACTATTAATGCTGCAGGGAATTTAACAATTGAAAATAATGGTTTTGATAGATATTTAAGTGAAGTGTTGAAACTTCGTAAATATGGAGTTAGAGTATTGCTTTGTATTGGAGAAAATAGTAAAAGATTTAGTGATATGGCATCAACTGATGCAGGTATTAAAAAATTTGTTTCTCAAGTGCTTGAGATTGTTGAAAAATACCATTTTGATGGTGTTGACATTGATTGGGAGTTCCCAGGCGTAGATACTGGTCGCGATGTTGCAGTTGACCGACCTAATTTTACGAAATTAATTAAGGCTTTAAGAGAAGAATTAGATAAGCACCAAGAAAAAGGTGGTAATCCTTATTTACTTACTGCAGCAATCCCAGGAACATCATGGGGTAGTGAACGTTATGAAATGAATATTTTAGATGAATATTTAGATTATGTAAATATGATGTCATATGACTTAAATAATGCTTCTATGGCTTGCCATCACAGTAATTTATATACTTCAGATAAGGCTAAGGCATATGGATTTAGTATTGATTATGGAGTAAATCGCTTTGTATCTTTAGGATTTGATAAAAATAAAATTGTAGCAGGTATGGCTTTCTATGGTAAATATTATAAAGATGCTGGCGGATTAGGATACGAGGCTAAATTCTCTAAAAATATTCATTATTCTGTAATTAGTAAAACATATTTGACAAATAGTGATTTTGAACAATTATGGGATGATGTAGCTTGTGCTCCTTATTTATATAATAAGAAAACAAAAGAATTTATTTCTTATGATAGTACAAGATCAATTGCTGAAAAATGCAAATATTCAAAAGAATCAGGTATTATGGGAGTAATGTTTTGGGATTATTCGGAAGATATTACTGGTGAATTAATAGAGGCTGCATATAATGAGTTAAAATAGAAGAGATTTATTTCTCTTCTATTTTAATATCTTGCTAATTTTTATTTAATTTGATATAATAATAGGTAGTTATATTATATAAAGGAAAATGAAATATGAAAAAGTATATTCTTTCAATAGATCAAGGGACTACAAGTAGTAGAGCTATTATTTTTGATGAAAATGGTAAGTCTGTAACTGATAGTCAAATGGAAATAAGTTTAATATGTCCAAATAGTGGTTGGGTTGAACAAAATCCTTTAGAGATTTGGGAAACAGTATATGAAGTGATAAAAGAGGTAATTACAGAAGGTAAAATCGATTATCATGATATTGTTTGTTTAGGGATAACTAATCAACGAGAAACAACAATTTTGTGGGATAGAAAGACTGGGGTTCCGATTTATAATGCGATTGTATGGCAATCTCGTCAATCTCAAGAAATATGTGAAAAACTTATAAATGAAGGATATGAAAAAATAATTCAAAGTAAAACAGGATTAATTATTAATCCTTACTTTTCAGCAACTAAAATTAAGTGGATTTTAGATAATGTTGAAGGTGCGAGGGATAAAGCTGATAATGGAGATCTTTTATTTGGAACAGTTGATACTTATTTAGTGTGGAAATTAACTAATGGTAAATATCATGTAACTGATTATACTAATGCTTCAAGGACTATGCTTTATAATATTCATAATTTATGTTGGGATGAAGAACTATTGCAATTGCTTGATATTCCTATGAGTATCTTGCCGAAAGTTGTTGATTCTAGTGGTTATATTGGTGAAGCTGATAAATTAAAAGATATCAAAAAAGATTTGATTTTGCCAATTACAAGTATTGTAGGAGATCAACAAGCTTCTCTTTTTGGACAAACATGTTTTTCTTTAGGAGATGTTAAGAATACTTATGGAACTGGATGCTTTATGTTAATGAATACTAAAGATAAAATTGTTGAGAGTAATAATGGTTTGCTTACGACAATTGCCTGGGGTATTAAAGGGAAAATAGAATATGCGTTAGAAGGTTCGGTGTTTGTGGCAGGATCTGCGGTTCAATGGCTTAGAGATAATTTAAAAATGATTGAAAAATCTAATGAAGTTGAAGATTATAGTGAACGAGTTGTTGGTAGTGATGGAGTTTATGTGGTACCTGCATTTGTTGGACTTGGTACTCCTTATTGGGACAATGATGCTCGTGGGGCAATTTTTGGTTTAACAAGAGGAACAAAAAAAGAGCATTTTATTAATGCTACAGTTGAATCAATTGCTTATCAGGCTAAAGATGTTATGGATGTAATGGTTAAAGAATCAGGGGTTAAAATTCACGAATTAACGGTTGATGGTGGAGCTTCTGTAAATAACTATTTGTTACAATTTCAAGCTGATTTATTAAATTGTAAAATAAGAAGACCTAGTTGTTTAGAGACTACCGCATTAGGGGCAGCTTATATGGCTGGACTTGAAGCTGGAATTTGGAGTAGTTTAGAAGAACTTAAAAAATTGGGTGAAACTAATCAAATTTTTATGCGTCGCATGTCAGATAAAGAAGCGAGTGTTAAATATTTAGGATGGAAAAAGGCTGTAGAAGCAACAAGAATGTTTAAGTTATAAATATTAATTTTTAATATGAAATGCCAAAAAATAAAAGATTTTAAGGCTTTTTTAGAGAGATATAATGATTGGAGAAGATGTTATGGAATATCGTAGTTTAGATAAATTAAATATTAAAACTTCACTTTTAGGGTTTGGATGTATGAGATTTCCGGTTAATGAAAATGGAAGTATTAATGAGGAACTTGCTGAAAAGATGATTGATAAAACAATTGCATCCGGAGTGAACTATATTGATACCGCATATCCTTATCATAATGGAGCATCAGAACCATTTGTTGGTAAAGTTTTGGCGAAATATCCTCGTGAATCTTACTTTTTAGCTACTAAACTTCCAATGTGGGAGGTTAATAAGGCTGAAGATGTTGAGGAAATATTTGATAAGCAACTTGTAAGATTAAATAAGGAATATGTTGATTTTTACTTATTACATTCTATGAATAAGGGTGCTTTTGATAAAGTAAAGGAATTTAAAATAGTTGAAATTTTAGAAAAATTAAGAAAAGAAGGTAAAATTCGTTATATTGGTTTCTCATTTCATGATTCATACGAAGTATTCGAAGAGTTAGTTAATTATTATAACTGGGATTTTTGTCAAATACAATTAAATTATGTGGATACACTAGAACAAGCTGGTTTGAAAGGTTATAAGTTGACTGAAGAAAAAGGGATTCCGCTAGTTATTATGGAGCCAATTAAAGGTGGAACTCTAGCTACATTACCTGAAGATGTTAGTTCTATTTTTAAAGATACATTACCTGATAAAAGTATTGCATCTTGGGCTCTTAGATGGGTTGGAAGTTTACCTAATGTTAAAGTGATTCTAAGTGGAATGTCTACATATGATCAAGTTGTTGATAATTTGGATACATTTTCTAATTTTAAAGCGTTAAATGAAGCTGAGTATGCTTGTGTTGAAAAAGTAGTAGAAGTATTAAATGAAAGAACTAAAAATGGTTGTACTAATTGTAAATATTGTATGCCTTGTCCAGCGGGAGTTGATATTCCAGGTAACTTCTGGCTTTGGAACAATTATTATAAATACAATAGTTTATCTTATGTTGGCTATAAATATGCATCTATTCAAAGAAACAATGCTTTAGCGGATGTTTGTGTTAAATGTGGTAAATGTGAAAATATGTGTCCACAAAAAATTGAAATTCGTAAAGATTTAGAACGCGTTGTGGTGGATGTTATTTCAAAAATGAGAAAGGATAAATAAAAATGAGTATATTATCGAAAAATATTAAATTATTAAGAAAAGAATCATTTTTAAGTTTTGAAGAAATAGTTGAAAAAATTGGAGTAACAGAAGAAGAATTTTTAAAATGGGAAGAAGGGCTTGAAGAACCTAATGATTTGATTCTTGAAAGAGTTTGTCAAGTTTTAAAAATGCCTTTTGAAGATATTAAAGAAAGAGATTTGACGCTTGAAAGAGAAGAAGCTTTAAGTCAAATGAAGAAAACAGGTACTATTCGAAAAAACTATGATTGGTATTTTGGTTCAAAAAGTGAGAAATTATTTCATATTGGGTATATTGCATACTTTATAATAGGACTTGTTGCTGCTTTTTTTGTGGCAAATTTGTTACAAAAGAGTTATGGTGATTTAGAGGAATTATTAGAATTTTATCCAGGATATACCATTGAAGAACTAAAAATGGTGTTTTATTTCCAAAGTTTGATTTCTTGTTTATCGGTTTATTCATTTGGAGCTAGTGTATTTATTTTGATATGGTACTTTAAACGTCATACTTTTACCTTTAGTTGGTGGTATATCTTATGGTTTAGCGTATTGTTGACGGTGATGACAATTATTGGCGCAATAGGTTGTATTCCATTCTTTATTTATTCGATTATTAAATTATTTCCTAAAAACAAGAAGGCGTAGGATATGGGGTTAATTGAAATTATAATGCTTGGAGTTGGTCTTGCGATGGACGCAACTGCAGTTAGTATGAGTGATGGGATGAATAATCGTAAAATTGCTTTTCCAAAGGCTTTAATGATAGGATTAACTTTTGGTGTTTTTCAAGGATTGATGCCACTTCTTGGTTATCTATTTGGAACATTATTTTCTGATTTGATTATGGCAATTGATCACTGGATAGCTTTAATTCTACTTGGCTATTTAGGTGGGAAGATGTTGTATGATGGATTGAAAAAAGACGATGCTGAGGAAGATAAAACTGAGTTGACTTTTAAAGGGTTGATGGTTCAAGGGATTGCGACTTCGATTGATGCTTTAGCGATTGGAATTTCACTTGCGACATTAAATGTTGAGATTGTTCCATCGGTTTTATCTATTGGGATTATTACAGCGATTTTATCGGTTATTGGAGTTTATGTGGGCAAGAAGTTTGGGGATTTATTAAATAATAAAGCGGCAATTTTGGGAGGATTAATTCTAATTGCTATTGGCTTGAAAATTTTCATTGAACATATGTTCTTTTAAAAAAGACTACCATTCCTTTGGGAATGGTAGTTTTGTTTAGTTTATTTTTTTATTTATATATTCATCAACAATAGTTTCAACAAATCTTAGCGGAACAGGACCACAATCTAAAATTAATTGATGGAATTCTAATTCACTAAAATTATCGCCTAAAGCAAGTTTTGTGCGATCGTACATATCTTGGATTTTAAAATATGTAAAGAAATAGATTTGGGAGTTTGTTGGCACTTCGATTAATTGTTCTAAAACGGCTTGAGCATGTTCTAATGAATATCCAGGAAGATATTTAGAAATGAATTCTAAAATATCATTTGCGTCCCAACCTTCGTAATGAATTCCCATATCTAATCGACATTGTAGGGAACCGTAAAAGAGGTTATCTAATTTAATATATTCTGCTAAATCTTTATGCTCTTCATCACAGAAAGAAAAACTATACATTTCTACATATGTAGCCCAACCTTCAGTGTAACCACTTGATTTAATGATTTTTCTTAAAATATTGGCGTTTTGTGTTTTGAAATAAACATTTTGATATAAATGACCAGGAATACCTTCGTGGGCTAAAGTATGGAATAAATAGTTGTAATCACCATCAATTGAAGCATTGTTTAAATAAATGTATTCATTTGAATAGTCATCGATTCGAGAATTTAAATAAGCTGCGGGGCTAAAGTGGTTTTCTATTGATTTATCGATATATTTTATGTTAATAGTTGGATATGATTCAATTGTTGGGAAAATTCCTTTTGAAATTTCAATAAAATTATTAATTTGTTCTTCTGGTGTTGTATTCATAAGAGAAGAAGATTCGATTTCATCGAGGATATCGGGATTATTTTTAACAAAACTTTGTAATTCATTATATGAGAAATTTAATTTTTTATCGATATATGTGATTGCATCTTCGATGTCTACATCGTATCCGGTTTCGTCTTTGAATAATTTTGTATAATATTCTTGACCTTCCTTATAATAATAAAGACCGAGATTATTAGTGGCTTTACCATATAATTGTCCAAGATTATTTTTAATATATTCATATCCTTCCTTTAAAGGTCCGGTTACTTTTTCATAATTCTCTTGTATCAAATCTTCTTTAGTTGTATCATAACCTGTTAAGTCCAGGTTTTTAATTCTATCTTCGAAGGTTTTAATTAAAAAATGATTGTCTACGTCGTCAATGAATTCTTTGCATTGATTAATTACTTTATCAATAACAAAATCTGGCATACCGTACCCTTCTTCAGCTTTTTCTATTTCAAAGTTTACATAACTTTCAAATGTTTCTGGCACTAAATCTATTAATCCGAAATAGTTGTACACATCATATACATCATCAAATTTGTACTCGCTAAATAATAAAGGAAGTTGAGCTTGATATCCTAAGTATGATCCTAGATAATTGCTGCCTAAATAGGTCATTTCATCTGTTTCATTCATAATGTTTTTATATAAGTTATCTAAAACGTTATAAGTCATTTGTTGATCGAAACTTAATTTGTTATAGTCGTATTTATATAGATCTTTAAAAACTTGTTTAATGATGAAGTTTCCAATTGCTGAATTTGTGGTAGGTACTGGAAGCATTAGTTCGCCTATCTTGGGCAAACCATAGTTTTCAGGATTTTTAAATAAGAAGTTGTTTGTGAGTTCATCAGCTCCAACGACCATATAAAATATATCGTTAGTATAATCATCAAATGTTGATGGATCTAACTCGGAATTAAATAAATCACATGAAGAAAGTGAAATACTAAACACAAAACAAAGTATAGTTATTAATAGTTTCTTTATTTTTTTCAATTTGTCATACCTCCTAATGTTATAGCTAAATTATACGTTAAAATGAAAAGTTTTTCAAGGAATGATAATATATTTTATGTAGAAAAAATGGGATGAATACAAAAAAAGATGCCTTTTGGCATCTTTTATAAACTATTTTGTTTCTTGATTATTCTTGGCTGCTAGTAAATCTCTAATTTCAGTAAGTAATTCTTCAGTTGTTGGCTTAGGTTCGACAGGTTCTTCAACAACTGGTTCTGATTCAACAACGGGTTCCTCTTTTTTCTTTAATTTTTCTGCTGCTTTTTCGGAAGCTTTTCTAATCCATTGGAAGATTTTTACGATTGTGAATAGTAATAAAGCAATCATTAAGAAGTCGATAACTGCTTGGATAAATTCGCCATAATAAATAGCGGAAGAGTATAATTGGTTTCCATATGCGTCAACTTGACCTTCTAATGCTTCAGCACCAGGAAGTGGGTAATATAAACTCTTTAAGTCTTTTGTTCCAAATAAATATCCAATAAAAGGTGTTAGAATAGATTTGTTAAGGGCGGTAACGATAGCGGTGAAGGCTCCCCCAACGATAACCCCAACGGCCATATCTAAAACATTTCCGCGAGTAATGAATTTTTTAAAATCACTAAAAAAACTTTTCATATATAATATCTCCTTTTTTTATAAATTATAACACAATATTTTATATTTGGCTATTTTTTTACATAAAATATTTGGATAGTATATTTTTTATTACCTTTTTAGTTTACTTTTTTTAGTGGAAATGATATAATAGATGATGCTTGAGATGTCTCGATAGCTCAGTTGGATAGAGCAACGGCCTTCTAAGCCGTGTGTCGGGGGTTCGAATCCCTCTCGGGATGCCATTTGAAGTATTCGGGTTTCTATATATTATAGAAACCCGTTTTCCTTTAATAAATATAGAAAATATACATATAATAATATAAGGTGAAAAGTATGATTGAAAAAATTGTGTTAATTCCGGATTCCTTTAAGAATACGATGGAAAGTCAAACTGTTTGTGATGTTATTAAAGAGACTATAAATGTACTTGATAATGATATGGAAATTTTGTGTTATCCTATCGCTGATGGAGGAGAAGGTACAGCATTAATTTTTTCACAATATCTAAACCTAGAAATAAAGAAGATGTGCACAACTAATGCGTTTAATAAAAATATCGAAATTGAATATGGTAGTGATGGAAAAGTTGCTGTTATCGATATTGCTAGCGTGGTGGGATTTGCAGCTAACCCTAATGAAGTTTTAAATCCTCAAAAAGCTACGACATATGGTATAGGTAAAGTTTTAAAAGAATTAATTAATCAAAAACATAAAAAAATCTATATTGGATTAGGTGGTAGCATAACTAATGATTTAGGTATGGGAATGATTGCTGGAATGGGTGTAAAGTTCTACAATATGGATGGTAATGAATTTATTCCATGTGGTAAGACTTTGAGCGATATTAAGAAAATTGATTGTGAAGAGTTTAATGTATCAGATTGTGAATTTATTTGTTTATCTGATGTGAAGAGTCCTTTGTTTGGTGAAACTGGAGCTGCAAGAATGTTCGCTAGACAAAAAGGTGCTGATGATGAAATGATCGAAGAATTAGAAAAAGATGCACGTGTGTGTGTTGAAACATTAAGCAAATATTATCCGGATTATTCTAATTATGAAGGAAGTGGAGCGGCAGGCGGTTTAGGGTTTGCTTTTAAAACTTTCATGAATGCTGAAATGAAGTCTGGAATTGCAGAGTTATTGTCTATTTCAAAAGTGGAAGAAGTGTTGGATCAAGATACGCTAGTAATTACAGGTGAAGGTAAATTTGATAAACAATCATTAGAAGGTAAAGTAATAAGTGGTGTAGTTGAGATGGTAGAAAAAACAAATGCACAATTAATTATTGTTGCTGGATGCGTTGAAGGTGATGTTTCGTATGGTGCTATAAAAAAAGTTTTTGCTTGTTCGGAACTTGGAAGAAGTATGGAAGAGGTCAAAAAAACGTGTGTTGAAGATTTGAAGCGAACCACTAAAGATGTGTATGAATATATTATAGAAAATAATTTGTAAAAAAATAAAAATTTATTATCATTTTTGTAGACAAAAACGATGGAAAAGAGTATAATGTAAAGGATGTTGTTGAGGGACTTACAAAAAGATTGTTTAAGAAAAAAAGTTTTTACAAAATAGAGCATTTTTCTTGACAAGATAAATAAGTTTTGATATAATATTAGGGCAATGTGCGCAGAGCACATACAGAATAGGTCTTTGAAAACTGAACAGAACAGGTGGAGCAGGATAAAACTTTTTATTGAGAGTTTGATCCTGGCTCAGG
>JAFTPH010000048.1 GCA_017463365.1 Bacilli bacterium
AAAGCCACAAGGAGGCATACAAATCCACATTCACATTTTTAATATAACAATTTTTTAAAAAATATTCAACAGAAGTTGAAAGAAAGGAAAAAGGTATATTTAAATGACTATTAGATGAGTCAATTATAATATACCAGGAGGGAAAATGTGCGAATAAAAGATTTATATCCTAACAACTATATTAAAAATAATCATCGAATTACAGGAATAAGTGATAATTCACAAGAAATAAAAGAAAATATGATTTTTGTTGGTATAAAAGGTTACACTCTTAATGGTAATGACTTCATTGAAGAAGCAATTAATAATGGTGCTAAAACAATTATAACTGATTCTTTTTATGAGACTAATAATCAAAAAATAAATGTTATTCAAGTAAATAATTCTAAAAAAGAATTAGCTAATATTTTAAAAAAGATGTATTTCAATAAATTTAAAAATTTAAAATTCATTGGTATTACCGGAACAAGTGGTAAAACAACATGTGTAAGTTTATTATATCAATTTCTATTATCTAATAATTATAATGTAATCTGTTTTTCAAGTAATGGAAATTATATTAATAAAACGTATTATCCAACTAATAATACAACTTCCAAAATAACTACTATATACCAAATGATTTTAGATAGCAATATTAAAAAAGGTTATGTTATTCTCGAAATAAGTAGTCAAGCTATATCCGAATTTAGGTTGCATGGTCTTGAATTTGATATTGTATCATTTACCAATATTGATCAAGATCATTTAGATTATCATAAAAATATAACAGATTATGTTTATACTAAAGCACGACTTTTAAATCAAATAAAAAACAATGGTTTAGTCGTTTTCAATAATGATAACAAATATTATAAATTAATAAATGATTTATCAAATAATAAATTATATACCTTTGGTAAAACCAAAGAAGCTGATTTTAATTACGAAATAATTGAATCAGATTTAACAAAAACATTATTTTTTATTAATCATAATTTAGACTTTTATTCTTGTAAAACTTCATTAATTGGTGAATTTAATATCCAAAATATTACCAATATTTTTACAATTATAACTTTATTAAATTTAAATATAGATAAGTATTTAGACTTTATTCAAAATATTAATTATATTGAAGGCAGAATGAATATCTATTATTTTAAAGACCGAACGATAATAATTGATTATGCTCATACAATTAATGCGGTAGAAGAAGCATTAAAAACAATTAAACAAAATAGTAATAATAAAATAAAATTAATTATTGGTTGTGGAGGAATGCGAGATCGTTCTAAAAGACCTAAAATTGGGAAACTCGCATGTTTTTATGCAGATTTTGTATATTTTACCGAAGATAATTCGCGCGGAGAAAATCTAAAAAGGATTTTAAAAGAGATTACTTGTGATTTACTTTCAGATAATTATATGATAATTGAATCACGTTTTAAAGCAATCAAAAAAGCTATTATTGATAGTTCGCCAGGTGATATTATTATATTAATGGGAAAAGGTAAAGAAAAAACAATATGGAATGAAATAGAATATTCTGATTTAGAAATGGTTTTAATGAATATGAAAGAAGAGAAAAAAGATGTTTAATTATTTAAAGAGTGGATTAATTATTATCTTTTGTTTAGAAATATTAGCTTATTTTATTTATATTCCTTTACTAAAGAAACAAAAAGTTAAACAAGCTGTAAGAGGCGATGGGCCGAAAAATCATTTAAAAAAATCAGGTACCCCAACCATGGGAGGATTAATATTTGGAATATTTATAATATTAGGGTATATAGGAGGATTAAAATTATTAAATGTCCCAATTAATACTAAAACGACTCTAATAATTATGATTAGTTTAATTGGTTATGGTTTACTAGGTTTTATTGATGATTATCTAATTGTAGTAAAAAAGAATAACTTAGGTTTAAAAGCAAATATTAAATTTATAATTCAACTTGTTTTAGCAAGTTTCATTTATTTAATCTTATTAATTAATCATCATCCTAGTACAATTAATATCTTTGGATATATTATTGATTTATCATTTATGTATGGCGTATTTTTAATGTTTTTCTTTTCAGCAACCACTAATTCTGTTAATTTAAGTGATGGATTAGATGGTCTTGCTAGTGGAATAATTGTAACAATTTTAATAGGTTGTATGTTTTTAGGATATTTTAAAAACAACACTGAAGTGGTAGTTTTATCACTTGTAAGCATTGTATCTTTATTAGCATTTATGTTTTTCAATCTAAATCCGGCTAAAATATTTATGGGTAATGTTGGGTCAATGTTTTTAGGTGGTTTGCTTTCAATTATCTTTGTGATTTTAGAATGTGAAATATTACTTATTGTAATGGGATTAATTTTAGTAATTGAAACATTAAGTGACATAATTCAAGTAACTTATTTTAAATACAGTAAAGGTAAAAGAATATTTAAAATGGCCCCCATTCATCATCATTTAGAATTACTTGAATATTCTGAATGGCAGATCGATTTGATATTTTGGGCATTTAGTTTAGTTATGTCACTTTTAGGTGTTATTATGGGGGTGCAATTATTTTAAATAAAAAATATCTACTCTATGGAAATGGTTTAACTATTCAAAGTATCGAACGTTTTTTTATCAAAAAAGAAGTCAAATACCAAATTGTTACATCTAATTATGAAAATATAAATTTATCAGATTTTGATATTGTTATTAAAAGTCCCGGAATTCCTTATAATGATGATTTTATTATAAAATTAATTAAGAATAATAAATTGATTATTAGTGATTTAGAATTGTTTTATATCCTCTACCCTAATAGTAAAATAATTGGGGTAACAGGAACAAATGGCAAAACAACTACGGTTTTGTTAATCAAAACGATTCTTGATACATTATACAAAGTACATTTAGGTGGTAATATTGGAATACCGTTATTTGATTTGATGAGTGAAGTAAATTTCGAGAATGAAATAATTTTGATTGAATGTTCAAGTTATATGTTAAAAGACACATATTTATTCCATCCTAATATTTTTTTAGTAACTAATATTTATCCCAATCATTTAGATCATCACTTAAATTTTAAAGATTATGTTGAGGCTAAATTAAAAACAATTAAACGAATGAAAAATAATGATATATTAATTTATCATCATGATTTAAAAGATTATCAGCAAATAACTGAATTTCAAGGGAATAAACAAGAAGTAGATGATAAAAATAATAGGGTTTTAGAAATTAAAAATAATGATATATTTTATCAGGGGCATTTATTAAAATATTTAAAAGGTTATCACAATTTTATTAATTTAAAATTAGCTTTAGAGGTTGGTAAAGAATTTAAAATTAATTTAGATTCAATAATTGATAATTTAGTTAATTTTAAGGCACCAAGTTTTCGTTTAGAAAAAATATTTGATTCAGATAAAGTAAAAATATATAATGATTCAAAATCAACCAATTTTTTATCGTTAATTAGATCGCTTGAATTTTTTAAAGATGATAAATCGTCAATTCATTTGATATTAGGCGGTTTAAAAAGAAAAGAAGATTGGTATGAATTAAAAAATTATTTGTGTAACTTAAAATGTGTTTATGTTTATGGAGAAAATAGATATGCTATTAAAAAAGTTTTAGATGAAAACAAACAAAAAAATTTTATATTTGAGACATTAGAAGAAACTATTAATGTGTTACAAATAAATAATAACGAAACAAATATTATTCTATTTTCTCCTGGGGCTCCTAGTACCGATCAGTATAAAAATTATATTGAACGAGGTATTAAGTTTAATGAATATATTTTAAAAAAGGTAAGATTGATTTAAAAATAATCAATTTCTTACCTATTTTTTGATTTATGTGTTAAAATAAATAAGCGAAAGGATGATTGTTATGAAAATTAAAGAATTAGCAGATTATTGTTTAAAATGTAAAAATCCTAACTGTGTAAAAGGATGTCCTCTTCATAATGACATCCCAACTATTATGGAATTAGTATCTAATGAACAATATGTAGAAGCTCATCAAGAACTTTTAAAAACCCAAGTTATTCCTGAATTATGTGGTTTATTATGTGCTCACGATCACCAATGTGAAGGAAAATGTGTTAGAGGAATAAAAGGTGATCCAGTTGAAATTGGTAATGTTGAATATCTACTAGGTTCAATGTATAAAAATAGTTATTTAGATAATTTAAGTGCTCCAAAGAAAGCTTTAGAACGTAAATCTGTTGTGATAGTGGGAGCTGGAATTACCGGAATAACAGCAAGCATTATCTTAGCTAGAGCTGGACTTGATGTAACTTTATTCGAAAAAGAAGATCGAATTGGTGGTACTGTCGATAAATTTGTTCCAAATTTTAGACATTTGACTAGCGTCTTTACCGATTTTGAACGACATTTAAGAAAATTAAACGTTAATATTTGTTTAGGTAAAGAACTAGGAAAAGATGTTACATATGAAGATTTAGAAAAATTTGATTATAAGATTATTGCTACTGGAGCGATGATTCCAACTAATATTTGGAATGATCACTATCCATCATGTTTTTATGGTCTTGATATATTAAAAGATTTTAATAAAAACGAATGTACAATTAAAGGCAAAAACATTATTGTTTTAGGTGCTGGTAATGTCGCAATGGACGTTTCAAGAGCTTTAAAACGTTTAAAGAATAATGTCACAGTTGTTTACCGAAGAACTCTTGCTAATTCACCTGCATCAATTCACGAAATTAATGCCGCTAAAAATGACAAAGTTAATTTTGTTGAATTATGGGCTCCAATAAAACCAATTGTTAAAAATGAAGTTTTAGTTGGTTTACAAGTCCAAAAAATGCGTTTAGTAGATGATGAAAAAGGTGGACGTAAAAATGTTGTTCCAGTTGAAGGAGCAATTAGTATAATTCCTTGTGATACAATTGTCATCGCAACAGGCGCAAAAGCAGATAAAACATTTGTAAATAAATATCATATTGATACGAAGAAGAATAGCTATTTAACTTATTATTTTGGTGGAGATTTTTATACTGGGCCTAAAACAATCGTTGAAGCTATTAAATCTGGTAAAGATATTTCTAATACAATTATTGAAAAAATCAATAAACTTTATCGTTTAAAAGATACTATTAAAGATAGTAAAAAGAAGGTCTTTTTTGGCGGATCATTTAATCCTCCAACTATTGCCCATTATAACATTTTAAAACTTTTATCTAATGATTTAAATGCTAACGTATTGCTTGTCCCTAATGGTGATGATTATCATTACCATAATAAAGAATTACTTACATTTGATCATCGAGTTGAAATGTTAAAATTGATGACTAAAGATCTAAAAAATATTGAGATTATAACAAGTGAACAAAATAAAGCCTTTAAAGGCAGCGTTGAAACACTTAAAGAATATAATCATCCATGGTTTGTAATAGGAGCTGATTCTTTAGCTTATATTACTACTTGGATTGATGCGAAAAAACTAATTCGTCAAAATCGTTTTATTGTTTTAAATCGTGAAGGTTTCGATATTGATTCTATATTCCAAAATGATCGTTTACTTACTTTATACCGTCATCATTTTACAATTATTGATTTTGAATTAGGAGACGTTTCATCTAGTAATTTTAGATCTACATTTGATGAATCTTTAGTTACTAAAGAAGTTTATAATTATATTATTAATAATAATTTATACAAGGAGGATCAAGATGAACAAGAATAAATTTGTTAAAGTTGGTCTAGTTGTTCCTAAAATTAAACTTGGGGATGCATATTCAAATGCGATTGAAATTGTTAAAATAATTGAAAAAGATAAGAAAAATGCGATATTATTATTTCCAGAATTAACAATTACGGGTTATAGTTTAGGTGATTGGATTTTTAATCGCCAAGTATTAGAAGATGCAAAACTCGCTTTAAAATATATTTTAGAACATAACGATAATCATTTAATTATTATAGGTTCAGTTTTAGAATTTAATGGTTCTTTATTTGATGTTGCTTATGTTATTCAAGGAAATGATATTTTAGGAATTGTTCCAAAATATAATTTAAAACGCCATCGCGATTCAAACGAGCCACGCTATTTTAATAGTGGAGCTTGTATTGGATATGAAGAAACTGTTGAAATAGAAATATTTGATCAAACAGTGCCATTTGGGTCAATGCTTTTCAAGAGTGAAAATGGTGATGTAACATTTGGAGTAGAAATTGGTTGTGATAACCAAGATGTTCCACCCGTAAATAATTTATTATACCGAAATGGAGCCGAAATTGTTTTCAATTTATCTAGTTCTGCATATAACATCAAAAAGAATGCTAAACTTGTAAACTTATGTTCAGCAGCAAGCTTAAATGGTTTTGGAGCTTATGTTTACACTTCAACAGGTGTAAGTGAAACAAGTAGTGATGTCTTATTTGATGGTGAACAAATTGTATGTTGTAATGGAGAAGTATTACTAAACCAAAATAATTTAGATAACTATAATAGTAAAATTAGTTATGCGGATATCGATTTAGAAGTAATTAAATATAATCGCTTAATAAGTGGGAATATGTGTTCTAATGATTTACTAGTTTCTGTGTTTGATGATATCTTATATGAAGATTATCATTTAGATTTAGAATATAATAATGCACCATTCATCACAAACGAAGAAGAATCAGATGAAATATTAAAAGTTGTAAGTAATGCCTTATATAATCGTTTAACTTATAGTAAAGCTAAAGGATTAGTTATTGGTATTAGTGGCGGGCTTGATTCAACTCTTGCTTTATTAATGGCGGTTTACATGTGTGATCGTTTTAATTTAAATCGTAAAATGATTCATGGTATTACAATGCCTGCGATGGGAACAAGTAGTAAAAGTAAAGATCGTTCAATTAATTTAATGAAAAAATTAGAAATTGATGATCATATTATGGATGTAAATCTTGAAGTTGGACATCATTTAGATTTAATTGGTCATGATGGGTTAACTAAAGATATTGCTTATGAAAATTCACAAGCTCGATATCGTACTCTTGTATTAATGAATTTTGCAAACGCAAATAGTAGTTTAGTTGTTGGTACAGGAGATATGAGTGAAATAGCTTTAGGTTTTGCGACCTTCAATGGTGATCATATGGCAATGTATAACGTTAATTCAGGAATTCCTAAAACAGCCATTCGTCATTTAACTAGACATTTTATTAAATACTATCCCGAAGTAGCTGAAGAACTTGAAGATGTATGTAACGCTATGATTAGTCCTGAACTTGTAAGTAGTGCTCAATCTACTGAAGATTTCTTAGGCAAATATGAAATAAATGACTTTATTTTATATGAGTTACTAGCAAATGGTTCAAGTAAAGAACGTTTAGTTTTCTTAATGATGGAAGTCTTTAAATTAAATGAAAGTGATGCTGAAACGTATTATGATCGTTTCTTACGCCGTTTTAAAGCCCAACAATATAAACGTTTAACTGGTCCGGAAGGTATAAAAGTATTCGAAGTTTCTTTATCAGCAAGAAGCGAACTTAAGATGCCTGGAGACTTATATTAATTAACAAAAAACTTGTTAAAAATAACTTATTTTGATATAATATCACTGATATTAAAATCTAAGAAGAGGAAGAGTAAATTTATTAAACTTTTTAGAGAAAGACTGGTTGGTGAAAAGTCTTAAGTTTTTAAATTGAAGGTAGCCTTGGAGATGCCTTAGGGAAATAGTAGTACTTAAGTGCCGTTCATCAGCGTTAATGATTAATGAAGGGTAAATAGATTTTCTATTTAAACTAAGGTGGTACCGCGAAATTTTCGTCCTTAGAAATGTAACGTAATGTTATATTTTTAAGGACTTTTTTAATTGAAAGGAGAAGAATATGATTGATAAAAAAGAATTAGGAGCTAAATATAATCATCATGAAGTTGAAAAAGGAAAATATGATTATTGGTTAAAAAATGGCTTCTTTACCGCAGGAGACAAAAATAAAATCCCATACACTATTGTAATTCCTCCCCCAAATGTAACAGGTAAATTACACTTAGGACATGCTTGGGATACAACATTACAAGATATTTTAATTCGTCGTAAACGTATGCAAGGTTATGATGCTTTATGGCTTCCAGGTATGGACCATGCAGGTATCGCTACTCAAGCAAAAGTTGATGCGAAATTACGTGAACAAGGAATTAGTAGATATGATTTAGGACGTGAAAAATTTTTAGAAGTCGCTTGGGATTGGAAACATGAATATGCTCATTATATTCGTGATCAATGGGCTGCTTTAGGTCTTTCACTTGATTACACTAAAGAACGCTTCACATTAGACGATGGATTACAAAAAGCTGTTCAAACTGTATTCATTACTTTATATAATGAAGGATTATTATATCGTGGTGAAAAAATCATCAACTGGGACGTTCAAGCTAAAACTGCTTTATCAAACGTTGAAGTAGAATATAAAGATATTGAAGGCGCATTCTATCACTTTATTTATCCATTTGTTGATGGAAATGGCGGATTAGAGATTGCGACTACAAGACCAGAAACAATGTTTGGGGATAGTGCTTTAATGGTTCATCCAGATGATGAAAGATATCAAGCTTATATTGGGAAAGAAGTATTTATTCCGGGAACTGACCGTAAAATTCCGGTTATTAGCGATGAATATGTTGAAATTGAATTTGGAACAGGGGTTGTTAAAGTAACACCAGCCCATGACCCTAATGACTTTGAAGTAGGTAATCGTCATAACTTACCACGTTTAATTTGTATGAATGAAGATGGTACAATGAATGAACTTGCTGGAAAATATACCGGAATGGATCGTTTTGAATGTCGTAAAGCAGTCGTTAAAGATTTAACAGATGCTGGACTATGTCCACAAATTGAAAAAATGATTCACTCTGTTGGACACTCAGAACGTACTGGTGTAGTTGTTGAACCTCGTTTATCAAAACAATGGTTTGTTAAAATGAAACCACTAGCAGATGATGTTGTAGCAATGCAAAAAAGTGAAGAAGCCATCGAATTCGTTCCAAGTCGTTTTAATAAAACATTAATTCAATGGTTCGATGTAGATGATGTACAAGACTGGTGTATTAGCCGTCAATTATGGTGGGGACATCGAATTCCTGCTTGGTATAATGGCGATGAAATTTATGTTGGTGAATCAGCCCCAGATGGTGATGGATGGGTACAAGACGAAGACGTTTTAGATACTTGGTTCTCAAGTGCTTTATGGCCTTTCTCAACTCTTGGATGGCCAGAATCTACTGAATTATTAGATAGATATTATCCAACTGATTGTTTAGTAACTGGTTATGACATTATTACATTCTGGGTATCTAGAATGGCATTACAAGGTCGTCATTTCACTAAAAAGCGTCCATTTAAGAAATGTTTCATCCATGGTTTAATTCGTGATGAACTAGGTCGTAAAATGAGTAAATCATTAGGTAATGGGGTAGATCCATTCGACTTAATCGAAGAATATGGATGTGACGCAATGCGTTATTTCTTAACAACTAATGCTACTCCAGGTCAAGATTTAACTTATTCTAAAGAAAAAATGGCTTCATCTTGGAACTATATTAATAAAATTTGGAATATCTCTAGATTTATTTCAATGAATCTTAAAAATAATAATTATCAAAATGAAGAAATTGATTATAACAATTTAACTTCAATTGATAAATGGATTTTAGAAAAAGCTAATAATTTAATTGTAGCTGTAGATAAATTATATGAAGATTACGAGTTAGGAGAAGTAGCAAGATTAATTTATAACTTTACATGGAATGATTTTGCTTCTTGGTATATTGAATTAACTAAAGTTTCTTTAAATAATCCAAAATATGCCATTAACACTTGTGCAGTTTTAAAACATGTTTTAATTATTATCTTAAAATTATTACATCCATTTATGCCATTCGTAACTGAAGAGATTTATCAAAATTTCTGTGATGGTTCAATTATGGTTTCAGATTGGCCAGTAGCATGCAACTTAGAAGTAGAAGCAAACTTAATTAAAGACGTTGAAAAATTATTAAACATCATTACTGCAGTTCGTAACATTAGAGCCGAAAAGAATGTTGCGCCAAGCAAAAAAATCAGTATTGGTTTAGAAACAAATAATACTTTATATCAAGAATTCTTAAAAGCTCATGAAGATTATTTACAACGCTTCTTAAATTATGAAGAATTAACAATTAACAATGAAATTTCTCATGATCGTGCAACAATTGTAGTTGTAAATGATATCAATGTTATTGTTCCATTAAAAGAATTAATTAACTTTGAAGAAGAAAAAATTCGTTTAACTAAAGAATTAGAACGTTTAAACAATGAAGTAAAACGTTCTGAAAATATGTTAAATAATCAATCATTTATTTCAAAAGCTCCTGCTCAAAAAGTAGAAGCAGAAAAAGCTAAACTTGTTGAATATCAAAATCAATTACAAGAAGTTAAAAATTTATTAAAAGATATCGAGATGAATCAAAATGCCTAATACTTATCCATTTAATGATATAACATCATGTATTAATTGGATTGAATCCCAAAGACGTTTCAGCAAAAAAACATCCCTAGACAATATGAAACATTATTGTAAACTACTTGGTAATCCTCAAGATAAGTTTACTAGTATTCACGTAACGGGAACTAATGGAAAAGGTTCAGTAGTTAGTTATCTTAAAAATATTTTTCTAGATGCGCATATTAATGTAGGAACATTTACTTCACCATATATTATCAAATTTAATGAACGTATTTGTTATAATGGAGAAATGATTTCTGATGAAGAAGTTTTAAAACTAGCTAAAAAAGTATACGATATTTACAGTCAATTAGAATTAGATAATATTAGCTATCCTAGTTTTTTTGAATTTACAACCTTAATGGCCTTTGTTTATTTTAGCGAAAAAGAGAATTTGGATGTTGTGATAGTTGAAGTGGGAATAGGGGGAACATTGGATTCAACCAATGTTATTACTCCAATCGCATCCATAATTACCAATGTTTCGTATGACCATATGAATGTTTTAGGAAATACTTTAGAAGAAATTTTAGCCAATAAACTTGGAATCGTTAAAACTAATGTTCCAGCAATCATGGGAATTAAAGATGAAAATTTAATTGAAGTTGCGAAAAAACATTTAGAAACTGTAACAACTGAAGGATATTTTCCGTTAACAAAATCTCCTGTAATTCATTATTCTAATATTAATGGCTCAAGTTTTGATTATCAAGGATTCAAGGATTTACAAATCACCCTATCAGGATACCATCAAATAGAAAATGCGATTATCGCTCTTGAAACAATTAAAACATTAAAAAATAAATTTAACATTACGACAGATAACATCTATCAAGGTTTATTAAATACTAAATGGCTTGGTCGTATGGAAATTTTATCAAATCAACCATTAATTGTGGTAGATGGGGCTCATAACATTGATGGTATAACAAGAATTGCTGAATTTGTTAAGAATTTAAAATATACTAAAAAACGTTGTATCTTTTCATGTAGCGATGATAAAGAAAAAGAAAAGATGATCGCAGAAATAGAACCTTATTTCGATGAAATCATTCTTACAGCGTTTACTTATAAAAGACATAGTGATGCGAGTGAATTATATGAATATTCACAACATCAAAATAAAAGAATAAATTTAGATATTGATTCAATAATTGATGAAGTTTTTGAAAACCCATATGATTTCAATATTTTTATTGGAAGTCTATATTTTGTAAGCGAAGTTAGACCAAAAATATTAAATAGAAAACACAATCCAAATTAATTGGATTGTGTTTTTTCGAAAAAGTAAAATCAATACGTTTGGCGTATTATATATTTGTAGGTGATAAAATGATTTTAAAAGAACTTCCAAATAGTGAAAGACCAAGAGAAAGAGTATTAGAAAAAGGGGTAAAAAATGTATCAACTTTAGAGTTATTAGCTATTCTTCTTAGAACTGGTTCAAAAAAATATTCGGTCTTAGAAACAGCCCATTTAATTTTATCTAAAATATCTAAACTTCAAGATTTAAATGATTTGTCATTAGAAGAGCTAAAAGAAATAGATGGTATTGGTACAACAAAAGCTATAACCATTCTTTCAGCAATTGAATTAGGTAAAAGAATTAATCAATTAGATAAAAATGATATTTCTTTTAATGAAGCTTTTCAAGTATATGAATATATGAAAGATGAACTAAAAAATCTCAAAGAAGAACATTTATATGTTTTATATCTAAACACTAAAGGTAAATTAATTGATAAAAAATTATTATCAATTGGTACAGTTAATCAAACATTAATCGACAGTAAAATTATTTTTAAATGGGCTTATAAACTTTCGGCATCGGCTTTTATTTTAGTGCATAACCATCCATCAGGTGATGCAACTCCATCTAAAGCAGATATTCAAATTACGGATATAATAAATAAACAAGCTAAAATGCTAGGGTTTGTTTTAGTTGATCATATTGTGATTGGCTATACCTTTTATAGTTTGATGAAAAATAAAAAAATATTATAACATAATAGATTTATTTTCTGCATATATTTAAGTGGTGATATTATGCAGAATTATCATAAACAATTTAAAAAATATCAAAACTTTAAAAAAAGAAAAAATAGAAGTATCAAAAAAAGTAAAAGCATAAAAAAAGATAAAACTTACTTTGATAAACTATACATTCGTATATTTTTAAGCTCCTTTATATTATTGTTTTTAGTATTATTAAATAATTTTTTTAATATCAATTTTATTAATAAAAATATAAATATCATACCAATTATGAATTTATTTACTCATGCTTATGATATAAATAATGATTTAGAAGTAGATTTAGTTACAAATTATGAAAAAATTAATTATGTAAATGGTATTAATTATATTCAAAACAGTACCTTTAATGGAGTTGCTGCAGCTAATACGGGTATCGTAACTCAAATTAAAAAAAACAATAATTTATACTATGTAACAATTAAGTCAGAAGATGATTTAGAATATACCTATGGAGGTTTAGAAAGTATAGATGTTTTAATTTATTCCTATGTTAGCTCCAATAATATAATTGGAGCTAGTCCTAAAATAAAAGATTATTATACTTTTACCATCGAAATTAAAAAAGATAATGAATGTTTTAGCGTTTCAATGATTAATAATGAATAAAATAAATTTTCATCCTTCTATAATCTTAATATTATTTATTGGATTATTTGGAGGTTTTTTAAAAGAATTGATAATTTTTTTTGTAGTTATTATGTTTCATGAATTTGGACATATTTTGATTGCTAAATTATTTAAAATAAAAGTTAAGAAAATTAGACTAACAATGATTGGTGGAATAATTGAATTAGATGATTATCAATTCAAAAAAACATATCAAAAAATACTAATAAATTCAGCAGGTATCATGATTAATTTATTATTAATTATGATATTTAAAGTTATAAAACTATCTAATGATGTTAATAATATAATTGTACAATATAATTATTTAATGATTGTGGTTAATTTATTACCAATTAATCCGTTAGATGGATATAAAATTATTTATGATATGTTTAATATTTTTTTTGATGAAGAATATAGTTTAGATTGTATGTATTATCTCTCAATGATATCAATTGTTATTTGTAGTATTTTACTGTTTATTTTCAAATTATATGGATATTATATAATTATTTGTTTTTTATCATATAAAACTTTTAAAGATTATAGATTAAGTAAATATATGATCTTAAAACATTATCAAACAATTAATAATTTGTAATTCTAAAGCAAATTATTTTATCAGTTTATAAAAAAATGATATAATATTTGTGAAAGAGGTGATTATATGCGTAATTACAATACAAAAGAATTTAAAGAATTAATCAGTCAAGAAGGTTTAGTATTAGTAGATTTCTTCGCTACATGGTGCGGACCTTGTAAAATGCTTGCTCCTGTATTAGAAGAACTACAAGAAGAATTAAAAAATGATGTTACAATTGCAAAAATTGATGTTGATGAAGAAAGTGAACTTGCGGCTGAATATCGTATTAGTAGCATTCCAACTTTAGTTTTATTGAAAAATGGTAAACCAGTTGATAGTGCAATTGGATATCGAGATGTAAATTTTTTAGCGGAAATGGTTAAGAAACAAAAATAAGTAATTTTAACCAAAAATAAGCAGAAATAAATTATTTTTGTTTTATTTGCTTTTATTGTTAAAAAATGGTATAATTAGCCCGGTGGTTAGGGCTTTTTATTATGCCTATAACGATTAATATAATTAGAAAAGGAGAACACTAAATGAGCAAATTTGTTTATTTATTTAGCGAAGGAAATGCTGATATGCGTGAACTTCTAGGTGGTAAAGGTGCAAACTTAGCGGAAATGACTAAACTTGGTTTACCAGTTCCTCAAGGTTTTACTGTAACTACTGAAGCTTGTACTCAATATTATGAGGACGGAAAAAGAATTAACGAAAGCATTCAAAATGAAATTTTAGAAAATATCGCTAAATTGGAAGAAATCGCTGGAAAGAAATTCGGTGATAAAGAAAATCCATTATTAGTATCAGTTCGTTCAGGAGCACGTGCTTCAATGCCTGGTATGATGGATACAATCTTAAACTTAGGGTTAAATGAAGAAGTAGTTGAAGCTTTAGCTGCAAAATCTGGAAATCCCAGATGGGCTTGGGACTGCTACAGAAGATTCATTCAAATGTATTCTGACGTAGTAATGGAAGTAGGTAAAAAATACTTCGAACAACTAATTGACCAAATGAAAGAAGAAAAAGGCGTTGAAAAAGACGTTGATTTAACAGCTGAAGATTTAAAAGAATTAGCTAACCAATTTAAAGCTGAATACAAAGAAAAAATTGGTGCTGAATTCCCAACTGACCCAATTGAACAATTAATGGGTGCTGTTAAAGCCGTATTCAGATCATGGGACAACCCTCGTGCTAACGTTTATCGTCGTGACAATGATATCCCTTATTCTTGGGGAACTGCTGTTAACGTACAAATGATGGCATTCGGTAACATGGGTGAAACTTCTGGTACTGGGGTAGCCTTCACAAGAGATCCAGCTACTGGTGAAAAGAAATTAATGGGTGAATTCTTAATGAACGCTCAAGGTGAAGACGTAGTTGCTGGTGTTAGAACTCCACAACCTATCGCTCAATTAGAAGAAGTAATGCCTGAAGTATATGCACAATTCGTTGAAATCTGTAATACTCTTGAAAATCACTACCGTGATATGCAAGATATGGAATTCACAATTGAAGATAAAAAATTATACATGTTACAAACAAGAAATGGTAAGAGAACAGCTGCTGCTGCATTAAAAATTGCTTGTGCTTTAGTTGATGAAGGTTTAAGAACTGAAGAAGAAGCTGTATTAATGATTGACCCTCGTAACTTAGATGCATTATTACACCCAACATTTGATGCAAAAGCATTAAAAGATGCAACTCCTATCGGTAAAGCATTACCTGCATCACCTGGTGCTGCATGTGGTAAAATTGTTTTCACTGCTGAAGATGCTAAAGTTTGGGCTGAAAGAGGAGAAAAAGTTGTTCTTGTTCGTTTAGAAACTTCTCCAGAAGATATCGAAGGTATGAAAGCTGCTCAAGGTATCTTAACAGTTCGTGGTGGTATGACATCTCACGCTGCTGTAGTTGCTCGTGGTATGGGTACTTGCTGCGTATCTGGATGCTCAGAAATCGCTATGGATGAAGAAAACAAACAATTCACTTTAGCTGGTAAAACTTATCATGAAGGAGATGCAATCTCTTTAGATGGTTCAACTGGTAAAATCTATGATGGTATTATGCCAACAGTAGAAGCTACAGTTGCTGGTGACTTCGGACGTATCATGGGATGGGCTGACAAATACCGTGTATTACAAGTTAGAACAAATGCTGATACTCCAAAAGATGCATTAAAAGCTAGAGAATTAGGAGCTGAAGGTATTGGATTGTGCCGTACTGAACATATGTTCTTTGAAGCAGATAGAATTGCTGCAATCAGAGAAATGATCTGTTCTGATACAGTAGAAGAAAGAGAAGCTGCATTAGCTAAGATTGAACCAATGCAACAAGGTGACTTCGAAATGCTTTATGAAGCTATGGAAGGTCATGGAGTAACTATTCGTTACTTAGACCCACCTCTACATGAATTCGTTCCTACCGATGAAAAAGATATCGAATTATTAGCTAAGACTAAAGGTAAAACAGTAGAACAAATCAAAGCTATCATCGAAGGATTACATGAATTCAACCCAATGATGGGACACCGTGGATGCCGTTTAGCAGTAACTTATCCTGAAATTGCAGCAATGCAAACAAGAGCGGTTATTAAAGCTGCTATCGCTGTATCTCAAAGAAAGAACGTTAAGATCGTTCCTGAAATCATGATTCCACTTGTAGGTGAAATCAAAGAATTAAAATATGTTAAGAATATCGTAACTACAACTGCTGATAAAGTTATTGCTGATGAAGGTGTTGAATTACAATACCACGTTGGTACAATGATCGAAATTCCAAGAGCTGCTTTAACTGCTGATGAAATCGCAAAAGAAGCTGAATTCTTCTCATTTGGTACTAATGACTTAACACAAATGACATTCGGATTCTCAAGAGATGACGCTGGTAAATTCTTAAATTCATACTATGATACTAAGATTTATGAAAACGATCCATTCGCAAAAATTGACCAAACTGGTGTTGGTAAATTAATGAAAATGGCAGTTGAATTAGGTAGAGAAACAAGACCTGACATCAAACTTGGTATCTGTGGAGAACATGGTGGAGATCCATCATCTGTAGAATTCTGCCATAAATTAGGATTAACTTATGTTTCTTGTTCACCATTCCGTGTTCCAATTGCACGTTTAGCTGCTGCACAAGCTAACATCAAAAATCCTAGAAACTAATTTAATATCTAAAGGATAAGTTTTCACTTATCCTTTTTATTTTTTAAAAATTTGACTTATTATAATATTTTTAATATAATTAATAAGAAGATATAGGAGGAAAAATATGTTAGCACTTTTAGCCTTTATTCCAATATTATTAACTTTAATTTTAATGATGGTTTTTAACTGGCCAGCTAAATGGTGTTTATTAATATCCTGGATTTTAGCAAGTATTTTTGCTTTAGTATTTTGGGATATTGATATTATTGCTATTTTAGCTAGTTCGTTATTTGGAATGCTTAGTTCGATAGATGTATTAATTATTATCTTAGGGGCCATTCTCTTAATGAATACATTAAAAGCTTCAGGCGCAACAGCGAGCATCAATCGTGGATTTATGAATATTTGTCCAGACAAACGCGTACAAGCGTGCATTATTGGATTTTCATTTTGTTCGTTCATTGAAGCCGCTGCAGGATTTGGAACCCCAGCAGCTTTAGCCGGACCATTAATGGTTAGTTTAGGATTCCCACCAATGGCTGCCGCAATGATTGCTTTAGTATTTGATTCAACAGCTGTTTCATTTGGAGCCGTAGGAACGCCAATTACATCTGCATTAAATGCTTTAGGCCTTTCAGGGAATGAAATCTTTACAGAACACTTTTCATTTTGGACAGCATTACCTCATGCGATCATAAGTACCTTTTTACCATTAATTGTTTTAATAATGACAACTAAATTTTTCAGTAAAGAAAAATCAATTAAACCAGCAATAGAAGCAGCGCCTTTTGCGATATTTACTGGATTATCATTTTCAATACCAATGTTTTTAACAGCAACCTTTATTGGTTATGAATTTGCATCTTTAATTGGGGCCTTAGTTTCAATAGCTTTAACAGTTATTGCTGCTAAAAAAAGATTTTTAGTTCCTAAGAATACATGGGATTTTGGTGATCCTAATAATTGGAATGATGATTGGAAAGCTAGTAGTGAAGTATCACCAATTGCAGAATCGAAGATGTCTTTAACAAAAGCTTGGATTCCATATTTATTAGTAGCTTTAATTTTAGTTTTAACAAGAATTCCTCAATTAGGTATTAAAGATTTCCTATCAAATACTTTCCCATTTGTCATTAATATTAATAACATACTAGGATTTAAGAATCTAGATTGGAATTTAAAATGGGCTTATTTACCAGGAACATTCTTTATTTTAGTAGCCATAATTACTAATTTTATGCATAAAATGGATAAAGAAAAAATTAAACAATCATGGAAAGATACTATTAAACAAGTATCAGGTGCAGCACTAGCTTTATTATTTGGACTTGCATTAGTCGAAGTATTAAAGTTTAAAAATTCAGAAGATGTAAGTATGATGGTCGAAATGGCAAATGCTTTATCTAAAGTAGGTAAAGAACTATATATTTTAATTTCTCCATTCATTGGAGTATTAGGGGCTTTTGTATCTGGATCAGCTACTGTATCAATGAATTTATTTTCAAATTTACAATTTGATACTGCTTTAGTTTTAGAAATACCTGTTGTATTTATTTTATCAATGCAATGTGTAGGAGCAGCTGTTGGAAATATGGTTTGTATTAATAATGCTGTTGCAGCAAGCGCAACAATCGGAACAGTAGGAAAAGAAGGTAAGTTAATTAAAATGAACGCAATACCGATGGTAATCTATACTGTTTTAACAGCTGTTATATTCTATATCGTAATTTTCTTAAATATTAAACCTTAAAGAGTAGATAAACTACTCTTTTTTTATCAATATTTAATTTTTTTATGATATAATACCAATAAATTTTATAAAAAAGTAGAGGATGAAAATATGAGACAAATTATTAAACATTCTTTTATAAAATCACTTCCTGTCATGGCAGGATATTTAGTATTAGGGTTTGGATTTGGAATAATCTCTGAAAAAAGTGGTTATGGGTTTATATGGGTTCTTGCTATGAGTACCTTCATTTACGCTGGTTCAATGCAATATGTAACAATTAGTTTATTAACTGGTGGTGCAACATTAATTAGTGCTGCTCTAACAACTTTAATGGTAAATGCAAGACATTTATTTTATGGAATTACGATGATTGAACCATATAAAAAAACAGGATTATTTAAACCTTATCTTATATTTGGATTAACTGATGAAACTTATTCGTTAGTATGTAATGGTGAAACCCCAGATAATGTTGATTTCACTAAATATGCATTCTTTGTATCATTATTTAACCAAATATATTGGATTGTTGGTAGTATCTTAGGAGCAATAATTGGTAATTTAATTAAAATAAACTTTATGGGAATTGAATTTGCAATGACAGCATTATTCATTACTGTTTTAGTTGATCAATGGCGAAAAACCAAAAATCATTTTCCATCAATCATAGGATTAGTTACCTCAATAATTTGCTTAATTATTTTTGGTAAAGAAAACTTTTTAATTCCTTCAATGTTAATTATTAGTTTAGTTCTATGGCTTACAAGTGAATTAAACAAGAAGAAGGAGGTAAAAAACAATGAATAATTTAGATGCTATTTTATTAATAGTAATTGTATCTTTAGTTACTATTCTTTTACGTTTTTTACCTTTTATTATCTTTAACGGTAAAAAAGAAACGCCAAAGATTATAACTTATTTAGGAAACGTACTACCATTTTCCGTAATGGCAATGTTAGTTGTCTATTGTTTTAAAGATGTAACTTTTAATAATTTCCCTTATGGACTCCCTGAATTAATTGCGGGAGGAAGTGTTTTTATTTTACATATTTTAAAGAAAAATACATTATTAAGTATTATTGGTGGAACAGCTATTTATATGATTCTAATTCAATTTATATTTATCTAGTTTCTAAAAAAATTAAAGTTACTTTAACTCGACAAAAAACAATTAGAATGTTATAATGATGACGTTAAAAATAATAAATAAGAGGTGATTGAAATGAAAAAAATATTCTTACTAGTTGTCCTATTTTTATCGTTAGGACTTATTACAAGTTGTACACCATCTTCATCAAATGTTGATGGTATAACAATTTCTAGTTCAAATAATGCAAGAACAATTAAAGTAAATGAAACTTTACAATTAACTGCTAAAGTTTTCCCTGAAAATGCTGATCAAAGTGTTGTTTGGTCAAGTGAAAATGAAAGTATAGCAACTGTTGATCAAACTGGTAAAGTATTAGCAATTGCTATTGGTAATGTTAATATTGTTGCTACATCTAAAGCAAATACTAATATTAAACAACAATTTTCATTAATTGTTGAAGAAGCTGATGAAATTGTAATTAACCCAGAAAGCATCACAATTCAAGCTGATAATAATCAAACAACTTGCAAAGTTGGCGAAACTATTTCATTAACAGCTACTGTTAATCCAAAAGAAGCTAATCAATCAGTAGACTGGACAAGTAGTGATCCAGAAGTTGCTACAGTTTCACGTGGTGAAGTAACTGCCTTAAAAGAAGGTAGTGTTGTTATAACAGCTAACGCTAAAGGATATCCTAACGTAAAAGCAACAATCACATTAACTTTTGAAAAAGCTGATGCTCCAGCTGTTACAAAAGATTGGGATAATATGGATTTCGCAAGTCATGAAGAATACATGACATCAGAAGATGGAACTCCATTAAAAGTTAAAGGGGTTGTAACTCATGTCAATCCTCTAAATGAAAATACTGTTACATACTTAATTCAAAATGGAACTAAAGGTTACTATATTTATGCTCAAAACTATTCAAGTTTCCCAGTGGAACTAGGTAAAGTTTACGAAATTGGTGGTTTCAAAAAATACTACCGTGGTTTAAATGAAATTGTAAATGTTGAATATTGTAAAGAAATTAAAGAAAATATTACATACACAACAAATAAAATAACAACTGAAGATGTTACATCATTAGAGGAAATGTCTACTTTCCATTCATCATTTGTAACTGCCAAAGCTGTATTTAAAAATGCAAATGTAAATGATACAAAAGCATATAGTTTCTACGCAGCAATTAATGGAAAAGAAATTGCCTTCCGTGTAGATCCATCTTATATGACAGCAGAAGAATTTGCTGCAATTAATCAAAAAGTATTAGCAGCAGTAGAAGGTATGGAATTCGAATTTGTTGGTATTATGACTGCCTTTGGATATGGTGCACCATCTCCTCAAATTCAAATTGTTAAAGCAGAAAATTTAAAATTTGCTGAATTATCAGATAAAGCTCTATTAGATGTAGCAGCTGAATCTGTTACAATTGCTAGTTCAATTGCATTCTCAGTTAATGAAATTATTTTACCAACATCAGTAGCAAATTTTGCAGATGTTAAAATTAGTTGGACAAGTAATAGTGATGTAATTAATGTAGCAAATGGAACTATTAATCATAAATCTGAAAATGTAACTGTTACTTTAACTGCAACATTCACTTATAAAAATGAAACATGCACTAAAAATTATAGTGTAATCGTATTTGCGGCAGATAATGCTACTTATGAAGTATTAGCAAGTTTAGATTTAGAAGATGCTCTAGCTCCAAACTCTTGGGGTAACTCTGAATCTAAATCTGGTTATGCAGAAGGAACAGTCACTTTAGGAACTCCAAAATATACTTGGTTATTAAGAAACGCTTTAATCGCTGCAGCAACAAATGATATCTATAATGGAACACTAGGTATTAGAGCACAAGCTGGTAAAACAAAAGATGCAACTGGTCGTATCGAAATTCAAAATGATGATGAATATAATGTTGTAGAATTTGCCACTGCTGTTTATGGTAATGATGCATTAGGTATCCAAATTATGATTGAATATTCACTTGATAGTGGTAAAACATGGACAGCATGTCAAGAAGTAATTACTGTTGATTCTAAAACAATGCAAACATATCGTATTAATTTACCAGAAGGTGTAAAACGTGTAGCAATCGTTATCGTTGAAAATTCAGGACGAAGAGTTAATATTGACGATATTAAATTAATGAAATAAACGAGGTTCTAAAATGAAGAAATTTATTGGAATCTTAACAATATGTTTCTTACTATTATTAACTAGTTGTTCACAAAATAGTTCAACACAAATTAATAGTATTGAAATTATAAAAGATGAAGTTTTAATTGAAGAATTAGAAGTTTTAGTAAATGATGAATTTACATTAAATACCCAAATTAATGATAATTTAAAAACAACTCTTGTTTGGGAAAGCTCAAATCCAAATATTATTTTAGTTGATAACAATGGTAATGTAAAAGTTTTAAATAAAGGGCAAGCTGTAATTACAGTTTCAGTAAAAGATGCACCTTATTTAAATGATAGTGTTTTTATAAATGCCTCAACTAAAGTAGAACAAATAGGAGTTGGAAGTGGTTTATCAAAAGATGATCCTATTTTCCTTGGAAATGAAGGAGAAGATGAGCCAATTGAAGTATACTTTATTGAAATGCAACATATCTATGCTGACTCAATCTTTATTAAAAAAGGTAATGTTGAAGTGTTAATTGATGCCGGATTTGAATATGATGGAAATTACGTTAATAAAGTATTAACTCAATATTGTGCAGATGATCGTTTAGATTTATTTATGGTATCACATAGCGATGGAGACCACGTTGATGGAATTGCTAATGCCTTATCAACTGTTGATGATATTTCTTTAATGATTGATTACGGTGGACAAGGTACTGGTAATGTTCTAGCCACAAGAAACAAATACATTCCTAAAGGCATGATATATCATTCTGCATATGATTGTATTAATCATTTAAATGGAGCTACAGATGTATATTATTTAACTGAAGATTTCTATTTTGAAGTATTAAATACTGGGAATTATATCACTTCAGAAAAAACAAGTGCTTCAAATCCTCATTCACTTGCTGTAATATTCTATTATAAAAACTTTTCATTCTTTACGGCTGGTGATATCACAACTGCTACAGAAGCTCAATTATTAAAAAATGAAGATTTACCAGAAGTAACTCTTTATAAAGCATCTCATCATGGTTCACATGGTTCTAATTCACAAGAATTATTAGATACTTTAAATCCAAAAGCCGTTGCAATTTCAGCAGCTAGAGCTAACCAATATCAAGTAGCTCCTACCGGTCCACAAGAGGGTAAAACATATAATTTAAATGGAGCAAGTGGTCACCCTGCTGCTGCAGCAATCGAAAGAATTTATAAAGCTCCTAATATTTCTCAAAACTTAAATGTTTATTGGAATGCGGTAAACGGGACAATGAAATTCACATCATATGGTAAAAATGATTTCACTTTCACTGGAAGCACAACAATGAAAGGTTACTATGATTTATCAATAACTGGTGGAGTAGCTGTTTGGAATAAAGAATTACAAGATTTTGAAAATAAAGTTACAGGCGAAGAAAACTTTAAACTTCACGAAACTAAAGTTTTCCAATTTAGAAACTATATTCAATATCTACCAAACTGGGCAAAAGAAGAATATTTCCCAGAATATAATGGTTAAACTAATTAGGATACAAAATATTTTGTATCCTTTTTTTCAACTAATTTGTTGAAATAATCAATATAATATGATAAAATAACTAAAAAATTTGACATGGTGATTATATGAAAAACATTAAAACATTATCTTACTTTATTATTTCAATGATTGTCTTTGGTACTCTTGGATGGTTTGTTAGAAATGTTCCTCTAGCATCCGGAGAAATTGCGTTATATCGAGCGATAATGGCAATAATTTTGGTAGGAACATATTTACTAATTACAAAGCAAAAAATAGAGTTTAAGAAAATAAAAAAAGAAATTCCATTATTAATTCTATCAGGAATTGCGATGGGAATAAACTGGGTCTTATTATTTGAAGCTTATAACTATACAACTGTTACGGTAGCAACATTAAGTTATTATTTTGCACCAGTAATTGTTATGATCTTATGTCCAATTTTATTTAAAGAAAAAATGACATTAAAACAAATTATTTGTTTTATTGCTTCATCTATTGGATTAGTTTTAGTTATGGGAATTACTAATATCGGAAAAGAAGCTCTTAATTTAAAAGGAATAGGATTAGGTCTAGGCGCTGCATGTTTTTATGCAACTGTTATTTTAATCAATAAATTTATTAAAAACATTGATGGTATTCAAAGAACCTTTATTCAATTTATTTCTTCGTTAATTGTTTTAATCCCTTATGTATTATTAACAAGTGGTATTAATATTGTTTCTTTACAAGGTTCTGAATTAATTTACTTATTAATTATTGGTTTAATTCATACCGGTGTATCTTACTGTTTATACTTTAGTTCATTAAAAGAACTATCAGGACAAAAAGTATCAATCCTAAGTTATATTGATCCACTAGTAGCAATTCTTGTATCATATTTCTTATTAAGTGAAACAATAACTTTACCTCAAATATTAGGAGGTATCTTAATAATTATTTTCACTTTATTTAACGAAATTTCTATTAAAAAAACACCTAAAAATATATCATAAAAATATTTGTATATAACTTGCAAAAAATAGTGTATAGTGGTATAATATGAATGTTGCGAATTCTAGCAACCGCACAAAAGAGGTTTTAAGATGAAATATCACACCTCAATGGCGTGTCTTAGTTTAATTAATTTTAAAAAGGAGGTAAAATTAGATGTACGCAATTTTCGTTACTGGTGGTAAACAATACCGCGTTCAAGAAGGTGATTCAATTTACGTTGAAAAACTTGAAGCTGAAGTAGGTGAAGAAGTAACTTTCGACCAAGTATTATTAGCTGATGGTAAAGTTGGTACTCCTGTTGTTGAAGGAGCTAAAGTAGTAGCTACTGTTGAAAAACAAGGACGTAGCCCTAAAATCATCGTATTCAAGATGAAACCTAAAAAGAACTATCGTAAAAAACAAGGTCATCGTCAAGCTTATACAAAAGTTTTAATTAAAGAAATCGTATTAGCATAGTATGACAAAAGCGAGTTTTATTTTAAACAACTCAAAACCATATGCATTTACAATTAGTGGACATGCTGAATATGGAAATTATGGTGAAGATATTGTATGTAGTTCAATTACTACCGCAGTCTTTACAACTTTGAATCTTCTTGATAAATTATTAAATGAAGAAGATTACACATTAATTCAAAATGAAGATAAAGGTTTAATTGATTTTAAATTAAATAAAACCTCAAAATTATCTTTATTAATCATTCAAAATTTATTAGACATTCTAATTAATATTGAGGAACAATATCCTCAAAATCTTAAAATAATTATAAAATAAGCCCAAATAGGAGGTGGCACGCAATGTTAAGATTTAATTTGCAATTTTTTGCTTCTAAAAAAGGGGTTGGGTCTACTAAGAACGGACGTGACTCAATTGGTAGACGCTTAGGTGCTAAACTATCTGATGGTCAATTTGCTACTACAGGATCAATTATTTATCGTCAAAGAGGTACTAAAGTACATCCTGGTAAAAACGTTGGTATCGGTAGCGATGATACTTTATTCAGTAAAATCGATGGAATCGTAAAATTCGAAGTTATTGGTAAAGGTAAAAAACAAGCATCAGTGTACCCTGTACAAGAATAGAAAAATAAATTTAGCACTTCATAATAATTGAAGTGCTTTTTATCTTCATAAAAGGAGGAATTTTATGTTTGTAGATACAGCTAGAATTGTCGTTAAAGCCGGTAAAGGTGGAGACGGGATTGTTGCTTTCAGACGTGAAAAATATGTAGCTAAAGGAGGTCCATCTGGAGGAAAAGGTGGTAAAGGTGGTAGTGTTATCTTCGTTGGAGATAGCGGACTTACTACTCTTTTAGATTTCCGTTATAATCGTAAGATTAAAGCCGAAGACGGACAAAATGGTATGAACAAAGATAAATTTGGAGCCGATGGCAAAAGTGTTTATGTTAAAGTGCCAATTGGAACTACAATTATCGATGTTGATAAAAATATAATTATCGGTGATATCGTTAAACCATTCCAAGAAGTCGTTGTTTGTAAAGGTGGTAAAGGAGGAAGAGGTAATGCGTTTTTCGCAAGTCCCCGTCACCCTGCTCCTGATATTTGTGAAAAAGGAGAACCTGGAGAAGAACGTAATATTGAACTAAACTTAAAAGTGTTAGCTGATGTTGGTTTAGTTGGATTCCCAAGCGTTGGAAAAAGCACTTTAATTTCAGTTGTAAGCGAAGCCAAGCCAAAAATTGCTGACTATCATTTTACAACTTTAATTCCAAATCTTGGAGTTGTAGCCGTACCGGATGGAAGAAGTTTCGTTATGGCTGACTTACCTGGTTTAATTGAAGGAGCTCATACAGGACTCGGACTTGGTATTCAATTCTTAAAACATGTTGAACGTACAAGAGTTATTGTTCATGTTATAGATATGAGCGCAAAAGAAGATCGTGATCCAGTATCTGATTATTTAAAAATCAATAAAGAACTTGAAAGTTATAATTTAGATTTATTAAAACGTCCACAAATTATTGTTGCTAATAAAATGGACATGCCAGGTTCTGATGATAATTTAGAACGCTTCAAAAAAGAATTAGGTATCGACAACGTTATCGCAATCTCTGCTTTAACAAAAAATAATTTAAATGAATTATTATATGCGGTTGCGGATAAGTTAGAGGAAGTAAAAGATGAAGAAGAAATCGTTACTCCTCAAGATGTTGTTGTTGAATACAATTTTGTTGAGCCTGAAGCTCCATTCACTATTACCCTTGAAGATGATGGTGTATTTAACGTTACAGGTCCTGCCATCAAACGTTTATTTGATAAACTTGATGTTTCGACTGATGCTAACGCTAGATTATTTGCCAAGAAACTTCGTACTATGGGAGTAGATGAAGCCTTACGCAAGAAAGGCGTAAAAAATGGTGATACTGTTCGTATTCTAAATTACGAATTTGAATTCATCGATTAATTAATTTAATTTTATTACTATTGGGACTCATATTGATTGAGCCTAAAGAGGAGGAAAAATGAGAAGAAATTTACAAATTAACAAAATTACAGGTATTGCGATATTAGGAGCATTAGTAGTTGTGTTACAACTTTTCAGCAACTACGTTCAATTTGGATCTGTTAGTATCACATTATCACTTATTCCAATTGTAGTAGGAGCCGTTATTTATGGACCTCTAACAGGATTTATTTTAGGAGCTCTTTGTGGAGTTTTAGTTTTCGTTGCCCCAAGCACAATGGCTTTATTCTGGGAATACGGAGTTATCACAACGTTCTTTGTTTGTGTATTAAAAATGGGAATTGCCGGATTAGCATCAGGAATTTTATACAAACTGTTATATAAGAAAAATAATAGTGTTGCAGCCGTAGTTGCATCAGTTATTGTTCCAATTGTAAATACAGGGTTATTCGCTATAGCAGCATATCTATTCTATTATGATTTATTAGATGGATTTGCAGCTGGACAAAATGTTGTAGCTTTCCTATTTTTATCATTTATTGGTATAAACTTTATAATTGAATTATTTGTAAACAGTATATTATCGACAGTAGTTGTTAGATTAACAAATGTCGAAAAACTAAAAAAAGATAAATAAAAAAATTACTTCAAATGCTTTATAAAAGTGTTTGAAGTTTTTATCTTTTATGTTATAATAATATAAAGAGGTGAATCTAATGCATAATTCAAAACAACCAAATAATGAATTTAAACAAGAAACTATCGAAGCAATAAAAGAAGGAATTAAATTAGCTAATGATAATTCAATAGGTTACACTAATATTGAAGATTTAAAAAAAGCCCTTGATGTAGAATAATACCATATGCATTTAAATATATACTAATTACAATCGGCAGATAATCTGCCATTTTTTATTTTTAATCTTTATTCTTTCTAATTTTCGAAAAAAATGTTATAATAATGGATAAGGTGATAAATATGTACGAAAATATTGATAAAAACTTATACACGCCAATGATGCGTCAATATCTAACAATAAAAGAAGATTATCCTGATACTTTAGTTTTCTTTAGACTTGGTGATTTCTATGAAATGTTTTTTAATGATGCTTTAGTTGCAAGTAAAGAATTAGAAATTGTATTAACAAGTAGAGATGCAGGAACAAATAATGAACGTGTTCCAATGTGTGGTGTACCTCATCATGCGGTTGAAAATTATATCGAAAGATTATCTTCTAAAGGTTATAAAGTAGCTATCGTTGAACAAATGGAAGAAGCAAATAATAAAAAAATTGTAACTCGTGAAGTTACAAAAATTATTACTCCTGGTACTAATGTCGATGAACTATATTTATCAGAAAAAGACAATAGTTATTTAGGAGCTGTCGAAAAAATTGATGAAGGATTTGCTTTCTGCTATATTGATCTATCAACTGGTGAAACAAATGTAACAGTCTTACCTAATCATATTGATTATTTCTATAATGAATTACAAAAATTAAATATTAAAGAAATTGTAACTAGCGATAAATTTCCTAAAATTTATCGAGATTATTTAAAAAATCGTCTTAACATTTTAGTATCTCTTGAAGAAAATACAAAAATTGATGATTATTTAAATAACTTAGTTTCTGATTTAGATGACAAATTAGTAAGTGTATGTAAAAGATTATTATGTTACATTATTAATACTCAAAAAAGAGTATTAGTTCACTTAAAAACATTTAAATTATATTCTAACGATGATTTCTTAAAATTAGATTCTAACTCACTTAAAAATTTAGAATTAATTGAGTCATTACATGGCAATCGTAATAAAAAGAACTTATTTAGTTTATTAGATAAATGTTCAACTGCCATGGGATCACGTTTTTTAAAACGAAGTATTATTTATCCGTTAACTGACTACAACAAAATCCAAGAAAGATTACAAGTAGTTGAAGACTTAACTCAACAAGTAGTCCTTCTTACTGATTTAAATAAAGAATTAAGTAATATCTATGATTTAGAAAGAATAGTTGGTCGTATCAGTTATGGAAATCTTTCACCACGTGATTTATTACAATTAAAGAAATCTCTTGCTAGTTTACCAAATATTAAAAAATTATTAGTTGAAGGGAATACAAAAAGTTTTTCTAAACTTGAAAAAAATATTGAAACTTACGATGAGTTATTTGAACTATTAGATAAATCAATTAAAGAAGATGCTCCATACTTATTAAGAGATGGAAATATCATTAAAGCAGGTTATCATGAAGAATTAGATAAAATTAAAGAAGTTAGTCAAACTAATAAAGTGTTCTTAACTAATCTTGAAATTCGTGAAAAAGAACGTACTGGAATCAAATCTTTAAAGGTTGGATACAACAAAGTATTTGGTTATTATATCGAAGTAACAAAAGCTAATTTATCTTTAATTACTGATGATTTAGGATATATTAGAAAACAAACTACAAGTAATTCTGAAAGATTTATAACTGAAGAATTAAAAGAACGTGAAGCCTTAATTTTAAGAGCTGATGAACGAACTTTACAACTTGAAGTAGAATTATTTAATAAAATTAGAGATGTTTGTAAAACATATTCAGCAAGACTTCAATATACAGCATCATTAATTTCTGAACTTGATATGCTTCATGCTTTCGCAAAAGTATCAAAAAATGAAAATTATGTTCGTCCTAAATTTTCTTTATATGGAGAAATCAAAATTGTTGAAGGACGTCACCCCGTAATCGAAAATGAAACTGATTCCCCATTTGTACCAAATGATCTAACAATGTACAATGATAATTTAATTATGTTAATCACTGGACCAAATATGAGTGGGAAAAGTACTTTCATGAGACAAACGGCGATTATTGCGATTATGGGACAAATCGGATGTTTCGTTCCAGCTACAAAAGCGCTTTTACCAATTTTTGATCAAATCTTTACTCGTATTGGATCAAGTGATGATATCTCCGCAGGTCAATCGACTTTCATGATGGAAATGTTAGAAGTTAATTATGCCTTACAAAATGCTACTACCAATAGTTTAATTATTCTAGATGAAGTAGGTCGTGGAACAGCAACCTTTGATGGTATGGCACTTGCTCAATCAATTATTGAATATCTACATGACAATGTTAAAGCAAAAACTTTATTTTCAACACATTATCATGAATTAACAACTTTAGATCAAAGTTTACCTGGTCTATTTAACGTTCACGTAGAAGCAAAAGAAGAAAAAGGAAATATTATTTTCTTCCATAAAGTAATAAATGGACCAACTGATCAAAGCTATGGTATTAATGTTGCGAGCTTAGCGAAATTACCACTTGAAGTAACTTTAAGAGCAAAAGATATTTTAGAAAAATTAGAAACAAGTAATAGTTACGAAACAGATTTATTATCTAAAAATAATTACACTAAACCGGTAATAATTAATAATGTTGATCCAAACGAATTAGAAGTTTTAAATGAACTTAAAAACTTGTCAACGGATGATTTAAAACCAATTGAAGCTTTACTTAAATTAGCAGAATTAAAAGGAAAGTTAGGTGAATAATAAAATTTATGAATAACATTAACAATTCTAAAATTCATGTAATGAGTCCTGAACTAGCCAATTTGATTGCTGCAGGGGAAGTTGTTGAACGTCCCGCAAGTGTAGTTAAAGAATTAGTTGAAAATAGTATCGATGCAGGAAGTACCAAAATAAAAGTTGAATTAACTGATTGTGGTTTAAAAAAAATAACTGTTTTAGATAATGGTTGCGGAATGGAAGAAGAAGATATCCCTTTAGCTATCCTACCTCATGCAACTAGTAAGATTTATGATGAAAATGATTTATTTAAAATCACAACATTAGGTTTTAGAGGAGAAGCTTTACCTTCTATTGCAAGTGTTGCTGAAGTAAGAATAACTTCCTCAACAACAGGAAATGGTGGATACTATTATTTATATTCTTATGGTAAAGAAATAAATAGTGGACTAGCCAGTCTTCCGAAAGGGACAATGGTTGAAGTATCAAATTTATTTCACAATACTCCAGCTAGACTTAAACACTTAGGATCTATTTACCAAGAACTAAGTAGTATAACTGATTATTTTTATAAATCAGCTTTATCACACCCTAACATTGCTTTTACATTGACAAATAATAATAAACAATTATTTAAATCAAGTGGAAATAATGAAATTAAAGAAATAATGATGGAAGCATACGGAAGTAGTATCACAAAATCACTAATTTATTTTGAAGGACAAAATACTCTATACAAAATTTATGGTTATACTACAAATAATGAAGTATTTAGAAGCAATCGTTCATCAATGACAATTATCGTTAATGGTCGTGTTATTAGAAACCTTGCTTTAATCTATGCAATTGATGACGCTTATCAAACAATTCTAACAACAGGTAAACATCCAATTACAACTTTGTTTATTGAAGTCGATCCAACACTAATTGATGTCAACGTTCATCCATCTAAACTTGAAATTAGATTGACTGATGAACTAAAATTAAAAGCATTAATTACCAATACAATTGCTTTAGCAATCAAAGAACAAGAACTATTAAAATTTAAAAAAGAAGAGATTTCAAAAACTGAAGATTTTGTCAATAATTTAGAAAACGATGAAAATTTAGCATATGAAATACCTAAAATTAATACCTCTGATGACCTCTGGGCCCTTTTTGAAGAGGATGAAAAAAATGAGACGACTAATTCTTCAACTCAAACGCTAAAAAACGATTTTGTTTTTGAAGAAGAACAAATTCAAGAAGAAACTAAAAAGATAGAACAAATTAAATTTAAAACTGAAAATCGTTCATTTTTTAAACAGTTAAATTTTATTGGTCGATTTCATGAAACTTACCTTTTATTAGAAGATGAAAATACTTTATATCTACTAGATCAACATGCGGCTATGGAAAGAATAATGTATGAAAAAATCAGCAATGATTTTGCTAAAACAACTCATAGTTGTTATGATTTATTAGTTCCACTAACTATGGAATTTTCTGTAAAAGAAAAAATTCAAATTATGGAAAACATTGATAGCTTAACAAACTTGGGAATTACATTAGAAGAGTTTGGAAATAATACTATTATTATTCGTTCAATTCCAACATGGATTCCAAATGGTCTAGAAACTGAATTTATCCATGATATAATTCAACATATTGTTATTGATGCACCAATCAATAAAAGTGTTATGTATGATTCTTTAGCAAAAAAACTTAGTTGTAAAAAAAGTATAAAAGCTGGTATGCATATTAGATTAGATGAAGTTAAATCATTACTAACTGATCTAGACAAATGCGAAATGCCTTATACTTGCCCACATGGTAGACCAACTATGATTAAGTTTACCAACTATGAAGTTGAAAAATTATTCAAGCGAGTAATCTAATGAAAAAAGTAATTGTAATTACTGGTCCAACTGGTGTTGGAAAAACTAAAATGTCTATTGAACTAGCTAAAGAACTTAATACCGAACTAATCAATGGTGATGCCTATCAAATATACAAATATATGAATATTGGTACAGCAAAACCAACTGTTGAAGAACGATGTGGAATTACTCATCATTTAATGGATTTTTTAGATCCTTTATCAAGTTTTTCAATTTGTGATTATCAAAAGTTAGTGCGACAAAAAATTGATGCTTTTTATGAACAAAACAAAACTCCAATTATTGTTGGAGGTAGTGGATTATACATTGATAGTGTTTTATACGATTATCGTTTTACCGAAGATGCTAGATCCATTGAAGATGAAAAAAAATACGATGAATATACAAATGAAGAATTACATAAAATTCTAGAAAAATTAGATAGTGACTCAGCCAATAAAATTCATCCAAATAATCGTAAACGTGTTTTAAGAGCTATTGAACTTGCTGAAAGCGGAAATAAAGAAAATCGAAATTTAAAAGATCAACCAATTTATGATTTTCTATTAATTTTTCTTAATGATGATCGAGAAATATTATATGAACGTATCAATAAGAGAGTTGATGAAATGGTCGGAAATGGTTTACTAGAAGAAGTTAAATCTTTATATCCTGATAAATTATCTCTTCAAGCAAGTAAAGCCATTGGATATCAAGAAATCTATGATTATTTAGATGGTAAACAAACATTAGATGAAGCTATTAATTTAATAAAACAACATTCAAGAAATTATGCTAAACGCCAAATGACTTGGTATCGAAATCATCAAAATGTCAAATTCATTATGATTGATGTCAATAATCTAAATAATACTAAAAAAGAAATAATTAAATTAACAAATGAATTTCTTCAAAAATAAGGGCCCTATAATTTAGATTGGGGTTTATAGAAAAACACCTATAACTTTCTTTGGGGTTTTAATACCTATAAAGAAGATTGGGGTCATAAATGTAAATAAGCAGCTTCCGAAAGGGAGCTGCTTTTACCACACAAAATTATAAAATTATTTTTTAATATTTTTTATTGGTTTGTACTTTATAGGAACATTTTTATTTATTGAATAAATAGTTCTATTTCTAAAACGTCTAAAATTTTTAAAACCATTAGCACTTTTTATAATTGTTTTAATTCTTGAATTTATACCTTCTATAGGACCAT